>DAITAB010000039.1:0-5937 GCA_036824525.1 Pyrinomonadaceae bacterium
GATGCCGGCGCAAGATCGGCTCGAGAAATTACTTGGGGAGTTTTCGTTTGCGGATTTGGAGGTGCCGATTGTAGAAAATGTATCGGCTGAAACAAATTCGAGCGGAGAGCGCGCGCGCGAGGCGTTAGTTAATCAAGTATCAAATCCCGTGCGGTGGGTCGAGTCGGTTGAGATGATGATTACCTCGGGTGTAAATACTTTCGTCGAGATTGGACCGGGAAAAGTTCTTTCCGGTCTGGTGAGACAGATCAATCGCGAAGTGAAGACTTTTAATTTTGAGGTGGCTGACGGCTTGCGTGAAGCGGTAAAAAGTTTTTAGGATTCATTATTGTCGTCAGGTTCAATCTGATTTTTATTTTGAGTTAGAAATTTCAAGGAGAATAAAATGGCAGCTACAGCAGTTCAGGAGAAGATAAGAACAATCATTGTTGATGAGCTCGGAGTGGATGAAACCGAGGTAACGGAAAATGCGCGGTTCATCGAGGACTTGGGCGCGGATTCACTTGACTTGGTCGAACTCGTAATGCGGTTCGAAGAAGAGTTTGGCATCGAAATTCCGGATGAAGACGCCGAGAAGATCCAAAGCGTACGCGATGCATACAGCTACGTTGAACAACACAAGAAGAAATAATTTATACAAATACGCGCCCGTTGTTTCCGCCTTTGAAAACACCGGGCGCGGTTCTCATTTTCGCGTCTTGGAATTGGAATTATGAAACGTCGTGTAGTAGTGACAGGTCTCGGATTGGTCACGCCTTGCGGAAACAATGTTGCCGATACGTGGTCGGCTTTATTGGAAGGCAAGAGCGGCGTTGGCTACATCAAACGCTTCGATACTGAAAAATTCAGCGTAAAAATTGCTGCCGAGGTAAAGGACTTTGATCCGCTCGCTTATATCGAAAAGAAAGAAGCGCGGAAGATGGGCGCTTTTACTCACTTTGCAATTGCTGCATCCGATGAAGCTCTCAAGATGAGCGGTCTTGACGTTAATGAATCCAATGCAGAAGAAATCGGAACATATATCAGCAGCGGTATCGGCGATTTCTGGGCAATTGAACGCGAACACTCAAAGTTACTCGAACACGGTCCTGACCGAGTTTCACCGTTCTTCATAGTATCCGCAATTGTTAATCTCGCGGCGGGAAATGTCTCGATGCGTCACGGATTGAAAGGTTATATTTCCGCGACAGCAACGGCGTGTTCCGCCGGCGCGCACGCCATCGGCGATAGTTTTCGCGTGATCGAACGCGGCGATGCGGTCGCGATGGTTTGCGGCGGAGCAGAAAGCGCTATCACACCGATGTCTGTTTCAGGTTTCTCTTCGATGCGCGCTCTTTCGACGCGAAACGATGAACCGCAAAAAGCTTCGCGTCCATTTGATGCCGACCGAGATGGGTTCGTTATCGGTGAAGGCTCGGGAATAATGATTCTCGAAGAATTGGAATTTGCGAAAGCTCGCGGCGCGAAAATTTACGCGGAGATTATCGGATATGGAAACACCGCCGACGCATTTCATCTAACGATGCCGGACGAAACCGGCTCCGGCGCGCGACGCGCAATGCAACGTGCATTGAATGATGCAGGAATTCAACCCGAAGCAATCGACTACATCAATGCGCATGGAACCTCAACTCCTTATAACGATAAGTTCGAGACCATGGCGATTAAGAAAGTATTCGGTGATCACGCAAAGAAGCTTGCAGTTAGCTCTACAAAATCGATGACCGGGCATGCGCTCGGAGCGGCGGGCGGAATCGAAGCGGTCTTTTCGGTTTTGGCAATAAACAACAATATGCTTCCGCCTACGATGAATCTAGATACACCCGATCCCGACTGCGATCTTGATTATGTTCCGAATCGCGCGCGCGAATCCAAAGTCGACTGCGTTTTGTCCAATAGCTTCGGTTTCGGTGGAACAAATGCGTGTCTCGTATTCAAGAGGTTTGCCGAATAAGTTTTTATGAAAATAATTGTATTGATGAAGCAGGTCGCGAACAAAGACGCGGTTTTGCGTATTGCGAAAGATGAAAAGTGGATCGAGGAAACCGATCTCGCTTACGTTACAAATGAATCCGATGGTTATGCCCTTGAAGAAGCTTTGCGTATGAAAGAAGCGAAGGGCGCGGGAGAAGTTATCGTGTGTTCCCTCGGACCGAAACGAGCACAGACCGCGATTAAAGATGCTTTGGCGCGCGGCGCCGATCGCGCGATTCACGTGGTGGTTGAAGGTGTAAATCATTTGTCGCCGTTTCAAACTGCGACGCTCATTCGCGATGCGATCAAAGACGAAAATCCGGATCTCGTAATGACCGGCTTGCAATCAGACGATAACGGCTACGGACAAACGAGCGTGATTCTTGCCGAGCTGATGAATATTCCACACGCAACGATTGTGATCGAAGTCGATCGCACCAGCGCGGATTTTCGTGTGAAGCGCGAACTCGAAAGCGGTTGGTTTCAATGGTTCACCTATCAGCTGCCGGCGTTGGTATCGATTCAGTCGGGCATTTCGCAAATTCGATATGCGAGTCTGAAGGGAATCATGGCAGCGAAGAAGAAAGAGATCAGAGAGGTTTCACCGGTCGTTGAGACCTTCGCTTCGGCACAGAAAATTCAAAAGGTTTATATGCCGATGAAGACAAAACAAACGCAGATCCTCGGTGGCGGCGACGCGAAACGCGGCGCGGTTGAGCTTGTTCAAAAACTGCGCGACGACGTCAGAGTAATTTGATCGTCGTTCGTTGAAAGAGTTCAAGGTTCAAAATTCAAGGTTCAAAGTTAACCATCCTGAACCTGGAATTCCCGATAACGAAAAAAGAACAATTAGCTATTTACGATTAACAATTGGCAAACATGATTTTAGTTTTCATCGAACACAAAGATTGCACCCTCAATAAAACGTCGCTCGAGGCGATTGTTGCGGCGCAAAGCATCGGCAAAGACTTGGGTCTGAAAGTTTCGGCGGTTATTCCGTGCGACAAAGACTGCGCGCTTTCGCAAGAAATCGCGTCGTATGATCTCGAAAAAGTCATCGTCGCTAAAAACGAAAAGCTCGGAACTTACACACCGGACGCTTACGCGGAGGCGTGGACACAAGTCATCAAAGCGACTAATCCGAAATACGTCGTGATGTCGCACACATATCAGGTACGCGATTTCGCTCCGAAGGTCGCGGCGCGCCTCGGACGCGAAGTTCTTGGTGATTGCATTCGTTACAAAAATGAAAATGGCAAACTCGTTTTCACGCGCAGAATCTTTCTCGGAAAATTAGATGCTGACGTGACGCTTGAAGGCGATGCGCCGTTTTTCGTTACGTTTCAATCGGGCGCATATCGCGGCGACAATGCGGCGAAGGGAAGCGCATCGGTCGAAACGATGAATGTTGAAGTCGGCGATGTTCGAATGAAACCGGAAGTTCCATTCCAGGAAGCGAAGGCATCAGTCGATCTCACAAAATCAGAAATTATCGTCGCTGTTGGGCGCGGAATTAAGTCACAGGAAAACATCGCATTGGCACAGCAACTCGCGGATGTGCTCGGCGCCGATCTCGCCGCATCGCGACCGATTTGTGATAGCGAGTGGCTACCGATTGATCGTCAGATTGGATCATCCGGACAAACCGTCGCGCCAAAGCTCTATGTTGCGCTGGGAATTTCCGGTGCGATTCAACACATCGTAGGTATGAAAAACGCGGGAACGATCGTAGCGATCAACAAAGATGCGGAAGCGCCGATCTTTGACATTGCCGATTATGGAATCGTCGGAGATTTGTTTGAAGCGGTCCCGGTTCTGATTGAAGAGATTAAAAAGGCGCGAGCTTGATGACACTCAAGGTTAAAACGAATCAGCTGCAACTGCCTTCAAGTTTCGGCGAATGATTGTCGTAAAAATTGCCGCTCTGACCGATCCACTCCAATCATTCGCCGAAATTGAGCTACCCATTTCCGTCACTTCTATTGACTTCCTGCCTTTCGAAATCAGTACTCATTTAATCCGCGACCAGTCGTTTCAAGCGTATTCGTATTGGTTGTTAGCTCGAACTCGCTGACTACCGGTTTTTTTTGGGACTCTTCAAATACTCCTTCTCCACCAGTCGCCAATAAACGAAGACTTGCTATCCTTACGGAGTCAATTCCGTTTAAGTTGGTTGTGCTTTGAATTTCGCCATCGGTCACGATTCCGTAAATTGTTCCGACATAACCGTTCGCATCGATGATCGCCAGTGACCAGGAACCTCCGGAAACAAATTGACCGTGGAATGAGGTGCCGTGGTTGATTGAGATCGTCAAATAACGAGAATCCCATTCTCCTTCACCGCGAAGCACGAAAGAATTTCCGTACATCAATCCACTCAGATCGTCACGATTTCCTAGGAAGGTCTCGGAGCCTTGGTAGCAGGTCGAAGAAGTTAAGTTGGAGACGCCGGACTTCTTCTGTGCAACCGCACCGACACACAAGCCGATTGTTAAGCCCGATATAATGATTGTTTTTATGAGACTTTTGTAAATCATTGCCGCTCCTTTCGCGTTGACGATTTGGCAATATTGTTACTGAACGAAATTGCAATGATTGGTTAACTCAAAACAATGTAGAAAAATCTCCGACGTGTTCAGTTTCAAACGTATTACCAAACGTTCAACTTCTCTCTAACAAGTAACGCGCCGTTTTCGTGTAAAAGAGCTCACGGGCTTGCGAAAAGAAATACGGTTGAATGGCTTATCTGAAATGAAACTCGCCGAAATGGATGATTAGTGAGAGATTACTACTGTTAAATCAACAACTTGGACTGATGTGTTTTTCGGAAGAGATGATGAAGTTTTTTTTCGCCTCGCGGTGTTTATAGCTGAGAATGCTTAATTCGTAGCCTTCATCGCTGCGATTGCGGTTTTTCTCAACTTCGAGATTTAAATTGCTATCATCCATTTTCACGACGAAATTCTCATCCGCATGATCGGAGTTTGGAAAAAAACAGACTGACCTCGCTGATGCAATCCTAAATTACGACTGCGTGCTTATATAGAACTCGTAAACGTCAAATGACTTTGACCCAAACCCGGAATTTGCGTCGATGAATATGAGTAAGTTCGCGGACGGCAATACTCAACGAATCAAGTATCTAGATTTTGCGACGCGAATTCCCAATTCAGCAATTTATCAATCACCGCATCAACATAAGCCGCGCGACGATTTTGGTAATCGAGATAATAGGCGTGTTCCCAAACGTCGATGGTGAGCAGCGGTTTGAGTTTCATCGTTAGAGGTGAATCGGCGTCCTCCGTTTTAATGACCAAAAGTTTTCCCTTCTTGTTTTCAACAAGCCAGCTCCAGCCGGTTCCGAAATTCGTATTTGATGCCTCAGCAAGTTCTTTTTTGAACTTATCGTAGTCGCCGAACGACTCGTTTATTCTTTCCAGTATTTTGCCTGAAGGTTTTCCACCGCCATTTGGTTTCATCGAATTCCAATAGAAAGTGTGATTCCAAACTTGTGAAGCCATATTGAAAAGACTGGGACTGTTTAGGTTTGCCTTATCTTTGTAAGTCTTAAGAATAATTTCTTCGAGCGATGCTTCGGAAAGTGCAGTTCCCGCCGTCAATTTGTTCACCGGTTCGAAATAACCTTTGTGATGTTTGTTGTAGTGAATATTTACGGTTTGCGCCGAGATCACCGGAGCGAGCGCATTTTCCGCGTAAGGGAGCGAGGGAAACTCACGCGGTTTTGCGTAACCGATAATCGAGGGAAAACCTGAGACGACCGCCGCGCCGGCAGTCAATGCGATAAAGTCACGTCTCTTCATGATCGTGACTTTATCACATGGAAAACAGCGTTCCAACATACAGGTTCACCCCGCGTGTAAGAACTTAGCACGTCCGAGAAAGGAGTTCTTATGGTAATAATGCGACCTTGGTATTTTTCTAGGAATTAACCAAAAAGTCGCC
>DAITAB010000039.1:6037-9745 GCA_036824525.1 Pyrinomonadaceae bacterium
TCCACCGTCTCCGCACAAATCCGCGAATCGCGTAATTCTTATTATCAACAGCGGGCAATATCTGCGTATCAATTGCGAGTGAATGCCGCGAAAGCGAATTTCCAACCCGTTCCGCCCTTCTTCAATCGTCCTAACAATGGCGACGAAGACCTTTACCAAAACAAGATTGGAAGTTACTCCAAGGGTCTACCGCATCAGGCGAACGGTGAGGTTGAGCCGGATGCATACTATCGACTACTTGATGCGATCCGCACGGGAATTCCGACCATGTTCGAACAGATTCCATTGGGTGGCGATCGGAAATTGACCAATCCACAGGCTGGAATGGCATTTGACCTGGAAGGCAAAGATTGTTTCACGCTGATTCAGCCGCCGGCGCCGAAGTTTGCTAGTCGTGAGAATGGCGCAGAGATTACGGAAAACTATTGGATGGCTTTACTTCGCGATGTTCCATTCACAGATTATCCGACAAACAACATCGCGAATGCGGCTGCCGCGGATCTGAATTTGTTTGGCGCAGATTTCAAGGGCGCGAAAAATTCGGGCGGACAGGTCACGCCAAATCTCTTGTTTCGAGGATTGACCTCGGGCGATAAAGCCGGTCCGACGATGTCGCAGTTTTGGTATCTCCCGTGTTTTTTTGGCGCTAACGAGGTCAGCCAGAAAATTCGCACGGTACTCGGCGTCGGCTCCGGCGGCGCAAATTATTTGACCGACTTCGGAAGTTGGTTGTCCGTCCAGAATGGAATTTCTCCGGCGGGCGGAGATATTCTCGACCCGACATCGCGATACATTCGTAATGGGCGCGACATCGGACAATGGGTACATATCGACGTTTTGTTTCAAGGTTACTTCCAGGCGTTTTTGATATTGGCGGGAACTCTGGGAGCAGCTTTCGACAGCGGAAATCCCTACGCAAATTCCTCAACGCAACAAGGTTTCGGAACTTTTGGAGGACCGCATATCGCGACGATTTTGTGTGAGGTTGCGACTCGCGCATTGAAAGCCGTTTGGAATCAAAAATGGATGGTTCATCGAAGATTACGACCGGAAGTATTCGCCGCGAGAATCGACCGCACACTTTATCACGGCGCCAACTATCCGATTCACCAGGAAATTTTTAATTCGCTTTCCACAGCTTCGCGCCTCGGCGGATTTATGCCCGCCGGAAACGCTTTTTTGCCAATGGCGTTCCCGGAGGGTTCGCCAACTCATCCCGCGTATGGAGCGGGACACGCAACGGTTGCCGGTGCATGCGTGACAATTTTGAAAGCTTGGTTCGATGAATCGACAGTGATTCAAAATCCAGTCGTGCCCGATGCGACGGGACAAGTTTTGTTGCCGTATGTGGGCGATTCATTAACGGTTGGAGGCGAACTAAACAAGATTGCATCGAATGTCGCAATTGGCAGAAACATCGCAGGGGTTCATTGGCGATCAGACGCGACCGAGTCACTAAAGCTTGGCGAGGAAATCGCTATCGGAATTCTTCGCGAACAAAAATCTTGTTACAACGAAGTTTTCGATGGATTTAGTCTTACGAAATTCGACGGAACGGGGATTACGGTTTGATTGCGGATAACGATTCAGCCGACACCAAAAAAGCCGCGAATCGGAAATCGACTCGCGGCTTTGTTTCGTGTTGCAAACTAAATCAAATCGAAGCGGCAATAGCTTCATCGAAGATCTGAAGCGCAACTTCGGCGTTTTCCTTGGTGAGGATCAAAGGCGGCGACCAGCGTATCGAATTGGTCCCACAACCCAAGATGATCAAGCCGCGTTTATAACAAGCCATCTCGACCTTGTCGCGCAATTCAGGATTCGGAGCGACCGATTTCTTGTCAGTGACAAATTCCACCCCGAGCATCATTCCCAGTCCGCGAATGTCGCCAACGCAATCGTATTTATCCTTTAGCCGATTCAATCCATCTTCCAGATATTTACCGACCGTTGCCGAATTTTCGACCAGTCCGTTTTGCAGAAGATCGATTGTCTTAAGCGCCGAAGCGAGACACACAGGGTTTCCGCCAAACGTTGACGCATGTGCGCCCTTGCCCCAATTCATAATGCTCGCTTTTGCGATGCAAGCGCCCATCGGCATTCCCGATGCGATTCCTTTTGCGAGACACATCACATCAGGTTTCACTCCATGATGATCAATCGCAAACATTTTTCCGGTGCGACCCATTCCGCTTTGAACTTCATCGACGATCATTACGATTCCGTGCTCATCGCAAATTCTTCTGATCGCCTGAACGAAAGCTTTCGGCGCCGGAACATATCCGCCTTCACCTTGCACAACCTCAAGAACAATTCCGGCGACTTCATCGGGGGGAGTTGTGGACTTGAAGATGCGCTCCTCGATCCAGGCTATGCAGTCTTTTGTAATCGTCGCTTCGTCGGTTGGAAGATTGGTAGCGAAATGTCGGAATTTATTCGGATAGGGAACGTGAATCACGTCCAATGCCTGCCGCATAAATCCGCGTCGCTGCGCAACGCGCGACGAGGTCAGGGAAAGCGCGCCGAGCGTTCTGCCGTGAAACGATCCGAAGAACGAAATGAATTTCTGTCGCTTCGTGTGATGCATCGCAACTTTCAGCGCAGTTTCAACCGCTTCCGCGCCGGAATTTGCGAAGTGCGTTCGCGTTGGTCCTTCGATTGGGCAAATTTCTTCGAGCTTTTTGCCGAGTTCCGGCATGTGCCGATAATAATAATCGGTTCCGCACATATGGATCAGCGACGAGGCTTGCTCGGTAATGGTTTTTACGATTTCCGGATGGCAATGACCGGTCGAACAAACAGCGACTCCGGCATTGCAATCAAGAAATACATTTCCATCAACATCTTCAATCCAAACACCGTTTGCTCTTTCTACGACAAGTTTGTAATCAGGGCGCGGATAACTGGGCGTAACGTATCGTGCATCGGCTTCAATTATCTTGATTCCTTTCGGACCGGGAAGTTCCGTTTTAATAATAGGCTTCCGAAATTCAATAGTGGCTTTCATTTTTTTCTCCTCAAATTCGATAGCGAACGGGATTTTTCCGTTCGGGATGATGACGTAGCGAACAATGTCCGCTTGAGCAATCTGCGTTGAGAAAGAAGTAGCCTTAGTCGCCGGCGAACAAGTTCGCGCGAGAAATTGTAGGTCGGAGTTTTGCGGTGCTTCGGAAAGTCATTGTTGCGCGATAAATATAGCAAACTACCGAATTTACTTCAATAAAATAGTGCTTTTTCAAGGCGGAACAGACAACACGCTTTTTCGGGTGTTAAGATTTCAAGATGCAAAAACCTAAGTTTGCGAATCGGCTCGCACAAGAAACCAGCCCATATCTCCAGCAACATGCCTTTAACCCGGTCGATTGGTTTTCGTGGGGTGATGAAGCTTTTGAGAAGGCCAAAATAGAGGATAAGCCTATTTTGTTAAGTATCGGATATTCCGCGTGTCATTGGTGTCATGTAATGGAACATGAGTCGTTTGAAGACGAGAAAACAGCGCAGGTGATGAACGAGAATTTCCTGTGCATTAAAGTCGATCTCGAAGAGCGACCTGATGTTGATCAAATCTATATGTCGTTCGTCCAAATGACGTCGGGGCATGGCGGATATCCATTAAATGTATTCCTGACTCCTGACAGAGTTCCTTTTTTTGGTGGTACGTATTTTCCGCCGGCGCCACGCTACAACATGCCGAGTTGGCAACAGGTT
>DAITAB010000039.1:9845-14937 GCA_036824525.1 Pyrinomonadaceae bacterium
TGGTACGTATTTTCCGCCGGCGCCACGCTACAACATGCCGAGTTGGCAACAGGTTTTATTACGAATCGCGGACGCTTATCGCGAACGTCGCGAAGAAATTCTTCAATCGTCGACGGAGATGATGCGTGAAATCCGAGCAGTCGGGCTCGGGGAGTTTTCGCCGCTTGGACTTTCGCTTGACCAGCTCGACTCGGCGTTTGTCAGTTTTACAAAAACATTCGACGCAACCAATGGCGGCTTTGGAGGCGCGCCTAAATTTCCACCTCCGATGGCGCTTGAGTTTCTTTTGCGATATTACCATCGCACGGGTGAGGAAAAAGCACTTCAAATGGTCGTGAAAACTTGTGTTGAGATGGCGCGCGGCGGAATTTACGATCAGCTCGGAGGCGGCTTCCATCGATATACAGTGGATGCCGTTTGGCTCGTTCCGCATTTCGAAAAAATGCTTTACGACAATGCACAACTCGCGCGAATTTATCTGCATGTTTGGCAAATTACAAAGGATGAGTTTTTCAAACGAATTGCCGAAGAAACGCTCGAATACGTACGACGCGAAATGCGCGGCGAGGGCGGCGGATTCTTTTCGACGCAAGACGCTGACAGCGAAGGCGCCGAAGGAAAATTCTTTGTTTGGGAAAAATCCGAAATATTAAAAATATTGGGCGACGAGGCGGAAGTGTTTTGCGCTTATTACGGAGTAACGGAAGAAGGGAATTTTGAGGAGCGTAATATTCTCAACGTTGTCACTTCGCTCAACGACCTCGCTGCCAAATATGGAAAGTCGAACGAGGACGTCGTGAAGTTGCTTGCAGATGCTCGCGAAAAATTGTTTGCCGTTAGGGAGAAGCGAATTAAACCGTTTCGCGATGAGAAGATTTTAACTGCCTGGAATGGAATGATGCTGGCTACGTTTTCTGAGGCTTCGGCAATTCTGGCGCGCGAGGATTTTCTTTCGATCGCAAAGGAGAATGCGGATTTTCTTTTGACGAATCTTCGCATCGAGGGAAGACTGCTTCGAACTTGGAAAGATGGCATCGGAAAACTAAATGCTTACTTGGAAGACTACACAAATCTGTGTGATGGCTTGTTAGAACTGTTTCAGGTTTCGGGCGAAATGCGTTGGTTAAACGAGGCGAAGCGTCTGGCTGACGAGATGATCGTGAAATTCTGGGACGAAGAATCCGGCGGGTTTTATTTTACGTCGATCGACCACGAAGAACTACTTATGCGTTCGAAGGATTATTACGATAACGCGACACCTTCAGGAAATTCGGTGGCGGCAGATGTCTTTTTGAAACTCACGAAAATCACGTCGGACGAAAAATACGAGCGTTATGCGGTTACCATTTTACGTTTGATCGCTACGCAGATTCGGCGTTACGCCGGAGCTTTTGGTCGTGCACTCGCATCGCTCGAATTTCATTTAGGCGCTAGCAAAGAGATCGTATTAATCGGTGCCCGCCGAAGTGAACTTGAGCGGGAAGTTTTCGCGAATTATCTTCCCGGGAAAATTACAGTTCTATCCGGTGAGGCTTCAAGCGAATTGCCGTTGCTTGAAGGGCGCTTGATGTTGAAAGAAAAACCTACGGCTTACGTGTGCGAGAATTTTGTTTGTCAGAAACCTACCGCCAATGTTGAGGAATTGCGGAGTCAACTTCAAATCGAATCCAGTGCCGGTGCAAAATAAAAAGCACGCTGTCCGAGGACAGCGTGCGTAGAGTATAAAAACCCAACAAGGAATTATTTTTTGTTGGTCATTTCGCCGGCTTTATTTGCCATTTCGCCAGCTTTGTTTGCCATTTCACCGGCTTTGTTAGCCATTTCACCAGCTTTGTTAGCCATTTCGCCAACTTTACCAGCAGCACCAGCAGCAGCATTTACCGCGCCACCTGCCGCGTTAGCAGCAGAACCGGCAGCAGCGCCGGCAGCATTTGCTGCAGAAGCAGCACCAGCAGCGGCATTAGCAGCAGCACCAGCTGCGTTCGCAGCTACGTTAGCAGCATTAGCTGCGCTTGAAGCGGCATTAACCGCTTTGTTTGCCGAGGTGTTAGCCGGGGCACCTGAGTCACAAGCCATTCCGAGTGCACCAAGCACCAAGATGGCTGAAAGAACCAAAGTCTTCTTCATCTAAATTTTCTCCTGTCTTCTCAAAGAATTAAAGTATCCCGATTGCCGAAGCAACCGTGTTCCAAGCCTTAATGTTCTTAGGAACAGACGAAACTATAAAGAGATGTAGCCTTTTAGTCAATCGAAAAATACTGATTTTGGAAAATTTTTTTAGAGGCGACTTTCGGCGTTTTTCGAGAATAAACGGGGAGTGTCTGGGTCGGTCGAAAAACTTCTTACTTTCACATATGAAGACCTGTAAAAGTAACAAAACTGCGCCGCTTCGTTACTGTAAGACGACGCAGACTTTCTTAAAGAAATCCAGCAAACAAAAAAGTTGACGGAAACATAAGCAAAACGCTATCGTTTTATTGGGGCTCCTCTTTCCCCACCTGACCTGCCGATTACCTCTCTTCGTAACCCGCTCTCGTATGCGAAACAAAAAAGCTGTAACCATATTGTTGGATGTAATTCCGACAAGTGTCCAGTTCATCGCCATCGTCGTTTTCGCGCTGATAGGCATATTTGTGTTTTTCAATCTTCCTGTTGCTTTCGGACTAAAAGCCGTAACCGTTTCGGTGTTTCTTATTTTGTGTCTTGCCGCTTCGATCTATGTTTTGACACGTCGTAAACAATCCGCATTCGAACACGGCTCCGATAGTTCCATTTTGAGTTCAACCGTTGAAGAAAAGCTCCAAGCTTTCGATGATACAAGTACGTTCTTTTCATCGTCGCTGAAACCGAAAGAATCTTTTAGTCTGGTAGCTAACAGGATTTTGGAAGTTCTACCGGCGGACACGTGCGTACTTTATGTAGAAGATGAAACGAAAACGAATTTGCGTGTTTCCTATGTAATCGGCGAACACATCGGGCATTTCGTAGATGTAGTAATAGCCTGCAATAAAGGTTTAGCTGGAAAGGCATATCTCGGCAGATCTCCGATCATTGATCACGGCGCGGTTTTCGATAAGCAGGTTTTTCCCGATAAAGATTTAAGTGATATTCGCTCGGCGATGGCGGTTCCGCTTGCGCGAAACGGTCTTTCGAATTATGGCGTAATCGCACTTTATTCTTCGAAGGCGAAAGCGTTTACACAAGACTCGGCAAAACTCTTCGACGCAATTGCATCGCGCATATCCCAACTATTCTTGAGTTCTTTTGCGCTTGAGCGTAATCTCGCCAGCGCAAATATGGATTCGCTTACCAAGCTTCCGAATGAACGGGCGTTTTTCGTCGTGATTGAAAATCGCATCGCGGAATCGATTCGCTATAAAGAACGCCGCCCGCTTTCGGTGCTCTCGATCGACATTGCCGGTTTCTCGCAAATTAACGATGAATATGGATTTGCCACCGGCGATCGCGCACTCGTATTTGTCGCAAATCGTTTGCGTCAGTTGCTTCGCAGGATGGACTTTGTCGCCCGAATTGTAGCAGACGAGTTTTTCATTGTTCTTCCGACTGCAACTGCTGAAACCGCGGAAGAAATCAAAGGAAGAATTGTAGACGTTTTTGAGCTCGATGCGTTTGACGTTGCTCCCAAGCGGACGATGAAAATTAAGCTCAACTACGGAATCGCGACTCTCTTCAAAGACGGAAATAATTCGGGCGAAATAATGAAGACCGCAAACGAGCGAAGGTTACGCGCAAAACTCCCACCGAAGCCAGTGGTGGTCGAGTTTCCACGACCTTACGCGAACTAACGAAGAAATCTTTTGAGTTTTGCCCGCTTCTAAGGGCTCAAATGTGGCATAGCGACGAGTTACATCGTCGCTTCTTTGTTTCCGTCCAACCAATTTCGGGCTTCCTCAGCGTCCGCCCAAAATTAGCGAATTCAGGTAGTGAATGCTATATTCTTCAACCTGAATGATCATTCAGTCTTGAAGACTTGTGAGGTGGAAATGATTGAACGAGAGCAGCTTGAGGTCGACGTAGTAATGGTTGGTGCCGGTCCGGCAAACCTTGCGGCGGCATTGCACCTTAAGAAACTTGTAGCATTACACGATGAAGAAATCGCTTCGGGAAAACGTCAAGGAGAATTACTCGGCGATATAAGCATTGCGATTCTTGAAAAAGGCGCTACGGTGGGCGCGCATATTCTTTCCGGCGGAGTGATGGACACGCGCGCCTTGAAGGAATTGATGCCGGATTTCCTTGCGCAGGGCTGTCCCGTAGATGCGCGGGTGGAGAGCGATGCCGCGTGGTATCTGACCAAGGGACGTAAATTCATCGCGCCGATCACTCCTCCGCCACTGAAAAATAAGGGTAAATACATTGTAAGTTTGAGCCGCGTGTGTGAGTGGCTGGCGGAAAAATGCGAAGAAGCGGGAATCGATATCTTCGCAGCGTTTCCGGCAACGGAGCTTTTACTGGATGAAAAAGATGCGGTGGTTGGAGTTCGGACTGGCGATAAAGGAATCGGCCGAGACGGAAAACACAAAGAAAATTTTGAACCGGGGGTAGATATCCGGGCGAAGGTAACGATATTAGGCGAAGGTTCGCGCGGTTCGCTCGCAAAACAACTAACCGATTACCTGGGACTCAATGAAGGAAAAGAAGCGCAGGTTTTTTCTTTGGGAGT
Source organism: Pyrinomonadaceae bacterium (assembly GCA_036824525.1). Lineage (GTDB taxonomy): Bacteria > Acidobacteriota > Blastocatellia > Pyrinomonadales > Pyrinomonadaceae > DAITAB01. The sequence goes on from DAITAB010000039.1 coordinate 14,530, forward strand.
AAAAGAACTTTGGGAAGTTCCGGAAGGGAATTTCCCTTTGGGACACGTCGTCCACACGCTAGGTTTTCCGTCTGACACCCAAACATACGGCGGCGGTTGGATTTACGGAATGAAGGACAACATTGTGAGCATCGGGTACGTTACGGGACTCGACTATGTTGACCCACTCATTGACCCACATTCCGAATTTCAGAAATTCAAGACTCATCCAGCGATCGCGGAGATTCTCAAGTGTGGAAAAATGATTCGCTATGGAGCGAAGACTATCAATTCCGGTGGATGGAACACCATGCCGCAGCTTTATGCTGATGGCGTTCTTCTCGTTGGCGATTGTGCGTCGTTTTTAAATCCACAGCGAATAAAAGGTATTCACACGGCTATGAAGAGCGGAATGTTGGCAGCGGAAAC
>DAITAB010000040.1:0-14736 GCA_036824525.1 Pyrinomonadaceae bacterium
CAGTTTGGCAGAGCGCTGCGTTCGCAATGCAGAGGTCAGGAGTTCGACCCTCCTCTACTCCACCAAAAATCGTGATGAAAAAAGACGAGTCTGGGCACTCGTCTTTTTCGTTTGTGTAGCCTAGGTAAAATTTACTTCGCGGTCATCCAATTATCGCCGCTTCCGATTTCCACCGTTATCGGCACATCGAGCTTCGCGGCGTTTTCCATTTCGTGTTTGAGAATTTCCGTCACACGTTTCAATTCTTTTTCCGGCGCCTCGACCAGTAGTTCATCGTGAACCTGCATAATAATTTTTGCTTCGAGTTTCGCTTCGCGCAGCGCTTCATCGGCGCGCAGCATCGCGATTTTCATAATGTCGCTGGCCGTGCCTTGTATAGGCATATTGATCGCTTCGCGTTCGGCGCGCGAACGCACATTGAAGTTACGATCGTTGATTCCGGAAAGATAACGCCGGCGTCCATAGATAGAAGTTACGAATCCATTTTCGCGCGCCTCGACCGGAATTTCGTCCATATAATGGCGCACTCCTTTATACGTTTTGAAATAATCCTCGATAACTTTCTTCGCTTCGGCGCGCGAAATTCCTACGCGTTGCGATAAACCATAAGCCTCAACCGCATAAGCGATTCCGAAATTTACGATCTTCGCAAAGCGACGTTTCTCTTTTAATTCCGCATCGGTCTTTGCACCGAAAACAAGCCGCGCGGTTTTGTCGTGAATGTCTTCACCTTTTTTGAAAGCTTCGAGCATCACGGGATCGCGAGTTACGTGTGCGAGTATGCGAAGTTCGAGCTGCGAATAATCGGCTGAGATAAGCTTAAAGCCTTTTTCCGCGACAAAAGCGCGGCGGATTTCGCGCCCGAGTTCGGTGCGCACGGGAATATTTTGCAGATTCGGATCGGAAGAACTGAGTCGTCCGGTTGTTGCGACATTTTGATTTAGCCTACTGTGAATCCTTCCGTCGGAAGAAATCATTTCGGGAAGCGAGTCGGCATAAGTTGCACGAAGCTTATCGAGTTCGCGAAATTCAATTACGAGACGCGGCAAATCATAAGTCTCGGCGAGTTCGGCGAGAATATCTTTGCTAGTGGAAACTTTTCCGGTCGCGGTTTTGCGTCCCGTATCTATATTAAGTTCCTGCAAAACTTCGCCGACCTGTTTTGGCGAGCCGATATTGAATTCATGTCCGGCAAGTTTGAAGACTTCTTTTTGAACTTTCTCAAGTTCTTTCGAAATGTGTTTGGAAAGTTTCTGCAGAGCGGCGGCGTCAACTTTCATTCCTGCAAGTTCCATTCGGAAAAGAAGCGGAATCAACGGCAACTCGATTTCCTCGTAAAGTTTTTCGAGATCGTCGGCTTCAATTCGCTTACGCAAAACCGGCGCAAGTTGAAATGTAACATCGGCATTTTCGCAGGTTCTCCATTGAGATTCGGAGAAGTCTTCTTCCTTGAAAGTAACCGGATCGCGTTTTAGATAGGCCTGTCCAAGCGCCGGAAGTTCGTAGTGAGTGCGGCTCGAATCGAGCAGATAAGGACCGATCATCGTGTCGTCTTTTACAGCTTCCGGTGTGATATCGAGTTTGGCGAGTTGCGCGAGATTTCGTTTGTAATCGTGAGACACTTTTTCGAGAAAGCCATTCGAAAATAGATCGCGCAACTGGGTTATAGCTTCCTCGCTTCCGCCTTCGAAATCTTTTAGGTCAACGTAATACACAACTCCATTCGCATTTGAAATCGCGACACCGATCGGAGGTTCAACATCAAAAGAGCTCGCAGTCGGTTTGGAATTCGCGTCGTCGCAAATAAAGCTGAAATATTCGGATTCCCAAAGCGCGCGCACGAGTTTTTCGAGTTCGTCTTTTTTGCGAATGATTTTGTAAGTCGCTTTGCTCGTGCCGCCGGAGGTTGTTTCGTCGAAGATCGGGGCGGCATCGGCGAATTCGCGTGTGAGCGTATTGAATTCGAGTTCTTTGAAAAGCTCATACGCGAGTTTGCGATCGGGAGTTCGATGTTTGAGTTGATCGAGATCGAGTTTAATCGGAACATCCGTTCGAATCGTTGCAAGATCGAGCGACTGACGAATCAAGTCTTGGTTGTTCATTAAACTTTCGCGATAAGTTTTGTGTGTAACTTTCTCGGCGTTTTTCATCGCGCCTTCGATCGAGCCATATTCGAGCACGAGTTTCAGCGCGCCTTTTTCGCCGATTCCGGGCGCACCCGGAATATTGTCAACCGAGTCGCCCATCAATCCGAGTAGCTCGATAATTTTCGAGGGCGGCACGCCGAATTTCTTCTCGACCCACGCTTCATCACACCATTCAATCGGCGGCACCGGAACTTTGCGCCGAATATTTTGCGAATTCTGTCGCATACAAACAATCAGCGGATCTTCTACGAGCTGACACATATCCTTGTCGTTGGAGACGATCACCGTTTGAATTTTCTTTTTCGCCGCTTCCTTCGCGAGCGTTCCGATGATGTCGTCGGCTTCAAAGCCGGGTTGAATCAGAATCGGAATACTCAATGCTTCGCAGACGCGAACGATATATGGCATCTGCGACGAAAGTTCATCGGGCATCTCGGCGCGATTTGCTTTGTATGCTTCAAAGGCATCGTGACGAAATGTTTTCTCTGGTCCATCGAAAACGGCGGCGATGTAATCGGGTTTTTCGTCGTTGAGAAGCTTGCGCAGCATGTTTGTAAAAACAAAGACCGCTTGGGTTACTTGTCCGCTGCTATTGCGCAAGGGCTCTTGTCGCATACCCATCGGCGCAAAGTATGCGCGGAAGACATGAGACATCGTGTCGATCAGAAAGATGCGTTTTGGTTTGCTGTCGGGCATTAGTTTTCCTTTTGTGTGACTGAATGATAGGAAAACGAATAATGCGATACAAGTTTGATAAGGCGGAATGAATTTGCGCGCATCGCGATTGACAGACTCGAATCGCGTAAGCTAACCTTGCTATTCGTTTTTTGACGGGAATTTTTGATTTTTATAACTGGTATTTCCGACTCGAAACGATTTTGTGACCGGTTCGTCTAGGGGTTAGGACACCGCCCTTTCACGGCGGCAACACGGGTTCAAATCCCGTACCGGTTACCATCTTTTTTTCAAAGATTCGCATCAAACTCGATGTTGTTTACTTGAGGTTGAGGCGGATTTTTTGTTTTGATGGTTATGACTCGCGAGGCTCAATGATTCGTTTGGTAATAACATCGGTTTTTGTAATTTCGTTTTGCGCGTCCATTTTCGGACAAACAACCGCGAACAATTACGACACAATAATGGTGCTTCCCTTTGAAAACACTTCGGGGAAGCCGGAATTTAATTGGGTGGGAGAAAGTTTTGCCGATGCGCTTACCGGTCTTTTGCGTGTGCCGGGGCTAAATGTCGTAAGCAACGATGAACGCAAACTCACTCAGCAGCGTTTGCGCGTTCCGCTTACGGCGCTTCCTTCATTGGCGACATCTTTAAAACTCGCGCGCGAAGGTAACGCTTCGTTGCTGGTCGCCGGAAAATACAACATCATTCCGGCTCAGGGAGAAATCGGTGCAAAAATAAAAGTCGATGCAAACGTGATTCGCGTTAATGAAGGACGATTCGTAAGCGAACAACTTGCTGACGGGCGACGAATCAAACGCGAAATAAATTTAAGCGATGCGCTTTCTGAGCTTCAGAAGATACATGGTCAGCTTGCATATCAAATTCTTTACCAACGCGATAGATCGTCGCTTGCGTTTTCTCAAAATCACTTTATCGAGCTTTCAAATAAAGTTCCGCCACGCGCGTTTGAAGCCTATATAAAAGGACTGCTTACACCACCGGCAGAAGTTCAATTGCGCGAAAATTACTTCAAAAACGCGCTTCGACTCTATTCGGATGCACGATCCGGCGAAACCTATCCGGATGCCGCGCTGGAGCTTGGTCATTTATTTCTTGCTCGGAAGAGCTTCGATGGTGCGATTGAATACTTTTCCCGAATTCCCTCGGAGGATTCCCGTTATCCGGAAGCGGCTTTCTACACCGGATTGATTCACTGGCAGCTAGGAAATTACGAACAGGCACTCGGGGTGATGGTGCCTTTGGCGGATGACTTAAAACTTACCAGCGTTTATAACACGCTTGGAGCCATTTCGGTTCAGGCTTCGCGCGCGGAGAAAAAAAATAAAGCTAAAGCGGCGAAATTTCTTGAGGAAGGCATTGGTTTGTTGAAACGCGCAACCGAATCGAATCCCGACGATGCCGACGCGCGTTTTAATTTGGGGCTGGCGTTTTTCGTTAATAATAATTTCGCCGAGACGATCGAACAGCTAAGTTCGATCGTGATTTCCGCCAATCAACGAGACGGAGAGGCTTACTTCCTTTTAGCGAAAGCGATGGAAAAACTCGGGAATGTGAAATCCGCCGAGGCGGATAACCAAGCGCGGAAGTTTCTCGAAACGGGAAATCGTTATGCAAAACTCGAAGTCGAATACAAAAAGAATCAATCGGTAGACGGAATCGGTTTGCGCGTGAAGCAGCCGCCGCGAAAGGATTTCGTAAGCGTAGTTCTTTCCAAGCGAAATACCGGAGCAATAGCAAAGGTTCCTATTAGCGAGAGCGAAGAGCTTTTGGCTCAAGCGCGGAGTTTTTACAAGGCGGGCAGGGATGACGACGCTATGTCGATTCTGCGACGAGTTCTCGCGAGCGAACCGATGAGCGGCGAAGCATACCTGTTACTCGGAAATATTCACATTCGTCGGGCAGATTTGGAACAGGCAGTGAGCGCGCTCAAAACTGCATTGTTCTGGGATAACAGTCTGCTCGAAGCACACCTCGCATTGAGCAAGATTTTTCTCGAAAAGAAGGATTGTTTGGCAGCGCAGAACTTCTCTCGTTCGGCTGCAGAAATCGCGCCCGAGAATTCTGAAGTTCTCGCACTTCAGCGACAGGTTGAAAGGTGCTCGAAATAGTGTAAAGCCGTTTCCGTTTGCGCTCTCCTACCATTCAAACCGGGCAATCGCTTCTTAAAAACCCTTACCCAAGACACTCATTTATCGAAATTTCCAATTTTTTTGCTGATTTTCGTGGTCCGAAGAACATTTGGCACGCAATATGCAGTAACCAGAACCGGCTAGCTTGTTTTCATAAGACAAGACCCCGCCGCCAACACTTCTCCGAGCGCGGTTTGCCACTGCGCTTGACTAACCTTCCGAGCGTTCCTTCAGTAGTCCTACCTATTATGAGCCTGATCAGAAATGGTCAGGCTCACCTTCATTTTGGGGCTATTTACCAATACATCCGGCAATTATCAATCAGTTTGAATCATGGAACCGTTTTACTTTTCAACGTTACGAATATTCGAAGTTCTGAAATCTCGTTACGCGTCAGAATGACAAAAATCGTCATGACGCCTATGACATAATTTGTTTGAGTTCATTCAAATTGACCTTTCGGTATGACGATTGATCGTCAAACTGATGGAGAGTTTCGTTCGATTCGAACATAGCCTGCGCAAATCTTTCACGCTAAACTCTCGATGTGAACGTTGTCAGAAACGCAGCAATATTTCCTTCGCCGATCAACATACTCCTTTCGGCAGTTTCCGCATTGATACTTGTCCTCGCGTTTCCGGATTCCGATTTGTGGTTTCTCGCGTGGGTCGCGCTCGTTCCACTTTTCATTGCGATAACTCGCGAAAACTCTGCTTTGTTTCCTGCCTTTTTGTTGGGCTGGATTTGGGGAGTTGTCTTCTTTTTCGGAACTTGCTCGTGGCTCACTTTCGCGCCTTCGCATTACGGCGGCGTTCCTTCGGTCATTGCGAATCTTCTCGTTCTTGGCGCTTGCGCCATCGCGGCAATCTTTACGGGATTATTTGCCATTGTGTTTGCGAATATCTTCAAGCGCATCGGAAGGAGTGCGTATCTCACAGCGCCGTTCGTTTGGGTTGCGCTTGAGTTTCTGCGTTTTGGCATCACCGGTAATAATTGGAATGCAATTGGTTATTCGCAGGCGTATGTTCATCAGATAATTTTTCCGGCAGGTTTCGGCGGGGTTTTCGCAGTCGGATTCTTTGTTGTTTCTTCAAACTCGATCGTTTCGTTTATTACTACCGCAAAAAATCGTCGATCGTTAATAGTGTCAACCTTGGGACTGATAGGTTGGTTGGGCGTTTATTTCTGCGCGGGCATATTCATATCGAAAGAGGAGAAAGCGAAGGTAGCTCCCGTCGCGGCTATTGTGGCGATCCAACCGAACGTAGCGATGATCGGACTAAACGACGAAAAGCGAAGCGCAGAACTCGACGAGCATTTACAACAAGCAAAAAGCGCACTATCCATTGCTTTCGAACGCTTCGGAAAGGAAATTCCCGTGACGGTAATCTTTCCCGAATCGCCGATGAATTTTATGTATGAACGAGACGCGGGATTCCGTCAGTTTACACGCGAATTCACGTCGCAGAATAATGTGTCGCTCTTGTTCAATTCCGCGGAGCCGGACGAAACGAATGACGGTTATTTCAATTCCGCGGTGATGATAAATTCGCGCGGCGAAAAGATTGCGCAGTATGATAAGATTCACCTCTTGCCGTTTGGCGAATTTGTTCCGTTGCCTGACCCACTTTCAAAACTTGTCCCCGCAATGGTCGGAAATTTTCGGCATGGAAGTGAATACGATTTGCTCTCTTTCGGCAGCGCCAATGCGGGAGTGATGATTTGTTTTGAGTCGCATTTTCCCGAGCTGTCGCGCGAATATGTACGCCGCGGCGCCGACGCGTTGATCGAAATGACGAACGACGGCTATCTCGGTCCGACTCCGGTTCTTCGACAGCATCTCGCGAACGCGATTTTTCGTGCGGTCGAAACAAATCGTCCGGTTTTGCGTGTGACGAATGTTGGAATCACCGCATACATAAATGAACACGGCGCGGTTTTGGACGCGGCGGAATCTTACACGGAAGCGACAAGGGTTTGGAGCATTTCAAAATCGGATGGCGATCAGACGATTTATGTTCGATACGGTGAATGGTTCGCGTGGCTTTGTTCGCTTTTGACAATTGCGTTGTTGTTTTGGAGCTTAGTTGGGCGAAGACGCGACTAAGAGTGGGAAACCCTGCAGTTATCGAGCGTTTCTATTGGCGCGCTCGTTGACACTCGCGTTTCGGCTGAGAGATTTTCCACGCTCTTTCACACTTGCGTTTCGGTATTGCGATTTTATGGATTTAAATGAACTGCACACAAAATTCGATTCGATAAAAGAGAAGGTTAGCCAACTCGGGAGGTTTCTTTGACGTTCCCGCAAAGCAGCGCGAACTTGAAAAACTAGAATCGCAAATTTCTTCTCCGGAATTTTGGAATGATCAGGAGTCGGCGCAAAAGATCGTTCAGCTACGAAGTCGGGTTGAGCGAGCGATTTCGCGTCAGAGAAATTTTGAAACTTCGGTTTCCGATGCGGAAGTCTTGTTTGAATTTGCCGAGACCGATAAAAGTTCATTGAATGAGTTAAGCGCGCTCATCGAAAAGCTCGAGATTGAACTCTCAACCGCCGAAACGGAGATACTTCTTTCCGGACCGAACGACGCAAACAACGCGATCTGCTCGATTCAATCGGGCGCAGGTGGAACTGATGCGCAAGATTGGGCGCAAATGCTTTTAAGAATGTATCTTCGCTGGACGGAAAAACACGGCTTCAAAGTTGAGATCCTCGATGAGCAATCGGGAAGCGAAGCGGGACTGAAATCGGCGACATTTCGCGTTGAGGGTGAATATGCTTACGGGCTGTTATCGTGCGAAGCGGGAGTTCATCGGTTAGTTAGAATCTCGCCTTTTAATTCGGGTGGAAGTCGCGAAACGAGTTTCGCTTCGATGTTCGTTTCGCCCGAGATTGATGAAAATATTGAAGTAGAAATTCTTGACAAAGATTTGAAAGTTGATACATATCGTTCATCAGGCGCCGGCGGGCAACACGTAAATGTGACTGACAGCGCGGTTCGAATTACACATCTTCCCTCGGGAATCGTAGTTACTTGTCAGAATCAACGCTCGCAAATTCAGAATCGTGCCGTTGCGATGCAGGTATTGCGTTCGAAGCTTTACGAACTTGAACTTGAAAAACGAAGAGCGGACTCCGCAGAACTTGAAGCCGGTAAACGTGACATCGCTTTTGGTTCTCAGATACGAAATTACGTCTTGCATCCTTACCGGTTGGTGAAAGATACGCGCACAAAAGTCGAACGTAGCGATGTTGAAACCGTACTCGATGGTGATATCGATATCTTTATCAAGGAATTCTTGTTGATGCGAAAGGCAGTTGAAAGTAAGCTGGAGACGTAAATTTTTTGTTCGATGGCAAACGAAGAGATAAACGACATCAAAGAAACGCGACCGCATTCGAGGCTGAACGAAATCGTGGCTTTCGCAATTCTCGCTTTTGCGATCATGGTTTTCCTTTCCTTGGTGACTTACGCGCCCAGCGATTGGTCTCTCAATACGAGCACTGAAGGCGAGATAAAAAACTGGACCGGCATAGTCGGCTCGGTTTTTTCCGATCTTATTCTCCAAGTCATCGGATTCGCGGCTTATTTCTTTCCGGTCATGCTGGCATTAGTTGCATGGCGCTGTTTTCGCTCGCTGACATTTACAACCACGAAATGGCGCGTTATTGGATATGTGCTGTTTTTCGTTTCAATGGCGGGACTTTCCACGATGTTGGGATTTCGCGGCGGCATCATCGGCGCTGCATTTGCGAGCGGATTCGCCTGGATGCTCGGCGGAGTTGGAGCTTCGTTGGTATTGAGTTTGCTATTTGTTTCTGCGCTATATCTTGTTACCGACGTTTCTTTGAAGAAAATCCTCGGATCTTTCTGGAGAACTTCGGGACTCGAGAGTTCGCTTAATTCTTATACCGAACGCTTTCGGGTGTGGCGCAATCTGCAAAAGGAAAACGCGCTCGCCAGACTTCGGCGACGTCGCGAAGTATTTCGCGCGCCCGCCGTGATTGAAAACAACGCGCAACCGACCATCACCATCGGCGAGATCGAGACCTTTGAAAACCAAGAGGAAATTCCCTCGACGGAAATCGCAGCGCCGCGAGTGCGACGCAAGGCTGCTTCCGCTTCCGGAAACGGACGCGAAGAACTTGCTTCGGGAGACGACATTGGAATTGGGTCGCTGACGGATTTCGCGCGCAATGCGGTAAAACGGAAAAAAGCAACCGTAACCGACGACGCAAAATCGATTTCAATTTCACCCGTAAAACACACCGGCGATTTACCGCCGATTGAAGATTCACCCTTTGCCTCCGACGCGGAATCGGAAGCCATTCCCGATCCCATTAAAGCGGTATCGCAGAATTTTGAAAATTTCGTTTTACCGTTGACGGAATTTCTCACTCCGGGAAATCCTCCGGTTGAGCAGGAAAAAGAAGAACTTTTCGCCACGGCGAAGGAGCTTGGGGAGAAGTGCGGCGAATTTAATGTGGGCGGACGAGTCGTAAATATTTCTCAGGGACCGGTTGTAACGACATATGAATTCAAACCGGATCCGGGCGTAAAATATTCGCGTGTGACAGGGCTCGCCGATGATCTTTGTTTGGCGCTTCGGGCGGAATCTGTTCGCATAGATCGTATACCGGGAAAAGCATACGTAGGGATAGAAGTTCCAAACGGTAAACGAGAGACCATTTTTCTTCGTGACGTAATTGAATCGAAGAAATTTCGCGACTCAACGTCGCTGCTTTCGATCGCGCTCGGTAAGACAATCGACGGTTTGAATTATGTTTCGGATCTTTCGAAGATGCCGCATCTGCTGATCGCCGGCGCGACCGGCGCCGGAAAAAGTGTCGGCGTAAATTCGCTTGTCGTTTCGATTCTTTACAAGGCTCGTCCCGACCAAGTGAAATTCATAATGGTCGATCCGAAGCGATTGGAGCTTGGCGTATATGCAGACATTCCTCATCTCGCGACTCCGATTATTACCGATCCAAAACGCGCAGCGCAGAGTTTGAAGTGGGCTGTTGTTGAAATGGAACGAAGATACAAAGAGCTCGCGGGCTGGGGCGTAAGAAACATCGACGGTTTCAACACTGAAGTAGCGCGACGAAATTCCATCGAGCAGCTTGACGACAATGGCGAACCGTGGAAACCGCTTCCTTATATTGTGATCATAATCGATGAACTTGCCGATTTGATGATGGTGGCGGGAAAAGATGTGGAAGATTCCATTACGCGTCTCGCACAAATGGCGCGCGCGGTGGGAATTCACCTCGTGCTAGCGACTCAGCGTCCTTCAGTGGACGTAATCACCGGTTTGATCAAAGCGAATTTCCCGGCGCGAATTTCGTTTCGCGTTTCATCAAAAGTTGATTCGCGCACGATCATTGATGCGAATGGAGCCGAACGTCTTCTCGGTCGCGGCGATATGCTTTTTCTCCCGCCCGGAACTTCGCAGATTTTAAGAGTGCATGGCACCTTTGTTGACGAACGCGAAATCGCGAAGATCGTTGATCACATAAAAGCACAAGGCAAACCGGAATACGATACTTCGATCACGAAGACGCAGGAAGAGCTCGAAGATCCGACCGAGTTGCCTGGTAAAAAAGATCCGCTATTCGTAGACGCACTTCGCTCGGTGATCAGCGCGAAACGCGCCTCAACATCGCTGCTGCAGCGTCATCTTCGAATCGGTTATGGACGTGCCGCCGCGATTCTCGATGCGATGGTGCGCGAAGGTTATATCGGCGAGATGGACGGAAGTTCGCGCGCGCGACCGGTTTTGCAAAATGCTTATGATGCGCTAGAGATGATGGAAAGCTCGGAAGAGCAATAACTAGAAAACTACCTCCGCTTCACACAGTTTTTTTTAACAGAGAATGCGTCGATGACTCACTCACCGGCTCAGCAGTATCAAAATCACTTCACAAATTTTCCTTTTGTATTGATTTGCGCGAGCTTCGCAACGGGAATTCTCGTCGCGCGAAATTCGGAAATCCGTTGGGGTATCTTTCTGGCGCTCGCTCTAGCTTCAGCAGTTTCCGCGTTTGTATTTCGCAAACATTTCGTTTCGCTTTGTTTACTATTAAGTGGTTTTCTGATGCTCGGCGGTTTCTGTGTTCGTTCGGAAGAGCTTTCGGTTGCACCAAATCGTTTGAAAATACTTTTCGATTCGGGTGCGATTCGCTCAGGCAATGAATTCTTCATAGAAGGAATAGTCCGTGCAAAACCCGAAGAGCTCCCGGGCGGCTATTTTCTTGCGGTTTCGACCGAGTCATTAGCCAGCAGCAGCAGCGAACAAAAACGAGATGTCTCAGGACTAATCAGGTTGTACGTTCCTACCGAGATTTCAAATTCAGAACAATATTTTGAAAATCTCAAACTAAATTCCGGCGACCGTGTAACGCTTCGCGCGCAGTTGCGAAGGGAAGAGAGATTTCAAAATCCCGGAGTTGTCTCGGCGAAGACGATTCTTGACCAAAAAAATATTGATGCTAATGGAACCGTAAAAGACGTCGCATTTATCACAAAAATCTCCGAGGGAAATTTCTCGCCGATCGGTTGGGTTTACGATCAGCGACAGAATCTCATTGACGAATTTCGAAGCCGATTCGAGATGCGCACAGCCGGAGTTTTGAGCGCATCACTGCTTGGAAATCATCAGTTCATCGATAAACCTACGGGCGAAGGATTTCGCGAGGGCGGAACTTTCCATGTGCTCGTAATAAGTGGAATGCAGATCACGATAATCGGCACTCTGGCTTTTTTTCTCTTCCGCGCTTTTGTCCGAAAGAAGTTAATCGTGTTTCTCGCTACCAATGTTTTTCTGTGGCTTTATGTTGTCGCAGTTGGCGCTGATCCGCCGGTCGTTCGCGCAGGACTGATGTTTTCAATATTGCATTTCGCGTCTGTGATTGACCGCAACTCCACGCCGCTGAATTCTCTTGGCGCCACGCTTTTTCTTTTGCTCGTTTGGCGACCCTCGGATCTATTCAATCAATCGTTTCAACTCACATCGGTTTGTGTGATCGCGATTGTGGGAATGGCAGTTCCATTGATCGAAAAAATGCGCGCGATAGGAAGTTGGCAACCGCGAACGGAAACGCCTATTCCGCCGCGCTCTTCGCGCATCGCTAAGCCATTTTGCGAGATGTTGTATTGGAGCGAACGCGCTTGGAAATTCGAACAATCGCTTACAGTTTGGAGTTGCAAACTTACCAAGACGAAATGGGCATCTGTATTGGAAGAAAAAAGGCTGCAGAAGATTTTTCGTTATGCATTCGAATCGCTTCTTGTTTCCGCCGTCGTTCAGTTCTGGATGCTTCCGCTGATGATCGTGTTTTTCCATCGCGTTTCGATTGCCGCACTTTTCCTGAATATTTGGGTGGGAGTTTTGATTGCGATCGAAAGTCTTGTTGCACTGGCGGCGATCTCGATCGCGCAAGTCAGCGAGTTGATGGCATTGCCGCTCATAAGACTTACCGAACTTTTGAACACTTTCCTGATTCACATCGGCGATCCTTTGATCGAAAGCGGTTGGGCATCTTTTCGAATTCCACACTATTCCGGAAGCGGCTTTGCACTCTACTTTGTCTATTTTGTTCCGTTGGTTGTGTTGCTCATTCTGGTTCAAATATGGAAACCGTTGGCACTAAGAACCTCGATAAATATTATGAAACCGGTATTTTTTTCAACCGTATCATTGTTGTTCGTCGTTGCTGCGGTTTTGTTGTTTCACCCATATTCGCAGCCGAATCCGGACGGGCGGCTACACGTCGACTTTCTTGATGTAGGTCAGGGCGATTCGGCGTTGGTTACTTTTCCGGATGGAAAAACACTTCTGATTGATGGCGGCGGAAAAATTGAATTCAATTCTCCCTCCTATTCCCGCGAAGGAGAACCCGCACAGAAATTTCAACCGGACGTAAGAGGTATCGGCGAAGATGTCGTCTCGGCGTTTTTGTGGGCGCGCGGGTATGACAGTCTCGATTACATTCTTCCGACACATGCCGACGCCGATCACATTCAGGGCTTATCGGATATTGCGAAGAACTTCCAGGTAGGTGCGGCAATGATTGCGCGGCAAGCTGATGGCGAAGAGGAGTTTCGTCGCTTTGAAGATTCTCTTCGAAGAGGAAAAACGCCCGGTGTCGTTATCGGCGGCGGTAACATTCTGGAAATCGGCGGCGCGAAAGTCGAAATTCTCGCGCCCGAACGCCGCGACTATTTGACTTCAAAATGGCGAAACAACGACTCGGTGGTTTTGCGTGTGACTTTCGGCGCGAGGGCTTTTCTCTTTACGGGCGACATTGAAAATGACGCGGAAGAAAGTTTGATCAGAAGTGAAACGAATTTGCGTTCGGATGTTGTAAAAGTCGCTCACCATGGAAGCAAAACTTCTTCAATCGATTCTTTTGTTAGAGCAACGCAGGCGAACTACGCCATCATTTCCGTCGGTAAAAATTCTCCATTTGGACACCCGAAAGAAGAAGTTGTAACGCGTTGGAAAAACTCCGGCGCCGAAGTTTTGACGTCCGGCGAGAATGGAGCGATAAGTTTCTCGACTGACGGAACCGATCTTGAAATCGAAACTTTTGGAAAAGAAAAAGTGATTCGTTAACGGAGCGCAGGCTGCCAGCCTGCATCGAACGCGAAAGCGTTTGAAAAAGTTTTAAGATTTGAGTGACTGATGGTTTGCGATTGCGGCGCAATCGTTGCAGGCTGGCAGCCTGCGCTACAAACAAAAGGGCGAGCACTCGGCTCGCCCTCTTTGTTTTCACAAGTGGAAAATAGCTACTCGTTGATTGGGGTTTCCATTTTCACTTTTTCACATTTCCACTCTTTCGTTCTTACCTCACGTATGCACCCGGCAGTGGTTGATCGGTTGGTGCGCCGAAGCCGATGATCTGCACTCCGGCAGTCGAACGATTCAAGAACCAAGTTGCGCTCGCCTGTCTGAAAACTGCGGCGTCGAATTTTCCGTCGCCGTCGTAATCGCCCGGCGTTGGAATATCGCCGTTTCCGCCCCATGCAAACGCGAAGTAGTTTGAGTCTTCACTTTTAAGAACGTACCACTCGCTGGTGTTCGGTCTGAAAAATGCGATGTCGGATTTTCCGTCGCCGGTGTAATCGCCGGGCACGCCGCGATCGCCCGTTGTTCCGAAAGCCGCGGCGTAAACCGCCAAATTCGACGAGCGTTGATACCACCATTCTTTGTTCGCGCCATTGATTCGCGTGATCGCGAGGTCAGCTTTTCCGTCGCCGTCATAATCCGAAGGAATGGGAATATCAGTCGGCGCGCCAAAAGCTTGAATCAAATATCCGCCGGTTGATTTCAGAACGTACCAGGTAGCTTCCGATGGACGGAAAACTGCGGCGTCCGTTTTACCGTCGCCGTCGTAATCGGCAGGTACCGGAATATCTCCATTTGCGCCAAACGGAAATGCGTAGAACGACGAATCTTCACTTTTGAGCACATACCATTCGCGGGTCGATGGACGGTAAAATGCAATGTCCGCTTTTCCGTCGCCCGTGAAATCATCAGGCGTGATCACGTCAGTCGTCGCGCCAAACTGCGCCGCGTAAACGCCCGCAGTGCTTCTCAGCAACCACCACTCTGCCGGACCGGGACGGAAAATTCCCACGTCCGTTTTTCCGTCGCCATCAAAATCAAATGGCGCGCGTAACGGAGCTGCCGCATTTCCGCCGCCGCCCCAGAATCCTGAGGCAAGCGAAAATGTTCCGCCGGTTGAAGGTCCGCCCGCG
>DAITAB010000388.1:0-1394 GCA_036824525.1 Pyrinomonadaceae bacterium
GTCCGCCGATGATCGAAAACTACCGATTCGAAATTCGCGATATCGCAACTCGCGACGAAGCCGAACAGCTCGCTTCCGAAATCAGCGAAATCACCGGTGAAAAAACTTCAGTTTCCAGCGCGCTGACGGGAGAAACTTTCGCAGTCCGAATCGGCGACTTCAAAGAAACCATCGAGGAAGCAAATGCTTTTAAAGAATTTTTGGGTGAGAAGGGTCTTGAAGAAGCGGAAATTATAACGGAGAAATTTGCGCAACCTTCTGCTGAAGCTCTGGCGCTTTCCGATCAACTTCGAAAAAAGTCCAATACCGAAGTCCGAAGTCTGACGTTGCCGCGTCCGCCAAACACGAATCAGAAGCCGGTTTTGATAAAAACCACCGGCACGAGCGCGCCGGTCGTCGATTCTCCTGACTCAGCTCTCGATCCAAACCTAAAAGAGATTTTGGTCAATGGCGGAAACGCCAACGCAAAATTTTCCACCTTCAAGCCGATTGCATTTGCTTCATCGAATGAGCGCAATGTTCCCGTTAAGGTCAACGGAAAAGCGTATCGCGGAAAGATCGAAGTCTTCGTGAATTCGCGTGGCACTTTGTCTGTGGTAAATGTCGCTTCGCTCGAAGATTATCTGCGCGGAGTTGTTCCGAATGAATTGAGTTTGCCCGAGCTCGAGGCGCAAAAGGCTCAAGCTGTTGCCGCGCGAACATATGCCTGGGCGAATCTCGGCACTTTTTCGTCGCAGGGTTTTGATTTATTGCCAACCACACGTTCGCAGGTTTACCGCGGCTTCTCCTCGGAATCGGCGATGGGAATTCAAGCGGTGAATGAAACGCGCGGAATCGTCGCGACTTACAACGGAAAACCGATCAACGCGATGTACACCTCGACCTGCGGCGGACGCACCGAGAACTCCGAAAATATTTTTGAATTCAACGAACCGTATCTTCGTGGAGTTGAATGTTCGCTCGAAGGGCATAGTCAGTTTGAGCCTTCGATGGTGAAAACTTCACGTGAGAATTCTTCGATAAAAGATGAGTCTAATCTGGATCTCTTGCGCAAAACGATAGTCCTTTCAACCGGCGGATTTCCCATTCCTACGAATCGACTCTCAGACGATTGGTTGGAAAGCTCACCAAGCGAAACCGAAGTCCGAAGTTGGTTTGCGCCCGTTTCGGCGCGTCTTCGTCCGCCTTTGCCGTCAATGAATATTCCCCGACCGGTGGTGATTGTCACGAACACGCTTCAACCGAACGCGACGGCGAATAAGACCCCAAGTCCGACACCTACGCCCGTTCCTACGCCGATTCCTACGCCGCTTCCAATCGCGCCGTTGGATGCGCGTCCGGGAAGTATTGCGAATTTTCTTGCGGCGTATCTTTTTGTTCCGCAGTATGCGGAT
>DAITAB010000201.1:0-4540 GCA_036824525.1 Pyrinomonadaceae bacterium
ACGCTTCAAAGATATTCTACGTGAAGCCCGGGAAATGTTTGACTATGTAATCATCGACGCGCCGCCGCTGGCCGTTTTCACGGATGCCGCTGTTTTGATAAATCACGCCGACGGCGCGATTCTCGTGGTTCGGGTAAATCAGGCGAAATATAAAGACGTAGATCGAATACTCGAACAGCTTCCGCGCGAAAGAATGATGGGAGTTGTTGTTAATCAAAGCGACGAGCTTTTGGATGAATCTTCGGCATCTTATGGATATTACAGAAAGCGCCAAGCAGAGGATTAGATTGTCATAAGAAAAAACCGGAATGGATGGCACCCGATTAAGTGTAAGGAATACAGGTTTAGTGTTAGCCGATGCGACGATAATTTTCGCGAGCGTCGTTCTTGCACTCTACGTCAGGTTGGGCGTCGCCGGCGCATTGAATGAATTGGATTTTCGCGATGGTTGGCTGAAAATAACGCTTATCACCTTGGTTACACTTGTCGTTGCGTATTTCTCAGATGTTTATGACTTTTCGGTCACCTCAAACCGCCGCGAACTGATTTTACGTCTGATACAAACAATCGGAATTGCATGGGTGCTTCTATCGATAGTGTTTTATTTCTTGCCGCAGCTCTTGATTGGTCGCGGCGTTTCACTGATCTCGATCCCAATTGTTTTGGTTTTTTTGCTCTCGTGGCGAATTGCAATTCATTTTCTTGCGGGACATCCGGGAATCGGCGAAAAGATTTTGATAGTGGGCGCTGGACCTGCTGCGATAGAAACTGCCGAGGCTGTTCTTCAAAGACGCGATGCAGGTTTAAGAATTGTCGGATTTGTTACAGACGATGTTTCGAGCGCGGTTCATACGCTTCCGCAGCAACGTGTCGTCGGGACGACTGATGAACTTGAGCAGATCATCAGAAACGAAAGAGTGGATCGCATTGTAATCGCCGTAAGAGAAAGGCGCGGCACTTTTCCGACTGAAGCGTTACTTCGAATGAGTCTAGCGGGAGATGTCGCGATTGAGGAGTGCACTTCATTTTTCGAGAGAGTAACCGGACAAGTGCATCTGGATATGGTTCGCCCTTCTTGGTTGATTTTTGCCGGACGCGGTCGCGATACGCGTTTGACCAATTTCGTTAGAGAGGCGGCGCATCGCACCTTGGCATTGATTGGGTTGATTCTTTCGTTTCCGTTCGCCCTGATCACAGCCGCGCTGGTGAAGATCGAGTCATCAGGACCGGTTATTTATCGGCAAAAGCGAGTTGGAAAAAACGGTAGGGTCTTCGACGTTTTGAAATTTCGTTCGATGTGCATTGATGCGGAAAAAAACGGACCTGTTTGGGCGGATGCTGATGACGATCGCGCAACGCGCGTAGGAAAAATTATACGTAAGATTCGCTTCGATGAAATTCCGCAGTTTTGGAACATCATAAAGGGTGAAATGAACTTCGTCGGTCCGAGACCTGAGCGACCGCATTTTGTATCGCAGTTAGCGACCGAAGTTCCTTTTTATGAACATCGTCATTTGGTTGCGCCGGGTTTAACAGGTTGGGCGCAGATAAAATATCCGTATGGCGCATCGGTTGAGGATGCCAGACAGAAATTGCAATACGATCTTTATTACATCAAGAACCAATCGCTGGCTTTGGATTTGTTGATTGTATTCGAAACTTTTAAAACCGTGATTTTTGGTCGCGGCGGACGCTGAAAGACTTGGATTTACCCGGAATATCTTCGTTTTTGTTTTATGAAGGTACCGGATGAACTTGGAGAAGTAATCATGAAAAGAATCATTTTGCATTCAGCCTTTGTGGCATTGTTTGCTTCATTGATTGTCTTTAACGCAAACGCACAGGAATCTACCGCGCAAAGTGTTAAGACGGATGACGCAAAATCATCGTCGACACCTGAAAAAGTCGCCGCGGCTGAAAATCCAAAGACTATTCTCACAGAAACGCCGAGCTCTGATGACGAAAAAGAAATCATTCCTTTCTACCGAAACTATCTAGAGCGTTACACACTCGGACCGACCGATGTGATTTCCGTGGAAGTTTTCGGACAGTGTCCTAACTATTGCAAGACCGGAATCACAATTCCGCCTGATGGAAGAATCCAATATCCGTTGATTCGCGGTGGGGTTTTTGTTGCCGGCAGAACGATCGATGATGTAACCAAAGAGATCGTGAAGAAACTCGATGAATACATTATTGATCCTCAAGTTACGATCACTCTCGATAAGGCAATGTCGAGTCGTTATTCAGTACTCGGTAAAGTTTCGAGTCCGGGCGTTCGTGTGATGGAACGCCGCGTAACTTTATGGGAGGCAGTGGTTGAAGCCGGCGGAGTTACTAAAGAAGGTAATCGAAAAAAGGTAATGCTTTACCGATACGGACCGCAGGGAGATTTGACGGCACAAATGATAAATCTTGATCTGGTTGCGAGCGGAAAGTCGCCAATGATTGAATTGCGACCTGGCGATCAGGTCTTTGTTCCCGGTTCAAAATCAAACCTCAAAGGTATATTTACTATTCTTGAAAAGGCGAGTTTGGTCAGATTCCTTTTTGGTTTTCCGTTGTAGGTTTGTTGTAGGGATAAATTAGTGGCGGTCAGTAGATGACCGCCTTTTTATTTTCAATGAGCGGATTTTCAAAAATCGTAATAGCTTTAGGCGTGCTGTTGTTTGCTCAGTCTGTGAATGCCGATTGGAAAAAAATTCCGAGCGGCACTTTCGCGTGGCTGCATTCAATTCAATTCGTCAATGAACAACGCGGATTTATCGTCGGGGGAAACGGCGCATTTCTGCAAACAACCGACGGAGGGAAGTCCTGGACGATCAGAAAGCGATTCACTGATGACGCAATTCTCGATCTGTATTTCAGCAATGAAAAAACGGGTTGGCTTCTTTGCGAGCGAGATATTTTTGCAAATTCTTCGGCTTCGCCAACATATTTGATGCAGACGCAAGATGGTGGCGAATCATGGAAGCGCATTGAAATCGGCGATGAACGGAATCGAATGGTCCGGATGTTTTTTTCGCAAAGCGGCGAAGGAATCGTCGTCGGTGAAGGTGGCGCGATTCTGTCTCTTCGAAGTGGCAACACCGCTTGGTTGAAGTCGTCGCTTCCGGTGCGCTATTTAATGCTCGACGGACGGTTTTTTGATAACGCAAAAGCGGTCGTAGTTGGTGGCGGCGGAACAATTCTTTTCACGGAAGATGATGGACGAACGTGGTTGGAATCAAACGTATTCGGCGCGAGTCCGGCTAAACTCTTCGCCGTTTGCGTTTACGGCAAATCGTATGGCTGGAGCGTAGGAGCCAAAGGTACGATCCTTATGACACAAAACGCCGGAAGAATCTGGCGTGCGCAGGTCTCCGGCACGACTCACGATCTTTTGGATGTGGTTTTCACAAGTACGTCTGAAGGTTGGGTTTTTGGAGATGCCGGTACGATTCTTCACACGACGACAGCCGGAAACGTCTGGAATGTCGTTGAAACACAATCGCGACATAGGATTGAAAGTGCGGTTTTTGTTGGTTCACGCGGATTTGCAGTGGGCTTTGGAGGAACGATCCTTTCCTTCGACAGTAAAGCAAATCCAGTTGATGTAAAAAGCCCGAAACCGATTTTACGAAATCGAAACGGGTGAGCCGGTTGTAAGATTTTTAGAACTTAGGAATTTCCGGATTTAAGTATCGAAGCCATTGGTCACTGCCGTAGAAATTTCATTCGCTTGACAGTCTGGAGAAACAAATCGTAGCATTTCAGTTCGCTGTTTTTCCTACAAAACGCGGAAGATTTTGATAGTACGTTTGATAAACGCGTGCTGAATTTGATTCTTTGAAAAAGATTTTTGGGCACGTACGTCAATTGGTAGACAGCCTCCCTTACAAGGAGGAAGTTAGGGGTTCGAGTCCCTTCGTGCCCACCAGTTCGATTTTGGATTTGGGATTTTTGTTTTGAGTACCAACTTTTGTTGGCTAATACGCGGTGACTCGCGCGCGAAAGCGTTTATTCAAAACTTCTCCGCTTTCGGCATTCCCAAATCGACAACCTCGGAGCGGTAGTTCAGTTGGTTAGAACGCCAGCCTGTCACGTTGGAGGTCGCGGGTTCGAGCCCCGTCCGCTCCGCCACAAATCAAAAACGCCGCTTGAATTCTCGTGAATCAAGCGGCGTTCGTTTTTATGTGGGAACAGTGTTAACTCTTACGCAATTCCGTAAGCACCTGTTTTGCAACTGCTTTTAGCGTATCAAAAACTCCATCGCCTTTAGAAGCAACCGCTTCAAAAACCGGTTCATTCTTTCGTTGGAGTTCCGCTGCCAGCTCATCAACCGTTACGACATTTGGAAGGTCGCGTTTGTTGAGCTGGAGAACATAAGGAATCTTCATCAAATCATAACCTTGCGACTGCAAATTCTCTTCGAGGTTTGAAAGCGATTCGAGATTCGCGTCCATGCGTTCATCTTGGCTGTCGGCAACAAAAACCACTCCGTCAACGCCCTTCAGAATAAGTTTGCGCGAAGCATCGTAATAAACCTGTCCCGGAACAG
>DAITAB010000202.1:0-4538 GCA_036824525.1 Pyrinomonadaceae bacterium
ATCAAAGCGGAAACAGGTGTCGGACCCGCCATCGCATCGGGAAGCCATGTGAGCAAGGGAATCTGCGCCGACTTTCCGGTCGCGCCAATAAACAAGAGAACCGCGGCAGAGGTAATTCCGCCGGCGAAAATTGCGCCGAATGTAAAAGGTTCATGCGCCATTCGCGCGATTACGCCTAACGCGCTCTGTATTTGAGTACCATCAATAACTTTGTCGTAAAAGGAAAGCGAACCAGAAAGCGTGAAGACGAGAAACATTCCCATCAAAACTCCCCAGTCTCCGATTCGATTCATTACGAATGCTTTCTTTGCCGCGCGCCGCGCTTCGTCTTTTTGAATGTAGAAACCGATAAGCAGATATGAACAGAGTCCGACGCCTTCCCAACCCACGAACATCAGCAGAAAATTATCTGCCAGGACGAGAGTCAGCATCGAGAACATGAAAAGATTCAGATATGCGAAGAAGCGATAGAAGCCCTTATCGCCATGCATGTAACCGGTGGCAAAAACGTGTATGAGAAATCCGACGAATGTGACAAACAGCGCGTAGATTCCCGAAAGCCGATCCATTCCCAAACCAAAATCGGCGCGAAAATTTCCCACGGAAATCCATGTCCAAAGATGATCGAGAATCGGTTTTCCTTCAGGCATGAAAAGCGCGCCCGAATGCGGCGTTCCGATTCCAAATGCAAGGATAAAGGCGACAACGCTAGAAATACCGACCGCCAAGCACGCGACAATGCCGCTAAATTTCTCGCTCTTCAGTCTTCCGCCGATGAGCCAATTGATTACAGCTCCAAGCAGCGGTGCAAAAATTATGAGACTTAATAAATTGTTTTCAGTCATCTATCGTTGATATCGCGTGACCGTCGAATGAAATCGACAACACAACAAACAAAAATAAAGTTCGAACCTTCTAAATCTCGGCAATCGGGTTCTTACGCGGCGGGCGACGAAGCAATTCGCCCTTACAGTTAGGACAAACTGCATCAAGCTCTTCGGTGCACTCAGCGCAAAACGTGCATTCATAACTGCAAATGAAAGCTTCACCGTCTGCCGCCAGAACGCATTCACAGCGTTCACACTCTTCTCTCATTTCGAGCGCCATAAACTTTCCAAAAAATTAATTTCTCAATACGCTTGCGTCATCTACGTCCACCGAAATCGAATTACGGAAAAACGCGATGATGATTCCAAGCCCGACGGCAGCTTCAGCCGCGGCAACCGACATAACCACAAACACGAATAACTGTCCCGAAACATCGCCGTAATAACGCGAAAAGCCTACGAATGTGAGATTCACCGAGTTCAGCATCAACTCGATACACATAAACATTCCTATCGCGTTGCGTTTATAAATCACGCCAACTGCGCCAATCGTAAAAAGAATGCCCGAAAGAGCTAAGTAATGTGCGAGTCCGACTTCCATAAATAATTAATAGTGAAAAGTGAAAAACTAAAAGTGAAAAGTGGGAAACAAAAAATTTTGAATTGCACGCTTTCAATCATCTAAAACTAACTTTCTTGAATTTTTCGTTGTTAGTTTTTCACTTTTAGTTATCCGTTATTAACTCTCCTCACTCTTCTTCACAACCTCAAGTTGCACGTGTTCGTTTCTTCTAGCCAACACGACTGCGCCGACGATTCCCATCAACAATAAAATTCCAACAATTTCAACCGGTAGCAGATACTGTGTGTACATCTGTTCACCAATATTCTTAGTTAATCCAATCGAATCGTTTACAGAAGGCGATGCCGCGGACGCGTTCGTAACTGCGTAAAATATAAAAAAGGTTTGAGCCAGCAAAGCCAAACCAAGCACCGCGCCCACGGGAAACAGATACCTTAGGCGGACGAGCGGTTTATCGTCGTCAAGATTCAAAAGCATAATTACGAAAATGACTAAAACCATAATCGCGCCCGCGTAAATCAGAATCTGAACGGCTGCAATGAATGGAGCGGCAAGCATCAGATAAAGACACGCAAGGGAAACTAAAACGCCGACCAGCGAAATCGCGCTGTAAAGCGGATTTCGGTGATAGACGAGCGACACCGCACACGCGATTGCCAGTCCCGCAAATATAAAAAAGAGTGCAGATGTAATCATAAAATCCAAACCGCAAAACCGCCGATGCGGAGAAATTAAACGTTGCTCGGAAAAAATCAGTCGCGAATTTCTTCTTCTCGCCTTAGCGCAGCAGCGGTAAATTCAAATCAACGGTTCAATAAATTCAAATCAACGGTTCAAAAAGTAAACAACGACGATCGTAAAAACTACATTTGCCAGCGACAAGGGCAACAAAAACTTCCAACCAAAATTCATTAACTGGTCAAAACGAAAGCGCGGTAGAGTCGCTCGAATCCAGATGTACAAAAATAAGAACAAGAATATCTTAACGAGAAATCCGATATGGCTTGCAATCGCATAGGGAATCGTACCCACTTCAAAAACATGACTTAGACCGGGAATGTACCAACCGCCAAGGAAAAGAGTCGTGCACATTACTGAAACCGTAAACATATTTACGTATTCAGCCATGAAAAATAACGCGAATTTGAGCGCGGAATATTCCGTGTGGAAACCGGCGACGAGTTCGGTTTCCGCTTCCGGCAAGTCAAATGGTACGCGATTCGTTTCGGCAAATGCGGCAATTAGGAAAACGACAAAACCCACAAACTGCGGAACGATGTACCAACGAAAAGTCGAATTCGCTTGAGCGTTGATTATTCCATTAAGATCAAGCGTTCCCGCAAGAATCACAACTCCGATGACGGATGCGCCCATCGCGAGTTCGTAAGAGATCATCTGAGCTGACGATCGAAGTCCGCCCATCAAGCTGTATTTCGAATTGGACGACCAACCGGCAAGTGCAATTCCGTAAACGCCGACTGATGTAATTCCCAAAACATATAAAACGCCAACGTCAATTTGCGCAATCGTCAGCGGAATTGCCTGAATTCCTTCGCCCAACCCAAACGGCAGAAAACTCAAATCGACGCTTATCGGTGGACCGAATGGATAAACCACCATCGGCATCAGCGCGCAAGTGAGCGCCACCACCGGCGCAAGGAAGTAAACAAATCGCGTCGCTTTATCGGGTGTTAAATCTTCTTTGAAAATAAACTTGAGAAGATCCGCAAATGGCTGAAAAAGTCCCCAAGGTCCTACTCGATTCGGACCAATTCTTCCTTGCATCCAGCCGAGAACTTTTCGCTCTGCAAGAACGGTGTAAGCGACTATCATCATCACTCCACCGAATGCAGCGCCAATCGCTGCGCCATAAACTGCAATAGGAAAAATTGTTTTGATTACAGCTTCCATCTCAAAAATTATTAGGTCGTTGCGGCTGCCTTCTCTTCTTTTTTCGTTCCGTCCAAATTAAATTGGGAAAGCGGCGACGCCAAAACGTTTTCAGGTTTCGGATTTCCGTGTGCGAGCAAATGGAATTGTTCGGTTCGCCGAGTAAGCGTAGTAAGCATATGCAGCTTGTGTCCGACTTTCGGAATTTGCGAAATTTTTTCCGCAGAATCATTCATCGCGTCAACACGCGCGCGAAGCGAGCTCATCAAATTCGCCAAATCTTTCTTCGCGGCAATCGGGTGCTTCACCTGCACAGGATTCGATTCATCTTTCAGTGCCGGATAACGCAAACCTTCGTAACCCTTCACACTTTCCGAAAGCGCTTTGAACACTGCTGATGCCGACATGTTATAACCGAAATCCACGCCGAGTTCGCGCGCGATCAAACTGGCAATCATCCAATCGGGCTTCGATTGATTTACGGCTTCGATTGCCTGTCGCACCCGCTGAACAAATCCATCGTTGTTTGTATATGTGCCATCTTGTTCGGCAAAACTCGCGGCAGGCAAAATCACGTCCGCATATTTTGTCGTTTCAGTTTCGAAAAGTTCTTGAACGACGACGAAATCTTTTCCTCCGAGAAGTTTTGCATTCTCATCAGACAAGCTTCCGCCGATCAGAAGCGCGCTAGAATTTGTCAAAACCTCATCGAGCGGTTTTCTTCCGCTCAACATATCGCCTGCGCCGACGCTGTTTGAATAACCGGCGAGCGGATGGAACTTCACCCTGCATTTTTCAGTTGTAAATTGCGACGCCGAATTTGCAAGAAGAGCTTGCGCTTCGCTCGACAAATCACCGCCGAACATTATGAGGAGATCACCATCGGTCTCCGCCATGATTTTTTGGGCGGCTTCGATTTCCGTCGCGGCGATTCCGAGCTTCTTCGCGGCGAGATCGCCATTGGATTTATCGGCGAGCGCCAATGCAAACGCATCTTCCGAATTCGGATTCACGTGAATGAATTTCGTTGCGGTACCGGCGATTCTGCTGGGAGTATCGTTTACCAAAATCAATTTCGCGCCACCGTTTTTCACGGCTTGGCGAATTTGCTTGGCAGTTAACGGATGCTCTTCATCGACATCTCCGCCGATTACGACAATCGTTTTCGCATAGCGAATTTCTTTGTGGGTGCAAAGCGGCGCGGATAAATTTTCGAAAAACGGAGCGAGATCATATGA
>DAITAB010000203.1:0-4533 GCA_036824525.1 Pyrinomonadaceae bacterium
TAAAGAATCGCGGTTTGTACAGATTGAAGAAACGCGCGAATTTGAGAACCTTGCACAGGCTTCGGCATTGAAAACCGACAACGAAAACGTTCTTCACACGATCGAGAATCCCGAAGAAAATTTTATGTCGAAGGAAACTTCGCGCGATGTTTCGCTGGCACTTATGCAATCGATCGAAGAACTTCCTGATGAAGACCGACTGATTCTCAAGATGTATTACTTCGATGAGGTGAAACTGAAAGACATCGGATCCGCTCTCGGTTTTCACGAAGCTACCGCGAGCCGTAAGCTGATGCGCATTCAAACGGAAATTCGAAAATCTGTGGTGAAAATTCTTACACAGAAAAACGGATGGCGCCCGGATGAAATCGACCGACAGTTAAATGAGGTCGCCGCAAAGCTCGACTTAAATTTCGATAAACTTGTTGCGGCATTTGCGGTTGCGGTTCTGACGCAAGATTGGGTGGCTGAATTCGTTCTTAGAAGCGGCAGTTGATTTTCTGCCGCTAGGTAAACGATGAACAATGACTTCGACAAAGAAATCGACGCGCTTTTGCGCGACCAGGCGCGAGAAGGCGAATCTGCGTCGGCGATTACGCAGTCGGAATTGCATTTCGACGCGGATCTGATTTCTTCATTTGCGGAAGGTGCTTTGCCTGAGCAAGCGCGAGTTCTCGCGCAGAAACATTTCGCAGATTGTAATCGCTGCCGGAAAATTCTTTCGGAGGTCGTCGTATTAAATTCGAACTCGGAAATTGAGCCTGAGAATTTTATTGCCGGCGTTGCCGCCGTTTCCACTCAGACAATTCCCTGGCATAAAAAACTTTTCGCCCTACCGAATCTCGTATATGCATTGGCTGCCGGCGTGGTCTTGTTTGGCGGATTGATTGGATTCATCGCATTGCAAAATTCCGGACGCGATTCGGAGTTGGCAAAAGTCACGGGAGTTAAGAGCGATAGCGCGCCCTCAGCATCTTCAAACACTGCCAGCAATTCGCCCGACGCAAATATACTTGCGGAGGCTGCGAATGCTTCATCGAATACGGCATCATCAACAAATTCGCCATCCGCGGCAGACATTCCATCGCCACAAGACTCCGGCACTGTATCGGATTCAAGAGAATCATCCGGTGCTTTTCGAATCGGGCGCGGAGGTCCGCTGCAAAGAGAATCGACTTCGAATGGCATCCCTGGGGAAAACGTGAAAGAGGCTGAAGTTTCCAAGACGGAGGCGAAACCCGCCGCACCAATTCTTGTTGATCGATCGCGCGAAGAAGATAAAAAAATTCAATTTGATGGAGTCGATATAACAACTGACTCCTCCATCGCCAAACAAAACGAGCCGCTGGTTCAAAACCAATCTCAGAGCCAAATTCAAAACCAAACTCAAAGCCAAACCGGCGTGTTGATGCCGGACACGCAAAATTCGCGACGCGACTCGCCCGCAAAGAAAACAACTTCCGGAATCAGTTCGCGACAAGTTGACGAGTTGCCAGCCGGCGGTCGCTCCGTTGCGCTTCAAAGAGCGGAAAAGGAAAAACCTGCTTCGCGCTCTTTCGGCGCGAAAACTTTCAATTCCATCGATGGTGTCTGGATCGATTCAATTTACGCCGGTCAGAAAACGAAACGGGTAAAAAGAACTTCGGGCGACTATAAAAAGCTCGACGCGGATTTGCGTGCGATTGCCGATGATCTCGGCGGAACAGTAATCATCCTTTGGAGCAGCAAGGCTTATCGGATTCAGTAAAGTTTTATCTTTTCGCCACTCCTGATCTTTGTCCATTTATCACCTTCCAAATAATATTTTCGCGCGAGGCTTCGTCGCGTTAAGATATGTGCATGAAAGCAATTTTACTCGCCTGCATTTTGTTTGTTTCGTTTGTCGATGCCCAGCCGCTTTGGCAGACAAATCTCGACGAAAGAATTCAGTTTTACCAATCAACGGACTTTGGAATCTTAATTGCCGCGACCGATAAATCGCTGTATGCGATCGACGGAAAAACCGGTGAGAAACTTTGGCGAAGATCGCATCGCGGATTGGGCGAAACTTCCGTCGTGCCGATTCCCGAAACCGATCTCGTCTTGCTGAGTTTGGATCGCGGAGAGAAATCCGTGTTACAAGCTTTTGATTTATTTTCCGGCGACACGATTTGGCAAAGCGAAAAGATAAAGGGCGATGTGATGCACGTCGCGATCGAGCCACAGATGGACTTGCTTTCCGTGGTCATGACGAAGAAAGCGCGCGGCAATATCGGCGAAGAACTGAAACGCACGCCGATCGTTCACATTCTCGAACTATCAAGCGGTAAAGAACTCTGGAAGCGCGAGCTTGATTCCGATGTCGAAATGATGCCCGCACATTTCCCGGAAAGCGGTTCTGTCTCTTTCACACTCGATAATTTTCGTCCGCCGATTTTTCTCGATGGAAGTCTTTTTGTTTTCTATGAAGGCGTGACTTCATACGATGCGCGTACGGGCGAACCGCGCCAACGCGAGAAATTTAAAGTGAATGAAGGCGGGCTGGCATTGACGGAAGCGGACGTTATCGCCGATGAGACTCGCATCTTCACCACCGGTCGCGGAAAAGTGCGCGCGCTTGATCGCGGTACGCAGGAAATCGCTTGGGAAGCAAAGGATCTTGGCGTAACGCCGGAGATGTTTTTGCTTGGCGATGTTCTATACGTGCGCACCGGCGGACAGTTTACGCGAATTCGCGACGGCGAAATTGAGATGCGCGGACCTTTTGGAATTTCCGCGATTGATTCGCGCAGCGGAAAAACACTTTGGCGTTATAAAGGCGCAGATAAAGGTCTGACGAATTTTGTTTTCGCCGATGAAAAGTCCATCGCCTTCGCCGATAAAGACGATTTGAATTTTCTCGACGCGCGAACCGGCAAACGAATTTCCAAACTCGAACACACGATCGAAAAAGCGCAGTTCGTCGTGATCAATGAAAAAGGCGAAACGGTCGTAGGCGGACGAGATGAAATCGCGGCTTTCAGCCGGAACGCGAACTTTAGTTCGCAGGTAGGCGAGAAGCGAAATGAATTTCGCGATCCAATTCGAGAGGTTTGGCGAGCCAAACACAAAGCGCCTTCGCGGGGAATTTTGCGTGTCGTTGGTGCAATCGCACTTCGGGCAACGGCGCTTTATTTTCGTTACGGCGGATTCGCATCATCCTCGATCGGATTTGCTCAAAAAGGATTCAGCTTCTTTCGAACAGCAAATGCTTTTCGTTCCGCGAGTCTGCGAACTCGTTTAGGTTCGCTCGATCTCACCACCCTCGCGACCACCTCGGCACGGAACTACGTAAGCAATCGTATCTATGCATATGGTTCGATCGCGCAAAAACCATCTCTGCTCAACCGAATTCCGGGATTGCAAATCCAGATTCCAACCGGTGCGCAAATTCGCGGAAGAATCACGGGAAGACTAATCGAGGAAGCCACACCATCACGCGCAGACGTGCAGGATCGTCTGCTTGAAAAACTCGATCCGATTCGTCAGATAGAAAAACTTTCAAATTATCTTCTTCAACGAAAGCGTCTCGCCGAACTTCGCGGAAATTTTATGTATTACTACACGGAACTTCCGAAACCTTTCGATCGCAAAGGACTGGTCGGAGTGAATATCAACACGGGAAAAGACGCGCGATTTATTCTAGCCTCGGATCCTGACGCGAATTTTGTAACTGACGAGATAAATGGTTTGCTTTACTCCGCCGATGGAAATCGCCTGCAGGCTTTTGATGTTCTCTCGAAATAAAAAAAACGGGCGAAAAAGTTTTTTGTTTTTTCGCCCGTCGTTTTTTTCAATACAAAAGCAAATCACTCAAGCGGCACACCGACAAAGTCCAGTCCGGACATATTTCCGGTAAGTGTCAAAGCCTGTGTAGAAAATATGAAACCCTTCGCGCGAACTGAGAAATTATAAGTTTGCCCCGCCGGCAAATCATTAATTTCGTAATAGCCGAATGAACCCGTCCTTGCTGAGTGAACTACTCCATTCGGATCAATCGAGGAAACAATGGCGTTTGCCAAACCGCGTCCTGCCTGATCAACTACGCGACCCGCGACTGAGGCGCTGGCCGCGGTCGGCGCAAGCGGAACCGCAATCGTCCAATTCGAGAATCGCGAAACATTACCGGTTGAAGCTTTGTTAAGCACAGTATCAACGCATGGCAGTGCCGGACATTGATTTAGCCAATTAACCGTGTAGTTACTCGGCAGTTCCTGCCAATGTATCCGGTACGAGCTTTCGGTACCCAACACATCCGTTTGATTGTAGTTAAATACGAGTTGCGCCGTAATGCCGGTGCCATTTAGATTCCAGTAGCGCTGCAACGCCTGAGCGCCATTGATAAATGGCATCGGTCCCTGAATTCCCGTAACCGTGAGATTACCGGATCCGATCGTCACGTTTGCATCTACCGGCGCGTATCCCGATGCGGTGCCGACGGCAAATATAAAGGCTCCCGGGGCGGGAAAATCCTTACGTAACGCGCCGTTGACAAAACCGGTGGTGCGCGCAAGC
>DAITAB010000204.1:0-4525 GCA_036824525.1 Pyrinomonadaceae bacterium
GGTCGCAAAGCTCTGACGCCAAATCGTGGAATGTTCTTCGGGTCGCAGCAAGGTTAGCGAACGGCAATTCGTGTTCATGTGTTCGATTCGTTAACAAAACGTAAATTCGTTCGGTAGAAGGATCTATCCAGAGGCTTGTTCCCGTAAATCCCAAATGCCCAAAACTCGACTTTGAGAGTCTTTCGCCAGCGGTTGTGTTTTCGTTGTCGGCTAGCTCGAATGCGATTGAGCGCGCTTCATTCAATCCACGGGTAAAATTCGTTCGAAAAAGTTCGCAGGTTTCTTTGCGGAGAAGCGAAGTTGTATTGGCAAGGAACTCGCGGGCAATCAGCGAGACTTCGGTCACGGTTGAGAATAATCCGGCATGTCCCGCGACTCCATCGAGGAACCAACTGTTACCATCGTGTACCTCGCCCCAAATCTGATAATCGCGCCAGTGAAATTTACTTACGTCGTATCCAAGCGCCGCGCACATTTTTTTTTCATATTCATTTCCGAATTCACTCGCCGCAGTTCTTTCGCGAATGTGTCTTGACGGTGAAAAAACGGTAGCACGCAAACCCAGCGGTTTGAATATTTCCGTTCGGGCTATTTCTTCGAAAGGCTTTTGAAGCAGAACCTCTAACATAAAGCCCAACAAAATAAAGTTGATGTCGGAGTAACAAACCGTAGCGAGCCGACGAGTGGAAAGTCGTTCGCGTTCAACTACCCTCAATATTGATTCCTTCTTTTCCCGCGCATCGGCAGCCAGATAAAAAGGAATCCAATTGCGGAAACCGGAAACATGAGTGAGGAGATCCTGGACCGTCACTTCATTTTTTTCCGGAGTGTCGAGAATAGGAAGAATCTTCGCAATCCGATCAGAGAATTTAAGCCCGCCTCGATCTACGAGAAGCGTCGTCAGCAGTCCGGTGATCAAAACTTTCGTAAGGCTCGCCAAATCAAAAATCGTTTCGGTGGTGGCGGCGATTTTGCGCGGACTACAAACGGCAAATCCCAAAGCATCCTGAGTAATCAGCCTTCCTTTATCGATAACCGAATAGACCGCACACGGAAAATCCTGCGCTTCGATACGCGATTCCAAAAATTCGGAAATTTGGTTTCTACTCATAAACCGTTTTTCGAACCGATATTTCTAAATGTCTCATAAAAAAGCCGGAGCTCTTAATTCGGCGCTCCGGCAAGTTAAAAATAAAAAACCGAGACTATCGAATCGTCTAACTACTCCGCCGAAATAAAGTCTGCTCCGGCAAAGTCTTCGTTAAGAGTGACAATCCGAGTCGGTTGCTCGAAGGAATATCCTTTTCGGCGGACCGTCAAAACATAGGTATTACCTGTTTCGAGATCGCTGAAGTTGTAATAGCCAAAGGTATTGGTTCGGACTGTTCTGTTATTTCCATTTGAATCGGTCAAACGAATAATTGCGCCGTCGAGTCCTCCGCCGAGAGCGGTAATAACTCTGCCTCCGAGCGAAGCGGTTGCGGCGCTTGCAACCAAAATCGTGAAATTCGTATTTGAAATGTCGAAAAAACAACTGGTCGCGCACTTAATTTTAAGTCGCGCATTCGTCGTTCCCGTATTCGGAATACTTACGAGTTGGGTGCCGTCATTCGCTGTGTTCGCTAAGAGAGTAGTAGGAAAAGTTGCGCCACCGTCGGTCGAAAGCAAAATATTAACATTGGCACAGCTGACTGGCGCGGCGGTCGTATTTGCAACATTCCAAGTTACGGTTTGTGATGAAAGTCCATTGTAGGTGACGGCGGTATTCGGCGCCGTTACTACAAAAGGTCCCGAAGCCGCATCTACCGTTACGGCGGTTTGCGCCGAGCGAATACCTCCGCCGCCAGCGCGATTATCGCGAGTCGTTAACTGAAACTGCATTGTCCGTGAAATAGTCGGCAAAAGTTCGCCGGTCAAACAATTGCCTGATGAACAAACTGTGCCCACCGGATTTGTTCCCGAAAAAGTACTTGGCGGAACATTAGCGTTATTCAAGATAAACGGAAGGGAAGGAAAAGTTCTGGTTGCTCCGGTCGTTGTCGGTTTATACGAACGGAAAATCGGACGCGCGCCGCCGGTCGCATCGGTATTCGGAACGGCATTCGTTGAAGCGCCCAAATCATATTCTTCCCACGTGTAAGTCAGAGAGTCGCTGTTGGCGTCAGTCGCGCTTCCCGTTAATTCAAAAGGCGTGTTTATTGGAATTGTGCAAGCCGGCGCGGCTGTTACGACCGGTGCATTATTAGAGTTTGAGGATTCAACTTCGCAGGTATTACCGTTGATGAAGGTTGTCATTTCTTCCAAACTTCGGATGTGAAAATAATCATCGCTGTTTCTTTGTGTATCCGAAGTTCCGCAAATACCGGCGTAGCCCTGAATCGTCGAGGCGCTTCCCGGTTCATACGCCGCAGTTGACGCTCGATTTCCGTTACAACTGCTATTTGTGCTGTTGAAAGTATGATTACCGCCGAATTGGTGTCCCATTTCGTGGGCAACATAATCAATGTCAAAAGGATCGCCGACCGGGGAAGGTGAGCCGGTTAGTCCACGCGCTTTTGATACGCCGCACGGCGAATTTAATTGCGCCACGCCGCCGCCGCCTGTGCCGACAAGATGCCCGACGTCATAATTTGCCGAGCCGATAACTGTGTCAATATTGGTTTGATTTGCATTCAAATCTCCCGAAGTATTCGCGTAAGGATCCGTAGCGGCATTTGTATAAATGATATTGGTGTTATTCGCTACCAAAATCATTCTGACGGATAAATCTCTTTGATAAACTCCATTGACGCGATTCATTGTCGTCGTGATTGCGGCTAAAGCACCCGCAACGGTTCCGCCGTGAAAGGTTGTGTATTCGCCGGTCGCAGCCATCGCCAAACGATAGGTGTGGAGCGTGCCGGCATTGTTCACCAGATTCGCTTCGGGAAATAATTTGTGTTCGAGGTGTTTCTTTTCTAAGGCGTTTGGAATTCCGTTGGCGACAAGACATGCAAATGTGCGGTCCACTTTTTGAAAGTCGCGTTTGTAATATGAAATGTAATTGTCCGAATCATTCTTTGAATACGGATCGATAAATACGCTGCCTTCCTCCGACAAAATCATCGCGTGAAAGCCTTTCGGCGTAAAATCGAAACGCACCGTCGCGCTTGCATCGTCGATTCCTTGTCCGTTGTAAGTTCTTATTTCGGGATATTGTGCTTGCAGCGAATCTTCCATAATCGGCGATTCGACAAAACGGAAACGCGAAAATTTTCCGTTCGGCAACGGCAAGCTGATTACGAGTTCGCTGTCGTTCGGGCTCACGCTTGATTCCTGTGGCGCTTGAGTCAAACGTGATTGCAATAAATCTTTATTCAAGCGAAGAGTCCGGTAAGATTCCGGCACGATTTGACGCTCATCAGTTGAAACGAGCGAAGACTCATCGATGTCTTGCCACAACTCATCACCGGTGAAAAATCCCACCTGACGGCTCAAAACTCCATTTGTAAAAAATCCGATACCGAAAACAGCCGCGAGTGAAAGAAGAATTCCGATTAAGATACTTCTTGCGAATTTTTTTAACATTATCTCTCCACAATTTGGCTAACTGCGGTCTTGCCAAATAATCTGATTGGTTGTTTTTTGCGGGGGCAATTCTTTTCTTGCGATGCGAAATATTAAACGTAATCACCGACGAAAGCACGTTCGGATTTGCTCAAACATTTAATCGACTTCTATGAAGATCGATTTTTTCCAAAACTCCTAACGCCAAGTTCAGAGCACGTCGCCCTTCAAATGCACTAATCGGCGACGCTTGGTCGCGTTTTACGCAGTCCAAAAATGCGAGAATTTCCGCGCGCAGCGGCTCGATGTCGTTAATTTCAAGTCGATTAATTTTAATTCCAAGAAGCGGATGGGCAGCGTTAGGTTCAAGACTCGTAATCGACGCAAACTTGGTCGCGTAGTCCAAGACGACGTAGGAATTCGTTTGATAAAAACGCGTTTTGCGAATTTTCTCCGTACCGATGCGGGAAGCGGTGATATTGGCGACAGCGCCGTTTTCAAATTCGATCCGCGCATTTGCCGCGTCAACCTTTTCCGAAATGACCGGAATTCCGACGGCGCGTATTTCCGAAACTTTCACGTTCTCGCCGACAAGCCATTGAATCGCGTCAAGATCGTGAATCATCACATCTAAAACAACATCAACATCCAAACTACGATTCGGAAACGGCGACACACGATGAATTTCGAAATACAAAGGATTGTTAACGTAAGGTCGCAGCGCGATCATCGCCGGATTGAATCTCTCGAGATGTCCAACCATAAGTTTCGCGCCGGATTTTTCTGCCGCCTCTATCATTCTGTCTGCTTCGTCCAATGATCGGGCGATTGGTTTCTCAACCAGAACGTGGATTCCTTTTGCCAGAAACTCACACGCTATTTCGCAGTGTGTTTCGGTCGGCGTGACAATCGAAACCGCATCTACTCCACCAAGAAATTTGTGCCAATCCGTTTCAAAGCTGCAACCGTTTTCAGTTGC
>DAITAB010000389.1:0-1384 GCA_036824525.1 Pyrinomonadaceae bacterium
GACGACCGTGAACACACCGAGTGGAAATTTTACGTCGATATTCTTGATATTGTGTGCGCGCGCGCCGCGCACGATGAGATTCGTTCCATTTGCCAAGCGCCGCCATTCGGGAAGTTCAATTTTCAATGCGCCGGAAAGATATTTTCCGGTCACGGAATTTTTGGCTTTCGAAATTTCTTCCGGCGCGCCTTCCGCAACGACTTCACCGCCGTGCGTTCCGGCTCCCGGACCAAGATCAACCACATAATCCGCGCGTTCGATTGTCTCTTGGTCGTGCTCAACTACCAGCACCGTGTTTCCGAGATCGCGAAGCATTCGCAGCGTTTCGAGAAGACGTTCGTTGTCGCGCGGATGAAGTCCGATTGACGGTTCATCTAAAACATAAAGCACGCCGCGCAGCTGCGAACCGATTTGCGTCGCGAGACGAATTCTCTGACCTTCGCCGCCGCTCAAGGAAGCGCTCGGGCGATCCAAAGTCAGATAACCGAGTCCGACCGCATCGAGAAATCGCAAACGATCGTTGATCTCTTTCAAAATCAATCCTGCAATTTTTTCCTCGCGCGCATTGAGCTTGATTGATCGAAACCTCTCGCAAGCCTCGGAAATCGTGAAACCCGTATAATCCGAAATTCCGTAACCGCCGACTTTTACCGCCAGACTTTCTTTTTGCAATCGCTTTCCACCGCACTGCGAACAAGGCGACGGTGAGACAAGCTCTTCGAGCGAGAGTCGTACTTTTTCCGATGGCGGATTATCGAGTCGTTCGCGCAGAGCAGAAATCGCGCCCTTCCATTCCGCTTCATAAACATAACTTCCCTGTCGGAAGGTCAAACGTTTTTTCGTTCCGTAGAAAAAAGCATCGCGGATTTCTTTCGGCAGGTTCTTGAAAGGCGTATCTAAGAGTTGTTCTTTCAGAGTCTGAATCTTTTTCGATTCATCGTCAGATAATGGTCGGGTCGATTTCTTTTTCTGTTTCGAACCAATGGTAGCTTCTTTCGGCTCGCCAATATCGGAAACGTGACTCTCGATCAAAGCGATCAAGGCGCTCAAGAGAAACCGCGCGCCGTTTCGATCGGCGTCTTCTACAAAAGTAAGTTTACGCGCTGGAATGTTTGCATCGGGAATGATCTTTGCAGCGTCAATCTCTTGCACTGTTCCGAGTCCCTGGCAATTTTTACAAGCGCCATAAGCGGAATTAAATGAAAACGAACGCGGTTCGAGTTGCGCGATATTTATTCCGCAAGTCACACACGCCATCTTCTCGCTATAGAGTTTCTCTTCGCCGTCAACTATTGCGATCAAGACCGCGCCGCCCGTTAGTTTCAAAGCCGTCTGCACGGATTCGCTGAGCCGTTGTTTCACGCCTTCTTTGATTAGCAAGCGA
>DAITAB010000041.1:0-2918 GCA_036824525.1 Pyrinomonadaceae bacterium
TTGCGGCGGATTCGCGTCTGATGGTTCGGCATCGACTGCAGAATACTTTGGCGCCTGCGAATCATGACTTAATTACCGAAGAAAGAATTAGCAATATTTTACGACCGCTCAGTGCTGCCGATGCTCACAATTCGGTTTTGATGACTGCGCGCCGCTGGGACGCAAACCGCATTGAAGACGATGCGCATCTTATTAATCATCCGACCTTGATCATCTGGGGCGATAAAGATTTGGTTATTCCAATTTCCTTCGGAAGAAAACTTCACGACGCGATTCTGCATTCCCGTATGATTGTTTTCAAAAATTGCGGACATGTTCCCCAAGAAGAAGCGCCGGAGAATTTTGTGAAAGTAGTGTTGGATTTTTGTAGGAGTTCGAAAGGAAGACTCGAATCAGTTGAGAATGAATCAATGCGCCTGGAAGAACCGAAATACGAGGCAGACGATATAAACGTAGTCGGCCGCTTACGCGATGCGCTCAAACCCGCTTAGCGCAACGCGAATTCGCGAGCCTCATTCGAAGAAACGAAAATGTCCGGTAATTTTCCAATCGAATAGTCTGTCTTCCGCGCGCGCACCGAAGCCTATATTGTGAATAATCAAATAGCGCTTTTCGCTTTCATTCCAGAGATTCGAAACAAGTCCGGTGTGGGTCTTTCCGTTTCCATCTAAATCCCAAGTCACTACATCGCCGGGTAAATATTCGTCTGCGTTTTGCGTGATATCGAGAGATTTTCCTTTGCGAGTGAAAAAGGTATCGAGATTCGGAACCCTTCGATGATCAATATTCGCATCGGTCCCGGACAGGTTCCACTTATTCGGATAAACGGAAAAGTTCGCGCTCATATCTTCATGAACTTCTTTTTGTAAATCGACGCCAGCGCTTCGAAATGCGCGAACGACTACGTCTGCACACACACCAGTTTCAATCGGAACATCGCCATTCGGATAGGAAATAGCTACGTAAGAAGGATCATAAGAATTCGTCTGTTTAATTTGATCGTTGGCGCTTGAGAGGAGTTTTCTGACTTTTTCAGACTTGATCTCTTCGAGCTTCGGTTTCTCGATCGCGCCCGCATCAGAGGGAAACGAAGCAAAGCGCGAAAAATTTGCACGACAGGAAAACGTCGTCAGAATCGCCGCCGCGGAAACCGTAATGAGAATTCGTTTTATTGCTTTCAAATACTTACCCTACTCGCTTTATTTTCTAATATATTCCGCGTAATGCGCAAAAAAATTTTGCCGCAGACACTACGGTTATATCTAGAAATTCGGTCAGAACGGTATTGACGTTTCGCTTGTTTCGAAGTATCTTTTTTGCGCCCCGCGGCAATCGGTTTTAATTACTTTAATCCGAGGCTTCCTATATAAATTTAACTTAGCTTTAAGGAGATACCGACAAGATGACCAAAATTCGTGTGCTTGGAGTTTTCGCTTGCGTTGCCGTAATTGCATTGGGGCTTTTTGCTATCGGCAGCGGAAGTAACGCGCAGATTAAAGACAAAGGCGACGAGTTCGAGACGAAACGTCCGACAATTGAATACGGTACGCGCGGCTGCGGAACCGATCATGATCCGGTAAAAATTGCGGCTGCGGAAAATGATTTTGTTAAACGTGCGAAAGCCATGGAAAGCCTCGGCATTTCAAACGTTACGGGCGGCCTTATTAACGTCTATTTCCATGTAATTCGAAGTGGAACCAGCGTATCACAAGGAAACATCACGGACGCGATGATCGCGGACCAAATGAGTGTACTCAACAGCGCTTACGCCGGTTGGGGTTGGTCGTTTAATCTCATTTCGGTTGATCGTACGACGAATTCGAAGTGGTTCGCTCTTCGCTCGGGGAGCCAAAATGAACGTAATATGAAAAATACCCTGCGCCAGGGAACGGCTGACGATTTGAATATCTATACCGCAAATCTTCAAGGTGGTCTTCTCGGCTGGGCGACTTTTCCTTCGAATTACGCGGGCAACCCGAAAAATGATGGCGTAGTGCTTCTTTTTAGTTCGCTTCCCGGCGGAACGGCGGCGCCATATAACGAAGGCGATACTGCGACGCACGAAGTCGGACACTGGATGGGCTTGTATCACACCTTCCAGGGCGGCTGCACTGGCAACGGTGACTTCGTTTCCGATACGCCGGCAGAGGCCTCACCGGCTTATGGCTGTCCGGGCGGACGCGACTCGTGCGCCGGCGGCGGACTCGATCCGATCGAAAACTTCATGGACTACACGGATGACTACTGCATGTTCCAATTTACTTCCGGACAAGACGTCCGCATGGACGCTCAGTTCACGAGCTATCGTTACGGAAATTAACAAACGCGATTTTGCGTTTTCACGGCGGCGGGCGAAGTTGCTCGTCGCCGTTTTATTTTTGCGCGAGAAAGGAGCGAATGTCGCGTCGCATCTCGTCGGTGATTTCGTGTTTCGCGCTAAAACGTTTGGTAGTGAGATTCGGCGCGAATGGTTTTAAGCGCTCGCAAAATCCTTCGTACTTTTCGAGCGGATAAAATTCATCTTGGTCCGAATAGAGAAAAAGGACTTCGGATTGGATTGGCGAATAGTCTTGGCGGTTTTCGAGATCGCCGGGAATACCGCCGCAGACCGCCAGCACTCCGCGAAACAGATTTGGATTCGCTAATGCACAACGAAAATTCAAAGCGCATGCTTGCGAGAATCCGTAAAGGAAAATTCTCGATCGGTCGATCACTTTTTCGCCGGAGAGTTTTTGAATGAGCTGCGAAATAAAATTCTGGTGCAGCGAAACCGACTCTTCCGGCTTGTAATCCGAAAGCCATCCGAAACCTACTTTAAATGTTCCATCGGCTTCGCGGTAGTGTTGATGCGGCGCCTGAATCGAAGCAATTACAAAATTTTCCGGAGCGATCAATTTCGCTTCGCGCATCATATAGCG
>DAITAB010000041.1:3018-11565 GCA_036824525.1 Pyrinomonadaceae bacterium
GCGATGTGGCTCGATAGAATTGCGTTTGTGTTTTTGTTTCTGATGTTCGTGTTCGCGCCGCATTCGATTGCCGCAACTCAAACCGCGTGGTTGATCGGTATGCTCGCCGCTTTCCTTCGCTTATTTTTTGCACCGAAACTAAAACTCCTAAGGACTTCTCTGGATTTTTCTCTTTTAGCACTCATAGGTTGGACGATACTTACCTGCTTTACGAGTTACGCGCCCGATATATCAATCGACAAACTCCGAAATGTTTTCGTCTTTCTCATTTTCTATTTCGTTTTCAATGTCGTGCGAACGCGCGCCGCAGTTTATGTTCTCGCTTTTGCGTTGATCGCTTCTTGCATGGTGAATGTAATTTGGACACCGATTGATAGATTGATCGGGCGCGGAGTTGAGATACACGGAGTTCGAGCGGAAAGTCCACTCGCCAAGGCTCAGCTAATAGATCGCGACACGCTTCTCGAAGCTAATGGAAAAAAATTGCGTCGAGCCGAGGAAGTACTTTCGGAGATTGAACGAAACGAAACAACGAAGGTGAAGTTGTATCGTCCGGATTATTATTTTGAGGTAGAAGTAAAACGCGCAGATCTTCTTGACGGCTCCGATGCAAACACAAAACTCGGAATTGAAAGTTGGAAAAAAAGTCTCAATTGGCGTTCTGCCGGCTTTTACGGACACTATACGACCTACGCGGAAGTACTACAGTTGATCGCTTCGTTGTTGTTTGGAATTCTCCTGGCGTCGATATCGAGTAGCGAACCGGCGCGAAAAGTTTTTGGTTTTCTGAAGCGACGCGAAATCTTCTTTGCAGGTTCTCTTCTGGCAATGATGCTTGCGCTTTTACTTACGGTGACGCGAGCTTCTCAGCTCGGATTTCTCATCTCGGCTTCCACAATGATGATTCTCGGAGCGAGAAAAAAATTTATCTTAATCTCAGCTTTGCTGATAATTCCGCTTATTATCGGCGGGCTGCTTTTTCTGCAGCACAGCCGAGGCGTCGGCTTCTTCGATTCAAAAGATGATTCGACGAATTATCGTCGGACGGTCTGGCGCGAAGGAATT
The DNA here is from genome assembly GCA_036824525.1 of Pyrinomonadaceae bacterium. GTDB lineage: Bacteria > Acidobacteriota > Blastocatellia > Pyrinomonadales > Pyrinomonadaceae > DAITAB01. The sequence goes on from DAITAB010000041.1 coordinate 4,084, forward strand.
TCACTTGCCACTTCGAGTACGAGAAACGCCGTCTTCGGTGTCGGAATGGATTCAATAAAAAGATACGCGAGAGACTGGAAGCTTTTTGATAACGGAAGACTTCCGATGGGACACTTTCACTCAACGCCGGTTCAATTGATAGTCGAACGCGGATTCGCTTCATTGCTGCTCTGGATTTGGTTTTTGTTTGAAGCCTTGCGGAGAATTTATCGCGGAGCGAAAAACGAGAAGTCGGATTGGCGTGCCCGAGGAGTTCTATTAGGAACTTTCGGCGGAATGATCGGATTCATCTCGGGCGGAATGGTTCACTATAATTTGGGTGACACGGAAGTTGCGATGATCTTTTTCGCATTGATCGGTTTGAGTTTCGCGATACTTAAAACTTCAGAGAAGGATTCTTACGTTCCGGTTTTGTCCAACTGATAACGACTCATCTTCAAATAAAGTCCGCGACGCGTGAGTCCGAGCTCGCGCGCAACTCGCGAAATATTTCCTTTGTTTCGCTGAAGCGCCTCGCTGATCAGGCGAGATTCAAGCGCGGAAACGGCGTCTTCCAGTTTTCCGATGCCGGAATCCTGATTGAAAAAATTCGAGATTGAATGGATCGGCGTCACGTTCTTAGCAAATTCGGGGTTCGAATCACTGCTGCGTTTTAGTTCCTGTGATATGTGTGCGGGGGTTAAAACTTCTCCGTCCTGTGCGCGGGCAACCATTCGTTGAATTTCATTGCAAAGCTGGCGCACGTTTCCCGGCCAATCGTAAACCATCAATAAGTCGATTGCCTGCGGCGTAATGGAAACTTCTTTACGTCCGAACTTCACGGCATAGTGATTTACATAATATTCAACGATGGTTGGAATTTCCGACCGGCGCTCTCTCAGCGGCGGAACACGCAGGCGAATAACATTCAAACGATAATAGAGATCTTCTCGAAACAAGCCTTGCTCAACTTTTTCCTCGAGATGCATATTGGTTGCGGCGATTACGCGAACATCAACCTTGGTCGGTTGTTTCTCGCCCAAAGTTTGAATTTCGCCTTCCTGCAAAAAGCGAAGAAGTTTCGGCTGAACATCAATAGGAAGATCGCCCACTTCATCGAGGAATAGCGTTCCGAAATTTGCCGTTCGAATCACACCTTGCGAATCATTTACCGAGCCGGTAAAAGCGCCTTTTTTGTAACCGAAGAGATGTCCTTCGGCGAGTTCCTTCGGAACGGCGGTGCAATTAAATGGCACGAAGACTTTGTCTTTTCGATTTGAAAGTTGGTGAATCGCACGCGAGACAAGCTCTTTTCCCGTACCGGATTCGCCAGTAACCAGGACTGTCACATCCGAAGAGCGAATCTTGTAAACCTCGTCAACCAACTCGGTCATTGCCGGACTCGAGTGAATAAATCCCGGCATTAAATTAGTCGATGCAAAACTGCTCGTATCGTGTTCGAAGGGATGAGCTTTTTCTTTTTCGCGCAAAGCACAAACGTCGAGTCCGATTTCGACGACGCGAATCAAAGGCTTGATGGAGCTTCCATCTTGAAGCGTGGCGCCGCTTTCCGGTGCGATCACCAGCAAAGCCGGCGCGCTGCCCGGTGCGCGAAGTTGAAAAATCGCAAGGTTCTTTATTCGCGAAAATTCTTCGAGGGATTCGCGGGCTTGAATCTCTTCAATTTTTTCGATCAGTTCAACGCTTTCGCGTGAGGCAAAACCTTGAGTGATGATCGGATAAAAACGGTTATTCTCATTTTTCTCTGCGATGATAATTTTCTTTGCGTTGCTCTCTAACTGCAGAACCGCAGCCAGCTCGCGAAACAAAAGCTCGCGCGACGTTGAAGCCTCGGCTAACCGAAGCATTAAAAGTTGAGAACTTACCGATGGTGAGCGCGCACCGGATGGCTTGATTCCATGAAGCGATTCCGCCTCGCTATCAACCTCCGTTAACAAATCGCGAATTCCGAGTTGGGCAAAAATCTTGCGGGCTGCAGAGAAATGACGGGAAGCAGTTTCGGGTGAAGACGATTTTAAAGATCGTCCGAGATCGAAATGCGACTGCGCAGTGTGAAAAATGTCATTGGATGTTTCGAAGATCGTAAGCGCGCGGCTGAAGTGATAGTTCGCCATATCGAAATCGTTTTTCCGTTGCGCAAACATTCCGCGCAGGCGTTGGATCGTTGCGGCGGCAAAGAAATCCAAAGAGTCTTTTCGCTGTTCGATACTTTCAATCGACTGTTCGAAGGTTTCAATATCCGCAAGCATTAGCGATGCCTCGGCAATAACCAGCCAGGCATTCGTAAGAAGATTCGCGTCGCTCAGCCGCTCCGATGCTTGAATTACATCTCTTGCTTGCGCGATCGCATCGTCAAATCGTCCGAGCGCGAGAAGACATCGGGCGCGCGTGCGTCGAGCCTGCACCGTGAACCACGGATATTTTACGTCGTCACCGGAGGCGATTGCGTCGTCGAGTAATTTAAGCGACTCATCGAACTCGCCGCGCATCAACATTAATTCCCCAAGCGAATCGCAAGCCGCAGAATATGCGGGATGATTCATTTCAGTCGCAATCGCAATCGAATCGCGGATTGCGGTTTCCGCTCGCTTCCAATCGCCAAGTTGAATCAAGTGAAGCCCGAGGTTGTTACTTACAATCATCGAACGCTGCCTGCTTTGCATGTTTTTGAGTAACGCAAGCGCTTTCTCGAGACAGGCAACGCCTTCTTTCGCGCGATGCAGAAACACGTAAGAGCCAGACATTACTTCATACAATCGCGCTTCCAGGGAAAATGCATTTCTTCCCCGAATCAACTCCAAACCAAGATTGCAATATTCAAGAGATTTTTCGCTGGCACCTTCGAAACTCGAAGCGGCGCCGAGCACATGGTAGGCGTCTCCGATGGAGCGCCAATCACCGGAAAGTCTCGCGTAACTGAGTGCGGTTTGCGCATGATCCATTGCGATCGGCATTTCGCCGATCTTTCGGTAGACACGAGAAAGACCTACGTAAACGCGCCCAAGGTAGTCTTCGAGACCACTCTCCTGGCAAAACTGAAGCGCCGAATTCAATAATCCGATTGCCTTTGGATAATCATTGAGATTTCCATAACAATTACCGAGCTGAGTCAGTAGCGGTATCGATATTTTCGCATCGAAACGCTCAAGAACATTGAGTTCTTCGTAATTCGATAATGTCGCCAGTGCGACCTTGTAATCGCCAAAATCTTCATTTGCAAGTGAGAGAAATGTCTTGATTTGAGCTTCAGCTTCGGGAGTAAGCGAAGGAGTCGTAAGCGCACTGGAAAGTTCTTGCCTGGCGGTCGCAGCTAGCCCGCGGTCGAGGTTTTCGATTGACCGTGCAACGAGAGCATCGATATTGAACGAAGTCGCACCGCGGGCAGACCGCACGCGTTTCGGCTGATGTTCAGCCGTTTCGCCAACGGATTCGGAAGAAACTTCCTTGTTCCGCGAAACCTTCTGATCGTTCATTTCTCTTTAACCTACTGAAAACGAACAATAACACGCTGTTTTCAGCGACAAGTAAAAATAAAACTGTTTATTAGATATCCAGTTCGAAGTTCCGTGAATTTAGCAGAGTTTTACATTCGCGTCCACCATTTTTTCAATTGGCGTTATGCTAGACGAACTATTTGGAACTATGTCATTCTGTTTCAACGATTAAAGCGAACGGAGAAACTACCTTGTCGGCAGAAGAAAAACGGCTCTTCGAAGACCATCGGCGCCAGAAAAATTGGAAACACTGGGGACCTTATTTAAGCGAGCGTGCGTGGGGAACCGTTCGAGAAGACTATAGCGCCGATGGTTCTGCCTGGGATTATTTTCCGTTCGACGTCGCACACAAAAGAGCTTTTCGTTGGAACGAAGATGGCATCGGAGGAATCTCGGATCGCCACCAGAGGATTTGTTTCGCGGTTTCATTTTGGAATGAACGCGATCGGATATTGAAAGAAAGACTTTTCGGGCTTGCGGGTCCGGAGGGAAATCACGGCGAAGATGTAAAGGAATATTATTTTTATCTCGACAATACTCCGACACATTCCTATCAGAAATTTCTTTACAAATATCCGCAAAGCGAATTTCCATATGACCAACTGCGCGATGAAAATTCGCGGCGCGATAAAACTCAGCCGGAGTTTGAACTCTTAGACACAAAAGTATTTGATGACGACAAATATTTCGATGTCTTTATCGAATATGCAAAAGCAGACGATGAAGATATCTGTATTCGGATCACTGCGGTGAATCGCGGCGAGGAGGCTGCGCCGATTCATGTGCTTCCCACTATTTGGTTTCGCAATACCTGGTCTTGGAACAATGGCGCGAAACCGCTTCTTGAAAGATTTGATCTGGCGGTCGAGAATTTATCAGCGATCAAACTCTCGGATGAAAAATCCGGCGAATATTTCTTTTATGCCGAAAGCTCATCGCAATTTCTGTTTTGCGAAAATGAAACGAATGCGGCGGCGCTGTTCGGCGGAACCAACGCATCACAATTCGCGAAAGACGGAATTAATGATTACGTCGTAGATCGAAAACACGATGCGATTAACTCAAGCGAATCCGGCACGAAAGCCGCGGCGCATTACGTCTTAAAAATTCCGGCGAAATCAGAAGAGACGATTTTCCTTCGTTTGAGAAAATCACCGCTAGAAGAACTTTCCCACGATGATTTTATTGCGGAGTGTTCGGCTGTTTTTGAAGAGCGCATCAATGAAGCGAATGAGTTTTATGCGACGGTGATTCCGGACTCATTGGGTGAAGATGCGCGGCTTGTGATGCGTCAGTCGCTCGCGGGATTGCTCTGGTCGAAACAGTTTTATCACTACATCGTGAAAGATTGGTTGGATGGCGATCCGGCGTTTCCGCCGCCGCCCGTAGAGAGAAAATCCGGACGCAATTCCGCTTGGCAGCATCTTTACAATGATAGCGTCATATCAATGCCCGATAAGTGGGAATACCCTTGGTATGCGGCATGGGACTTGGCATTTCACTGTGTTCCGCTCGCGCTTATTGATCCTGAATTCGCGAAGGAACAGCTCATTCTGATTTTGCGCGAATGGTATATGCATCCAAACGGGCAGATACCGGCTTATGAGTGGAAATTCGAAGACGTAAATCCGCCGGTACACGCTTGGGCGGCGCTCCGAGTTTTCAGAATCGAACGAAAGCGCAATGGTATCGGCGATCGTGATTTCCTCGAACGCATTTTTCATAAATTGCTTTTGAACTTCACGTGGTGGGTAAATCGCAAAGACGCGGAAGGCAACAATATTTTCGAAGGCGGATTTCTCGGTCTCGACAACATCGGCGTCTTTGATCGCAGTGCAGCGCTCCCGCTCGATGGACACATCGAACAATCCGATGGCACGAGTTGGATGAGTATGTTTTGCCTTAATATGCTCGCCATCGCGCTCGAACTTGCGAAAGACGATCACGTTTATGAAGACGTAGCGAGTAAATTCTTCGAACATTTCGTACATATTTCCGATGCGATGAACAACATCGGAAGTGAGAATACCTCTCTTTGGGATGAGCGCGATGGATTCTATTACGATGTTTTACATCTGCCGCATCAAAAAAACATTCCGCTAAAAGTTCGCTCAATGGTTGGATTGATCCCGCTGTTTGCCGTAGAAACAATCGAAGTCGATTGGCTCGAACGTCTTCCGAATTTCCGTCGCCGAACCGAATGGTTTCTCAGAAACCGTCCGGATCTGACGGACGAGATCGAATGCCTTCAAATTCCCGGAAGACAAAATCGCTTGCTTTTGTCGTTAGTAAATCGCGATCGACTGAGAAGAATTTTGCGGGTGATGCTCTCGGAAAATGAATTTCTTTCAGACTTTGGAATCCGTGCGCTTTCGCGTTGGCACAAAGTTCACCCGTTTCTTTTTGAGGCAAACGGCGCGAATTTCCGCGTCGAGTATGAGCCGGCGGAATCGCATACCGGACTCTTCGGCGGAAATTCAAATTGGCGCGGTCCGATATGGTTTCCGGTGAATTTTCTTCTGATCGAAGCGCTGCAAAAATTCGACTATTATTTCGGCGATGATTTCAAAATCGAATTTCCGACCGGCTCGGAAAAAATGTTGAACCTCTGGGAGGTTTCGCAGGAGCTTTCAAAACGTCTGTCGCAAATCTTTCTGCGAGACGACGACGAAACGCGCGCCGTATTCGGACGCATCGATAAGTTTCAGAACGACGAGAATTGGCGCGACTATGTTTTATTTTTTGAATATTTTCACGGCGACAATGGCGCAGGTCTCGGCGCGAGTCATCAAACCGGATGGACAGGTTTGATTGCGAAACTCTTGCAGCAACTTGGCGACTATGAAGAGGTAGACGGGAGTCGGTAAACAGAAGATAGAAGGCGGGAGTCGGTGGTCAATTGTGATTGTCTATCGCGGAAATCGCGACAAATTGGTTTCGACTTATTTTTTTCCGTTTACTTGCCAGCGTCTACTGACTACTAAAAACTATGAGAGCAATCGCAGTAATACCAAAAACAAAAGACAGCGTTCGACTCGTCGAGATGGACGAACCGAAAATCGCTGACATTCCAAATGGTCGCGGCGTGAAAATTAAAATGCTACGCATCGGCGCATGCGGAACCGATCGTGAAATCAACAACGGCGAATACGGCGTTGCTCCTGCAGGTTCTGAATTTCTCGTACTCGGACACGAAAACCTCGGCGAAGTGATAGAAGTTTCCGGGAAGGTGAAAGACTTTTCGGTGGGCGATTTAGTCGTCGGAACGGTGCGGCGTCCGGGAAAAAGTCTCTACGACCTTATCGGCGAACAAGACCTCACCACGGATGATGAATATTTCGAGCGCGGAATTTCACGTCTCCACGGATTTTTTTCGGAGTTCGCGATTGAGAGCGCGGATTTTCTTGTAAAGCTTCCGCCGTCATTGAAATCCGTGGGCGTCTTGCTCGAACCGCTTTCGATTGTCGAAAAGGGACTAAAGCAGACTTTCGAGATTCAAGAGCGCCTGAAAATCTGGAAGCCGAAACGCGCAGCGGTAATCGGCACGGGAAGCGTCGGACTGCTTGCGGTTATGGCTTTGCGTTTGCGCGGACTTGAAGTTGTCGGTTTCGGCAGAGAAAAGCGCGAAGGATATTTGAACGCTTCGCTCGCACAGGAAATCGGCGCGAGTTATTTTTCAACGCAGGAAATTTCTGTCAACGACGCGGCGAAGCAATACGGCGCCTTCGATATCATTTTCGAATGCACGGGTTATTCGCCGATCGTCTGGGATTGTGCGCTCGCACTTGCAAAAAATGGCGTATTGATTTTGAGTTCCGTAACCGGCGGTGAACGCAAAGCGGAAATTCCTTCGGACAAAATCAATTTCGAATTTGTACTCGGAAACAAACTGATGTTTGGAACGGTGAATGCTTCACGTGAGAATTTCCTGGAAGGCGTTCGCGATCTCGCGCAGTGCGAACAGATGTTTCCTGGCTGGCTCGATAAA
>DAITAB010000041.1:11665-14596 GCA_036824525.1 Pyrinomonadaceae bacterium
TTTTCTCATGCCGAACATTCCCGAAAGAGATTCTGAAGTTCTGACCGAGAGCGAAATTCGCCTCGAAAAGCCCAAGCTCTATAAAGTAGTTCTTCACAATGACGATTTCACGACGATGGAGTTCGTCGTTTTTGTTTTGAAAACGGTTTTTCTTCGCAGCGATGCCGACGCGGTTTCGATCATGCTTAAAGTTCATAATGATGGAGTTGGAATCGCCGGTGTTTATACCTTTGAGATCGCCAACGAGAAAGCAAGCCGGGCGATGAACCTTGCGAAGGCGCGCGAATTTCCGTTTCTGTGTACAGTTGAAGAAGAATAGTTATTGAAAAACTTTGGCGGCGCGATTAGCATCGAAGTTACGATATGCTTACAAAAGAACTCGAAGAAACATTAGGACTCGCGGTTGATGAAGCGGTTAAGCGCCGTCATGAATACGTGACTCTGGAACATCTGCTTTTTGCATTGCTCGAAGATCGGGTTGCGCGAGAGGTTTTGAGAAACTGCGGCGCGGATCTGGAATCGCTTAACAAGAGTTTGGACGAGTATTTTACTAATGTACTCGAGAAACTTCCCGAAAGCGTTCAGATGATGCCCGAACTCACTTCGACCTTTCAGGGAATTTTGCAGTATGCGATTTTGCAAGCGGAAGGCAGCGGACAAAAAGCCGTGGATGGAGGAAATATTCTCGCGGCGATGTTTCAAACGGAACAGGCTTACGGAGTTTACTTACTTCAACAGCAAGGAATTTCGCGTCTCGATATTTTGAATTTTATTGCCCACGGAATTTCCAAACGCCATAGTCAGTCTTTTGAAGAGGGCGATGGGATTCCCGAAGGGATAGACGAAGAATTTGAAGAATCCGGCAGCGGGCGACGGCAAAAAAATCCGCTGGAGTCGTTTACTGAAGAACTTGTAGCAAAAGCTGCTGCGGGTCTCATCGATCCGCTGGTCGGACGCGAATCGGAAATAGAACGCACGGTGCAGGTGCTGTGTCGGAGACGAAAAAACAATCCGATTTTCGTCGGCGAGCCTGGAGTAGGAAAAACTGCGATTGCCGAAGGTCTCGCGCTAAAGATTTACGAAGGCAACGTTCCCGAAATTTTGCGTGAAGCGAAAGTATTCGCGCTTGATATGGGCGCGGTACTCGCGGGCACGCGTTATCGCGGCGACTTCGAACAGCGTTTCAAAGCAATCATCACATCGCTGAAAAAAATTCCGCACGCGATTTTGTTTATCGATGAGATACACACAATCGTCGGCGCGGGTGCGGTTTCCGGCGGCGCGATGGATGCTTCGAATATTTTGAAACCGGTGCTCGCTTCCGGTGATCTTCGCTGCATCGGTTCAACTACTTATGCCGAATACAAAGCCGCATTCGAACGCGATCGCGCGCTGGCGCGTCGGTTCCAAAAGATTGAAATCGGCGAACCGACAGTTGAAGAAACTTTTCAAATTCTCAAGGGCTTAAAACGTTTTTATGAAGAACACCACGGCGTGAAATACACGGATGAATCACTGCGCGCGACTGCGGAGCTTTCGGCGAAGTATCTTCACGATCGTTATCTTCCCGATAAAGCTATAGATGTAATTGATGAAGTTGGCGCGATGGTGAAACTTCTTCCCGAAGGTAAACGCCCGAAGAGAATTTCCGTGCAGATGGTTGAAAAAGTTTTGGCGAAGATGGCGAAGATTCCGCCACGCACGGTTGTCGCTTCGGAAAAAGATCGCTTGAAAACTCTCAAAGACGATTTAAAACGCGTAATCTTCGGGCAAGACGATGCGATCGATAAAATCGTGGACGCGATTCAGATTTCGCGTGCCGGTCTCGCGCAGGAACAAAAACCCGTAGGTTCATTTTTATTTTCGGGTCCGACCGGAGTCGGCAAAACCGAGGTTTCAAAACAGCTCGCCGAACAACTCGGCGTCGAATTCATACGTTTTGATATGAGCGAATATGCCGAGTCGCACACGGTTTCGCGTCTCATCGGCGCTCCGCCCGGATATGTTGGTTTCGATCAGGGCGGGTTGTTGACCGATGCGATTATGAAAACTCCGCACGCGGTTCTCATTCTCGACGAGATCGAAAAAGCGCATCCGAATCTTTTCAATCTTTTGCTTCAGGTGATGGACAGCGCAACGCTCACCGATAACAACGGCAAGAAAGCGGATTTTCGAAACGTGATTTTGATCATGACGACCAATGCCGGAGCGGCGGAACTCTCGAGCGGCGGAATGGGTTTTCGCACGGGCGCGGATACCAAAGGTAAAGGTCGCGGCGCGATCGAGCGAACTTTTTCTCCGGAGTTTCGCAATCGACTGGATGCGTGGGTCGCCTTTAATTCGCTGGGAATGGATGAAATCAAATTGATCGTTGATAAATTCATACGCGAATTAAACGGGCTTCTGATGGAAAAACGCGTGGTTGTAAAACTCACCGATGAAGCGCGCGAATGGCTGGCGAAGAATGGCTTCGACGCGAAATACGGCGCGCGACCGATGTCTCGACTGATTCACGAAAAAATCAAACAACCTCTTGCACAAGAAATTCTGTTTGGAAAACTAACGGACGGCGGAAGTGTTTTGGTCAACGTGAAAGAAGGTGAATTGCGATTGGAGTTTTGAATCCCTCCTTTAGCCGGCGCGAGATGACGGACGGCGATTCACGTTGGAGACAAAGACGATACTTTTATGAGTCGCTGATAGCGACAAAGAATGTAGCCTAGGGTGAGCGAATGAAATGAGCGTAACCCTAGGTCATGTCGAAGAAAATCTTCCGACGCTGAAAGCGTCGAACAGATACGACGCAATTTTGTTCGACGCCTTCAGCGTCGGAAATTTGTTTTGGAATTCGTTCCTAGGGTTGCGTTCGCTCCGCTCACTTAACCCTAGGCTATGTTGTTGGTCGCCGTCGGCGATAAGAACAAAAACTTT
>DAITAB010000205.1:0-4491 GCA_036824525.1 Pyrinomonadaceae bacterium
ACACGCAGCCCGGCAAGGGCGGTGCCTATATGCAGGTCGAACTCAAGAACCTGAATTCGGTTCGATTTATGCAGAAAGCAATCGAGTTTGAAATCGAAAGACAGATCGCCGCACATGAATCCGGAGAAGGAGTGAATCAGGAGACACGGCTCTGGGATGAAAAATCGCAACAGACGAGAGTGATGCGTTCGAAGGAAGATGCGCACGATTACCGTTATTTTCCCGAGCCTGATCTTCAGCCTCTGCGAGTTTCCGCGGAATTTATTTCGCGCGTAAAAAATGAAATGCCGGAATTGCCGGACGCTATGCGCGATCGTTTTATCTCGGAATATGGTCTGAATTACTCGGACGCATCTCAAATCGTCTCGGAATTTACGCTCGCAGAATTTTTTGAAACCGCCGCGAAGACTTCCGGCAATGCGAAGGCATCGGCGAATTGGATTCTTTCGGAGTTGTTGCGGGAACTAAACAATGCAGGAAAATCCGCTTCAGCCTCGCCTGTTAGCGCAAAAGAACTCGGAAAACTCGTTAAGTCAATTGACAGCGGCGCGATAAGCGGCAAACAGGGAAAAGATGTGTTAGTTGAGATGTTCAAGACGGGAAAAGGCGCAAGCGAAACTATATCCGCGCTCGGACTTGAGCAGGTTTCCGATGTTTCGATGATCGAAAAAATCGTTGACGAAGTAATCGCGAAGAATCAAAATCAGGTCGAGGCTTATCGAAGTGGTAAGGAAAGTCTTCTCGGGTTTTTTGTCGGACAAGCGATGAAAAACTCGCAGGGCAAGGCGAATCCGAAGATCTTAAATGAAATTTTAAAGAGAAAACTTAGGCCATAATTTATACCGTTCGCGCATGATCAAGATTGCGACATTCCTGATTTCGCTAGCAGTTTTGTTTTCGGCGCTGGAGGTTTGTGCGCAGGTCGTAGCGCCTACTCCGGACCTTGCCGCTCAAGCACAGCGTCGCGCAAATGAGATGAATCAGCGCGAAGCGGAAATGGAAAGAATAAAAAACGGTCGCGCCAACGGTTCGAAAAACATCTCAAACAGTTTTCGCATTCTACGCCTCACCGAAAAAGACAAACTTGCGATTTCACTTCATCCTGCCGACGCCGAGAAATTTGCCGGGTTTTTGAAAACACCGGATTCGGGTTTTGTTCGTTTGTATGACTCGTCAAAATGCGAAATGAATCGGCGGATCATTAATGTAAATGACCCGTGTCCGCCGAATATTGCCGGACGTGCCACCTCTTACTCATTTCGCCAGAAAAAGTATCAAACCCTCGTTTATTCGGATATTAGTTTTGAGAATGGGCGTTTGAAAATCGCGGGAATTAATGTATTAGGCTTCATCACGAATCTTGGCGACGTTTCGCTTGAGGACGCAAGTTTAAACTCGGATGGCATACGTGATCTCGCTTCATACCAACCTTTTTCCGATTTTCGTGAGGTGCAACGCGCGTTTAAAGTCGTCGAACGGGGATTCCGGGTCGGCGACTTTTCTTACAGAAATGTTGCCGCTCTCGAGGAAAATTCTACCTACGCAATACGTGCCGTTGCCTATGACGGAAAGGTTATTGCACGCTCCGGGCGTTTTAAGTTCAATATCCTTGATCGGGATAAACGCGATGATGTGATTGTAGTATTTCGTCCGATTCGTAGGCATGAAGACGGAAGTGTAAGTCTGCTTTGGCGAATTCTTTTTCGCCAAGATGCGCCGAAGATCGATACCAAGAATAAGAAATGAAATCGGCTAAGAAAACAGCACTTGTAACCGGAGCAACAAAAGGAATCGGACGCGCGATTGCGGAGAAACTTCTGCGAACCGGGTTCTCGGTTTTTATTTGTTCGCGAAATTCCCGCGAGCTAAAGGGCGCGGTTTCGGGGATGAAAGCGCTCGGCGATGTTTACGGCGAAGTCTGCGATGTGCGCGATGAAAAATCTGTGTTGAGTTTGCTGAAATCCTGTGTGAAGAAATTCGGCGGAGTTGATGTCTTGGTAAATAATGCCGGGGTTGGTATTTTCGGAAAAACGGTCGAAGAAATGTCCGCGAAGGAGTTTCGTGAAGTTATCGAGACGAATTTGTTTGGAGTTTTTTATTTTTGTCATGCCGCTATTCCGCTTATGAGAAAACGCGGCGGAGGTTACATCATCAACATCTCGTCACTCGCCGGTCAAAATGCGCATCCGCGTATGGCGGCATACAATGCCTCAAAATTCGGACTAAACGGTTTTTCAGAAGCGTTGATGCAAGAGGTGAGACACGACAATATTAAAGTGAGTGTGGTTGCTCCGGGTTCGGTGAATACGAGTTTCGGCGGCGATGCGGCGAGCCGCGAAAAGTCTTGGCAGATTCAACCTGCAGATGTAGCGGAAATCGTGATTGATTTATTGAACATGAATCCGCGAACCTTGCCAAGTAAGGTCGAAGTGAGACCGAGTAAGCCGCCAAAAAAATAACGCCCGACAATTTATGTTGAGCGTCAATCTTTAGACTCATTTTTTAAGAGCGCGGACGAAATTCCGCTTCATCACGAAAGAAATCCTTCAATAGTCCTCATCAAGGCACCAGGTCCAAATGGTTTTAAGAGATGACCGCTCGCACCGACGGCATTTCCTTTGTCGTCGTCGTAAAACGAACCTTTTTCGGAAATCAAGATCACGGGAATAAATTTCATCGTGTCGATTTCGCGTATGAGTTTGCAGACTTCATAGCCATCGAGATGCGGCATCGCAACATCGAGAAGCACCAAATCCGGCGTGACACCGTCAAGAATCGCGAGCGCTTCAGTTCCGTGATCCACTGCCAGCACAGTAAAACCGGAATCTTCCAATTTCTTTGTAACTAGTTTTCTCACAGTCGGACTTTCATCAACGATCATAATCGTTCGGACAAGATCGCCTTCCGTTGCAACTTCTTTAGCAGGTGTAGCCGCATTATTATTCGATTCGTCTTCCTGAGAGATTTCATTTTCCGGCGACGCTTCAACCTCAGAAGCGACCTCGGTGTTTTCGACATTCAACCCTGCCGTTTCCAGCTCCGATGCTGTGAGATTCTCCGAATCGGTCTCCTGAACTTTCGCCTCGTCGTTCTCGTTTGAAACTTCCGTCGAAGCTTGGTTTTCGTCTGGTGAATCCGCAACGAATTCCACAGACGAGTCGGTATCAGTTTCGTTAACAACCTCACTCTCGGGCGCTTTAGCGGTGACGTTTGCGCTGATCGATGATGCGGATTCATTTGCAGCTTCAACTTCATCATTCAACCGAGACTTGATCAGGGCGAGAGAAGTTTCCAAAGGGAAATTTCCGGGCTCTTTTGCGAGCGCTTCTTCGAGAACCGATACGCCACTTTCAAATTTCTTTACGTTGAAACAAGCGAGTCCTAAATTAATCAACTCAAGTGCGGTTAGTTCACGTGAGGATTTTTCACCTTCGAGTTTTTGAATCGCATTTTCGACGACTTCGTGGTTTGCGGAATCGTGTGCAAATAGCGCGTCGATATCGTCTAAGGATTGAAGAGCGTCGCATGAAGTGCAGACGATCGTGTCGAAGAATTTCGGTTTTTCACAAAACGGGCAACAGAGTTCCTTCTCGGATTCCTCCATCAATGCCAGGTCGAGTTTGGACTTTTCCGAAGCAGTATCCGATTCGGCTTCCTCGGGAATTCCCAATAGTTTATTTACGCTCGCGAGTGCTTCGCGAGCAGTTTCATTTTCCGGGTTTATCGAAATAGCTTTGTTAAGGTGAAGTGCCTTTTCCTCTAAATTTTCGGTGACAGAAGCGAGCCACATCCATGCGAGTTCGTTTCGGTCGTCGTTTGAAATCGCCTGAAGAAAACATTGCTTGGCGAAATCTTTGCGGTCGTCATTTGAGGAATCAATTCCGCGTTGCACAAAAGTCTTTGCCAGAAGTGCCTTGGTTGACTGGGTCCATTCAATCGCGCGTTCATTTTCAGGATTTATCCGTAAAACATTTTGGAGAAACACTAGAAGCTCTTCGGGATACTCACTTATCGAGGCGAGCCACATCCAGGCGTCTTCGTTGTGCGGATCTTTTTCGGTCACGCGCAAAAGATCTTTTCGTGCTTCGGATTTTCGTCCGTTATTCGCATGGGCGATTCCGCGTTCAAGAATATCCTCAATTTCGGAGATGGGTTCATCGAGCAATAGATCGCTCCCAACCATCAAATGTTGCGGCTTTCTTGTTTGAACTTCTAGTCTCATAAACGCCTTTTTTCTAGAGTTATTTTTCGGGATTTGTTTTCGGGAAAGCGGAGCGTTTTTGCGGAATGTCGAACCCAGTCCGTTGCGAAAATTCTCGCGGTTGATGTCAAACTGACTTGTTTCGCTTGGCGTTTCGCCTTATCTGTGACAAATAACGATAGTTACCCGTTAACAAAAACTGATAGTATTCGGGTAAGCTTCGTAAATGTTCCACGCTAAACTCTCCACTTGTGAGATTTAGTTGAATTGCCGCGGTAGATGGCGGCAAA
>DAITAB010000042.1:0-14526 GCA_036824525.1 Pyrinomonadaceae bacterium
CAGCCACGCCGGAACAGGCTCAAGAAATGCACGGATTTATTCGAGAGGTGCTGACGGAAATTCATTCGAAATCGACTGCCGACGCGACGCGAATTCTTTATGGCGGCTCGGTGAAACCTGAAAACATCGCGACCTTGATGTCGCAGCAAGATGTTGATGGAGCATTGGTCGGCGGCGCAAGTTTGGATGCGAAGAGCTTTTCGAAGATTGTGAATTATAAGTAAAAGGCGCAGGCGAATTGTTAGTTAAAAGTTAGGAACTCGCGAGGAAGTTTTCAAAAAGAGATTTTTAAAATGATAGTTTATTTACTTTACGGATTATTTTTTCTTTCGTGTATCGTTTTGGTATTAGGAGTATTGCTGCAACCGGGAAAGGCTGATGCCGGCGCGCTTTTCACCAGCAGTATTTCGAGCACCGCCTTTGGTCAGCGCGGGACTCAAACTGTTTTGGCGAAAATTACGATTGGCGCGGCAACGGTTTTCTTCTTGTCGGCGCTGATGCTCGCGATTCCAGCAATCACTGGAAGTGTTTCGGTATTGCAGACGCAAGACGAAACTTCGTTGGAATCCACGGTTGAAACTTCGGAAGCGAACACTGCCACAAATGCAAATGTTTCGACTGACGCAAATGCGGCTAACGCAAACGCGGGCGCGGCATCGAACGCGACAGCATCAAACTCTGCCGCCAATACGGAAGCGAATAAGTAGATCTTTTACATATCTCATCTTCTACGGAGCTTTTGTTTTTTGGTTTTAAATGCCGATTAAAGCATTCCGTAATGCAAGAGAAATTGCCGAGGTGGCGTAATTGGTAGCCGCGCACGTTTGAGGGGCGTGTGGAGTAATCCGTACGAGTTCGAGTCTCGTCCTCGGCACCATATCAACGAACAACGAATAGTGGATAACTAATAGTGGCCGGTGAAAGATTTTCTTTTACCGGTCACTTTCTAGATTTCGCTATTCGTTTTTCACTTTTAATTGTTCGTTGTTCAAAGCGGAATGTTTCCGTGTTTCTTCGGCGGATTTGTGTCTTTCTTATTTTGAAGAAGCGACAAAGCGCGAATTAGTTTCGGGCGCGTCTGTGAAGGTTCGATCACTTCATCTATATACCCGCGTTCGGCAGCGACGTAAGGATTCGCAAATTTCTCCTCAAACTCCGCAACTTTGCTTTTGCGATAGTCTTCGTCCTTTTCAGCGATTTCTTTCCGATACAAAACTCCGACCGCGCCTTCCGCGCCCATCACTGCGATCTCCGCAGTCGGGTATGCGAAATTAATATCAGTTCGAATGTGCTTCGAAGCCATAACGCAATACGCGCCGCCGTATGCCTTGCGCGTGATAACCGTGATTTTCGGAACCGTCGCTTCGGCAAATGCAAAAAGAAGTTTCGCGCCGTGTCGGATAATTCCGCCGTGTTCCTGATTTACGCCCGGCAAAAATCCGGGCACATCTTCGAAAGTGATCAAAGGAATATTGAAGCAATCGCAAAAACGCACGAAGCGTGCGGCTTTCACCGAAGCATCGATATCCAAAACTCCGGCGAGATAAGCCGGTTGATTCGCGACGATGCCGACTGAATAACCACCGAGCCGCGCAAACCCGACAACAATATTGGGCGCGAAAAATTCCTGCACTTCGAAGAAATAATTTTCGTCAACGACGTTATGAATGATATCCCGAATGTCGTAAGGCTGAGTGGATTGTTCCGGAACCATCGAGTTCAGTTTTTCGTCGGCACGATTACTTGGATCATTTGTGGCGACAAAAGGCGGATCGTCTAGATTGTTTGAAGGAATAAAGGAAAACAATTCGCGTGTGAGACGAAGACAATGTTCATCGTCGTCCGCGGCGAAATGCGCAACGCCGGATTTTGCATTGTGCGTCATCGCGCCGCCGAGTTCATCTTTTGTCACTTCTTCGTGCGTCACGGTTTTGATCACATCCGGTCCGGTTATGAACATATAAGATGAGTCTTTCACCATGATGTTGAAATCCGTGATCGCCGGCGAATACACCGCGCCGCCGGCACATGGTCCCATAATGCAACTGATTTGCGGGATCACACCGCTGGCAAGAGTGTTTCGCAGAAAAATATCCGCGTAGCCTCCTAGCGAGACGACCCCTTCCTGAATACGTGCGCCGCCGGAATCATTCAAGCCAATTACAGGCGCGCCGGTTTTCATTGCGAGATCCATCACCTTACAAATCTTCTGCGCGTGAGTTTCCGAAAGCGAGCCGCCAAAAATCGTGAAGTCCTGTGCGAAGACAAAAACTTCGCGACCATCAATTAGTCCGTGTCCGGTAATGACACCATCGCCAGGATATTTTTGTTTGTCGAGATCGAAATCCGTGGAACGATGAACCACAAACTTATCGAATTCTTCAAATGAACCATCGTCGAGTAAAAACTCCACGCGCTCGCGTGCCGTCATTTTTCCCGACGCGCGTTGTTTCTCAAGGCGTGCTTCGCCGCCGCCCAATTCGGCTTCGTGGGATTTTTGCCTTAGCGTTTCGATTTTCGTTGGCTTTTTGTCTTTTCGGGATGAACCGGTTGATTGCGTCATAAATTTCCTGAAAGTTTAAGTGGTTTCGAGCCAATTGCAAATTATTACATGAAAGATTCCTTATTAAAGGGGAATTCATTGGATTTGATCATTGCATTTAGCTGATTGATTGAGATTTCAACTCGTTTGCGAATGTCTGCAGGAAAATTAAATTCTCGCGATGCGCGCTCGTATTCTTCCCGGTCGAGAATTTCGTGGCTCATGTCTTTCCATACGACGATATCAATTTCCAGGTCAATAAAATCCAAAACGTTATTTTCGAAATTCGGCGGCTTGCTAATGTTGCAATAGAAATTTCGAAGTGCGCCGTCAGGTTCATGAAACCGAAAGATGTTGAACCAGCGATCGCGCCAAAAAAATTCGTGACTGATACTGTCTTTCCTGATCACTCCAAGATGTGAATGCGCTACATCGAATTCAAATCTTCCCACGGCAGCGATCAACTCATCCGTTACCTCGATCAACTCCGCGTTCCACGTTCGATGAATTCTCCCGTCGAATTTCCGTGAATTTATCGAGATGATTTTGCTTTCCATAGGCGACTCATTTACCGGGAGGCGGCGCATTAGTCGAGGTTTTCTTTCATCTTTTTAAGGAGCAACGAAACCATAATGCGTTCGGTATCGGTGAAGTTCGCGAGCGACTGCGCGTCGAGTTTTTCAATCTGCTGCTCGATGTTCTCACGTATCGCGCGACCTTTCGGCGTTAAGAAAACGTGAAGGATTCGCCGGTCGTCTTCGTTTGCTTTGTTCGACACGAATCCGCCTTCCGCGAGACGCGCAATCATCTTGTTTATTGTCGGCGGCGTTACATTGAGTTCGCGAACAAGTTCAGCCTGACTTTGCCCGTCTTTTTCGTTCAAAGCCAAAAGCAGCGATGCCTGACCTGCGTGGAGCCCGATTTCCGACATCAACTTTTCGGCGAGCGAGCGATGCGCGACGGCGACTCTCGAGACCAAGTGCATTAAGGATTCATTGGGCACAACAAAACTATTATAAGCCAGCTAATGAATTATTGGTTAGCAGGGAAATGTTTAATTTAATGCAGCGTTTACGCTGCTAAACCAGCGAGAGGCATTTCGCCGGGTAATGCTTAACGCAGCAATTGCGAATTGAGTTTTAAGGGGGTGAAAGGTCTAATCAAAGGTGACACATTGATTTTATTAAATGTGCAAAACGGTTAGAATCCAGCTTGTGAATCCTTTCGAGACAAACTTAACCGAGAAATTCGATCTGGAAAAGAAGCGTTTACGCTCGATGCGGGACCGTATTCTTTCGATGCATCGAATCCTGATGGAAATCCAGAAGAGTATTTACGAGGTCAATAATCCAAGCGTTACGCGCGGGCAGCTATTGGAATTGTTATTTACGCACGAAAATTTTACGTGGCTGCGTGCGATATCGACACTCGTCTCAAATATCGATGCGGCACTTGCGCATCGGGAAGGAATCACTATTGAACAGGTTGAAGAATTCTTCGCGGAAATACGTACTCTATTTGATCAGTCAGAAGGCCACGCTTCATTCAAAGAGAATTATGATCGATTACGGGAAACTGAACCCGGAAAAATTCCTTTCCGGATCGACGTGTTGACCGAATTGGGTCTTCCCGATGAACATGGAAGTTTTTAGAATTCAGTTTCTGCCGCTCTTCTTCCAATCGGCGAGAAACGTTTCGAGTCCCTTATCCGTAAGCGGATGCTTCACCAGTTGTAGGATTACTTTGTAGGGAATTGTCGCTACGTCTGCTCCGGCAAGAGCACAGTCAACGATGTGCATCGGGTGACGAATTGACGCGGCAAGAACTTCAGTCGCGAAACCGTAGTTATCGTAAATTTGAACGATATCGCGAATGAGCTGCATTCCGTCTTGCGCGATGTCGTCGAGCCTTCCGATAAAAGGCGAGATATAACTCGCCCCGGCTTTTGCGGCGAGCAATGCCTGCGCGGCAGAGAAACAAAGCGTCACATTCACTTTTGTTCCGGCTTCACGAAAAGTTCGAGTCGCCTTCAAACCCTCCAGAGTCAGCGGACATTTGATCACGACATTGGGCGCGACCTTTGCGAGTTCGCGTCCTTCTTTGAGCATTCCTTCTGCATCGAGTGCGGTGACTTCAGCCGAAACATCGCCTTTGACGATGGCACAAATTTTTGCCAGATGTTCTTTAAAATCGACGCTTCCTTCTTTCGCTACAAGCGAAGGATTCGTCGTCACACCGTCAATCAAACCCATCGCCGCAGCTTCTTTGATTTCGTCTAGATTTGCCGTGTCAATAAAAAATTTCATGAAAGTCTCCGAGTATTTGAATTGTTTTTTTCTCTGGGAATGCGCCGGTTCAGAAATTCACAACCGGATTGCTAAGCGTTCCCAAACCTTCGATCTCGACTTCGCAAACGTCGCCGCCGCGGAGTTGCGAAACACCGGAAGGAGTTCCGGTAGCGATAATGTCGCCGCTTTTCAATGTCATCTGGTTGGAAATATATCGTATCAGATAGTCGACTGGGAAAACCATTTGCGAAGTTCTGGCGTCTTGTTTTATCTCGCCGTTTACACGGGTAATTACGCGAATATCGGAAACGTCGAGTTCGGTTTCAATAAAAAAGCTCACGGGAAAGAACGTATCGAACGATTTCCCGCGCGTGAACTGCACGTCTTTGCGTTGAATGTCCCGTGCGGTCACGTCGTTTACGCAGCAGTAACCGAGCACATATTCGAATGGATCATCTTTCTCCGTAAGTTTCGCGCAATCCTTGGCGATCACTACTCCCAGCTCACCTTCATGTTCGACCTGTTTCGATTGCGCCGGCAATACGATTTCCTCACCGTGAACAATCAAGGCAGATGGAGCTTTCAAAAACAGTAACGGTTCTTTCGGTACTTCGTTGCCGAGTTCGGCGGCGTGTTCCGCATAGTTACGTCCGACACAAACGATTTTCGTCGGCGAAACCGGCGAGAGAAGTTTTACGTTTGAAATCTCGACTGCGTCTCGCAGTTTCACGTCGCCTGAGGCGGAATCAAGATCGTCATGTTCCGGAATACGAAAAATAATATTGTCTTCTCGAAGCGCGCCCCAGTGCGCCTGGTCGCCAAATATAAAATGACAAAGTTTCATAGTTCTTAAGGTATGTTTTCGGAAACTACTTCCGAAGGCTCGCTTGTATTTTTGAATTTATCGATAGATACAACGTAATAGTAGTAAGTCGTCGATCTCTCAACTTTGGTGTCTCGAAAAGTATTGGTTTTCAAAATTTCATCGTTAAGTAGTTGCCAATCGCTTTTCGGTAGGTTGGGATCGACCGAGCGATAAATGCGATATCCCTCGATATCTTTTTCAGGATTCAGCGCAAAGAAAAGTGAAATAAGATTTGTTGAAGCCGCGACCGTTACTCCCGTCGGCGCTGAAGGCGAAAAGGTGTCTTTCGGAGTGACTTCAATAATATCTGAATCAAGACTCTCTATCGGCTCGCCGTTCAACCCGACCGAAACAGCGCGGACGTAATAACGATAAGTTTTTTCAAACTCGAAAAATTGATCGTCGTAAGAGGTCTCGGTAATCGGTTTGCGGTTGAGCGGTTTCGAAGAATTGTCGGCTATTCGATATAAGTTGAAACCGAGAATCGCGGCAGGTTGTGAGCCATCGATATTCTTCAAAGGGGCACTCCAGGAAATCTTGATTGAGTCCTGCGTTACCTTTGGCGCGATCATCGCCGGCGGTTGTGCGACGTTTCCGGTCGGCTCAATCAGCAAAAAATTTGAAAATGAAGCCTTTTGCCCCGCGCTGTTTACAAAACGAGTCGCATAACGAAGTCGTAACTCCTTGTCGGCTAACTGAAGAGTATCCCGGAAGCGAATCTCCTTCTTGGCTTTATCGGCGGCGCTAATATCGACCGTTCCTATAAGAGTACTCCGCGATGCAAATTCCTCTTCGTTTAATGCGAGAGGAGAATTGCGCGATTCAGCGAGCCTGTAAAAATCCACCCGCGTTAAAATGTTCTGACGTCCCTTTCCCGTCACTTTGGTTGCAATGGGCACGGTCAGCTCGATTACATCACCTTGCTGGCTTCCGCTAATCCGAACGCGTTCGCGATCGGCGGACATCGAAGGCGGTACGGGCGGCTTTCGCTTTCCGCAACCACAAATGCATAAAGCAAGCACCAGTATGAAAATATGCGCTAACGTTGTTTTATGCGTTAACAGTCTGCGTTCGTATAAAACACTTGTTTCGGTTTTAAATAAGAGCATAAAACTACAATATATATTGGCTTAAATCCCTATCGGTAATGAGGTCCCGAAGCTTAAGCTCGACGTAGTCCTTGTCGATGGTCTGATTCGGCTTTTCAATCTCTGATCCCTTGAAGCTGATTTCTTCGAGAAGAGTTTCAAGCAAAGTATGTAGCCTTCGCGCGCCAATATTCTCGGTGTTCTGATTGATCTCCGCAGTCATTTCCGCCATTCGCGAAATCGCGTCTTCCGTGAATTCAAGATCTATTCCCTCAGTCTTAAGCAATGCCTTATATTGTTTAATCAGCGAATTTTTCGGCTGCGTAAGGATTCGCTTAAGATCGTCAACGGTTAAGGACTCAAGTTCCACCCGAATGGGAAATCTTCCTTGGAGTTCCGGTATGAGATCGGAAGGTTTCGAGACGTGAAAGGCTCCCGCCGCGATAAACAAAATGTGATCCGTGCTGACCATTCCATATCGAGTGTTGACGTTTGTTCCTTCAACGATTGGAAGCAAATCCCTTTGCACGCCCTCACGTGAAACGTCCGGTCCGCCGGAGCCGCTTTCGCGCCCGGAAATCTTGTCTATTTCATCGAGGAAGATGATTCCCGAAGATTCACACTTTTTTATGGCAGAGCGCGTTAATGAATCGGTATCGACCAGATTCTCCTGCTCTTCGCGCAAAAGATAATCGTGGGCTTCGGCGACCGTCATTTTCCGTCGCTTGGTTTTCTTCGGAAACATATTTCCCAACATATCACCGAAATTTACGCCCATCTCTTCCATTCCTTGTCCGCCGACAATATCAATCATCGGCGTCGTGCGTTCCTGGACGTCGAGCTCGATCAGACGGTCGCTGAGCTGACCGGAATGAAGTTGCTCGCGAAGTTTTTCCCGCGTTTTCGTGAAACGCGACGAAGTTTCGCCGGCGCTGGCGTCTTCAATCTCGGTTTCTGCTTCGTCTCGATATGGCGTTGGACCAGGCAACAGGCTATCGAGAATTTGTTCTTCAACATTTTGTTCCGCACGAGCTCGAACTTCTTCAAATGCCAACTGCTTTGTCATGTCGATCGCGACGTCCATCAATTCGCGAATCATGCTCTCCACATCGCGACCGACATAACCGACCTCCGTAAATTTCGAAGCCTCGATTTTAATAAAAGGCGAATTCGCGAGCCGCGCGAGCCTTCGCGCGATCTCGGTTTTACCGACACCGGTGGAACCGATCATCAGGATATTTTTCGGTAATACATCGCGCGCGATTTCGTCGGGAAGTTTTTGACGCCGGATACGATTTCGAATGGCGATCGCTACGGCGCGCTTCGCCCGCGTCTGACCGACGACATACTTATCGAGCTCTTCTACGATTTCGCGTGGACTCATTTCATCCAGGCTGCGTTCGTCATTCTTCTTTTCGGCAGCACCGCTTCCGAGATAAATTGGCATATTAAATTTCTTCGATAACGATATTGGAATTTGTGTAGACGCAAATTTCGCCCGCTATTTTCAGGGCTTCCATCGCGATTTCCCGCGCTGATAGCGAGGTGTGCTTGAGTAGCGCGCGAGCCGCAGCGAGGGCAAACATACTTCCGGAACCTACCGCGAGCAGTCCTTCATCCGAGGAGATTACATCGCCCTTGCCGGAGATAAGAAAAGAGTCATTCTTATCGGCAACAATTAAAAGCGCTTCAAGATTGCGCAGAATTTTGTCCGTTCGCCAGTCCTTACCGAGCTCGACTGCGGCTCTCTCGAGTTGACCTTGAAATTGTTCGAGCTTCGCTTCGAAACGGGTGAGAAGCGAAAACGCGTCAGCCGTAGCACCGGCAAATCCGACTATAACTTTTCCGCCAAAAATTCGTCGGACTTTCTGGGCGTTTGCCTTGATGATCGTTTCGCCTAAGGTTACTTGTCCGTCGCCCGCGAGTGCGAGCTTGGAATCACGACGCACCATCAAGACAGTCGTCGAACGAATGATGTTTCGATTGGTTTCGATTTGCATATGTGAAATTCAATCATAGTTGCTGAGTTTCAAATGCTCAAATTGACATTCGCGCAGCCAATGAAAGAACATCTAAATGCTTATGCGAAAACGACCACGAATCGGGGTTACGATGCGAGTCGAACTTGAGTCGCGGCGATTTTATTTAGGTCGTGATTATTGTGAAGCGCTCGAGAATTCCGGTGCAATTCCATTTCACTTGGGTTTAATTCCCGATCCGGCTTACATCGCACAGGCGGTTGAAGATCTTGATGGGATTCTGTTGCCGGGAAGCGATACCGATGTGGATCCGATGCGATATGGGCAAGAGCCGCGTCCGGGACTGAAAAGAGTCGTCTTCGAAAAAGATGAAACCGAGGCGCTGGTACTAGCCGAGGCAGAGAAACGCAATATTCCAATCTTAGCGATTTGCTATGGTATGCAGGCGCTCAATGTCTTTCGTGGCGGAACTCTGATTCAGGATATTGAACGCGAAATCGAAAGCGCATTGAAACACGATCAAGGACTTCCGTTGGAACGAAAGTCCCATTCGATCGATATCGAGAGAAACACACGGCTATCGCGTCTGATAACGAAGAGCGATTATGTCGTGAATTCTCATCACCATCAGGCTATCGGAAATCTCGGGCGGAATTTAAGGGTTTCCGCGAAAACACGCGACGGAATAATCGAGTGCATCGAGGATTCGCGGGCGGAAAGATTCGTTTTGGGTCTTCAGTGGCATCCCGAAATCGCTTGGCGGGAAGATGAAAGTTCGCGAGCAATCTTCAATGCTTTTATTGAAGCAAGTTCGGCGAGCTGATTAGATTAAAGAGTTTACGTGATATCCATTGCTTAAATGTATCACTTTAGGAAAAATTCATTTAATGTCTAAGAAAATTGAAGTTAAGTTGGGGTTGGAAAAGCTTTTAACCGGTGCTGACGTTTCGATTAGAGGGAATCGAGTGGGACTGATTTGCAATCCCGCATCCGTCAATGGCGATTTCCAACACGCGGCTGATTTGTTTCACGCTTCGAAATTTCTGAATCTCGTTTCACTTTTTGGTCCGCAACATGGAATTCGCGGAGACGTTCAGGACAACATGATTGAGACCGCACACGGAATTGACCCGGAAACAGGTCTTCCGGTGTATTCGCTCTACAGCGAAACGCGAATTCCTACCGAGGAAATGCTCTCAAACCTGGATGCGTTGGTGTTTGATCTTCAGGATGTCGGGTGTCGCGTTTATACCTTTATATATACGATGGCGAATGCCATGCGTGCATGTGCCGGATATGGAGTGAAGTTTGTCGTTTTAGACCGACCAAATCCGATCGCCGGAGTTGATGTCGAAGGTAACGTGCTCGAAGTGGGCCATGAATCTTTCGTCGGACTTTTTCCCATTCCCATGCGTCATGGAATGACGGTTGGAGAGCTCGCGCTTCTTTTCAATAAAGAATTCAACATTAATTGCGAACTCGAAGTGGTAAAAATGGAGGGCTGGTCGCGCGAAAACTATTTCGATGAGACGAATGCGCCTTGGGTGATGCCCTCACCGAATATGCCAACCGTCGACACGGCGGTCGTTTTTCCGGCAACTGTGATTTTTGAAGGTACTCAGGTCTCCGAAGGGCGCGGCACTACGAGACCGTTTGAAATCATTGGTGCACCGTATATAAATGGAAAGGAATTCGCGTCAAGACTGAATTCAATCGGACTTCCGGGCGTGATTTTTCGTCCGATTGGTTTTATGCCAACTTTTCAGAAGCATGCCGGTAAACAATGCGGCGGAGTTTTCTTACACGTAGTTGATCGTGCGAAATTTCAATCGGTCAAAACCGGAATCGCGATGCTAAGGACGATCATCGAAATGTATCCGAACGATTTCAAATGGAAAGAACCGCCTTACGAATATGTTTACGACCGAAATCCTTTTGATGTAATTCAAGGCACGATCGAAACGCGTCGGCAGATTGAATTCGGTTTGGATTTGGATTCGATTGTGGATTCATGGCAAAAACCGATCGAGGATTTTCGCAAGCTTCGAAAACAGTACTTACTCTATTGACAAGACATTTCGATAAGAATTTCGCGGCGAAAATGGTAAGGTTATTCGCGGATGATTATTTGTTGGGAAGAGTTTTTCGGGGAGTTTGATTGATGGAAGAAAAGTCATGGTTGGTTGGCTTGGTGTCTTGGTTTTTCCCGGGCGCGGGTCATGTAATGTCCGGTCACTGGAAACGCGGATTCCTAATCGGTGGCGTTGTTTGGCTTATGTTTTTGGTAGGAATGGTGGGCGGCGGCGACGGATATCCGGGACATAGTTTTACTGACGGAATGCTGCTTTCTTTATTGAATATTTTTTCGCGTTTAGGAAACGGGCTCGGATTTCTGTTGAGTTTGATTACCGGTTCGGGTAAGACGAGCGCCGCCGCGGCATCGGCAATCTTTGAATATAGCGGAAGGTTTTTAGAGGTCTCGGGGCTTTTGAATTATCTTGCGGCATTGGATGCATTTGATCTAGCTCAAAAACGAAAACAATGATTCATATTATTTATCTTGTCCTCTTCGCGCTTTTCGTCGGTATCGCATTCGCCGTGTTTTCGTCGGGAGATGCGCGTACGAAAGTAAAGTATGGACTGAAAGTATTCTTACAGTTTGTCCTCATTAGTCTCGCTCTCGCATGGATTCTATATTTTATTCCGTGGTAAATCATGCCATTAGTAGAATCCGAAGCTTTGATACTTAGAACTTATCCGCTAGCCGATGCGGACAAAATTGTTGTGTTGCTTACCGAGCAACAGGGACTTGTCCGTGGCGTTGCAAAAGGCGCCCGCCGATTACAAAGCAAGTTTGGCGGCTCGCTCGAGCCGCTTAGTATCGCGACCGTTGAATACTTTCAAAAAGAGGATCGTGAACTTGTAGGCATCCGAAGGATCGATCTTCACAAATCCTTTTTTTCATCCGCCGGAAATCCCACATTTTTTAAGAAGACCAGTTACCTGGTAGATCTCTTGCAGAATTTCGCGCCGCCGAATGAAGCAAATGTAAGACTCTTTGGGATGGCGAAGATTTGCTTTGAGACTGCGGCTGAAAAACCGGAAAACCTGGATGCTTTGATAGCCTATTTCGAAGTCTGGCTTTTGCAACTTACGGGATTTCTTCCGAACTGGGAAGTGTGTTCTTTGTGCGGACGCGAAATTGAAGAGAGCGAAGATGCGTTTTTGCTTCCCGATTTGCGTCACGTTTGTACGGGATGTGAAAAAGGAAATCGGAATCAACGTCTTAGCAGTCAGGAGCGACAAATGCACTTTGCCGCATTGCGAAGTTCGCCTTCGCGATATGTTGAAAGCTTCGGGCGAACCACTGAGTCGCTTGGAATACTGTCCGGCTTTTATAAGAAAATAATCGCACAAATTCTCGGAAGGGAATTCATGAGTGAAGAGACGCTCACTGCTTCGCGATAGAGGGCAAGAAAGTGATGGCTCGTTCCGGAATGAAAATCTTTTTGCATATCATTCGCACGATCGCGCCATATCTTCTTTTTTCGTGGTTGCTGCTGAGCGTGATTCTATTTGTGCAGCAGGCGAGTCGCTACTCGGATATCTTTTTCAGTGCATTTCTTCCTGCGAGTCTCGTATGGCAGCTCACCCTGGCACTGGTTCCGAGCGTGATCGCGTTTACCTGTCCGGTGGCGATTTTGATTGGAGTAATTGTCGGGCTATCCAAATTACAAGGCGATAGCGAGCTCATCGCAATGCGCGCATCGGGAATCGGGAATCTACAAATCTTGTTACCGATTATGACGATTGCGATCGCGCTTTCTGCTTTTGCTTTTGTTATTAATTTGCGAGGCGTTCCATATGCCGCGAAAATTGTTCGAAGTGTTGCTTTGCAGACCGCGATTTTCAAACTCGAGTCACCTTTAGAGCCGGGTGTTTTTAATACCGACATTTTCGGCTACACGATTTACGTCAAAGATGGCGACATCTCGAAAGGCACTTGGAAGAATTTATTTATCGTCAACAACGACGACAAAGCCGGGCGTTTACGCGTCATCACCGCCGAAGACGGAAGAATCGACTTTAAGGACGACGATTCGGAACTGGTTTTGAGTCGTGCAATAGTCACTACCATCAAGACGCAAAATCCCGTTTCCGTTTTGTCTTCCGAAAAAGTCGAAGATTTGCGTCTGGCGATTCAAACTCGTCGCGGGGAGCTGATCGATAAGCTCTCAAAAACAAATACTTCGCCGGAAGAAATGGGGCTCAGCGAGCTTTCGGAATTATCAAAAACGCGCAGCGGAAGCGAAAAAATTGAATCGGATATTCTGTGGTATCGAAGAATTTCCATGTCGCTTTCGCCGATTATATTTGCATTATTGGGCGCGGCGCTCGTGCTCCGATTCAATCGCGGCGGACGCGGTCAGGGTTTGCTCCTCGCGCTGATCACACTCATTTTTTATTACCTGACTTCTTTTTTCGGCGAACAGTTGGCACGAACGAATTACATCAGCGTCGCTTTCTCGGCGATGCTCCCGATTGCATTGAGCATACTCGCGATCACTTGGTTTTTTTCCGGACACAATTTTTCATTTGGAATAACCGATCAATTTCTCAAACGCCTTCCCAATTTTTTCCCGAGACGCGGCAAAAAGACCGAACCAAATTATTTTTCGACTCTCTCTACGGGAATTCTCGATTTTGATATTGTCACCAGCATTATTCGCTATCTTTTATTGACACTCGGATTCATCGGCGCGATCTATTTCGTTTTCACTGCGTTTGAGCTTTGGAAATTCGCCGGCGCGATGAGCGATGGAATTTATCTACTTATCGCATATCTCATTTACCTCGTACCATTCGTATATTTACAGCTTGCACCGACCGCGCTGATGATCGCGATGATCGCTACTTTTGCCATCAAGTCCCGGCAAAATGAATTGGTCACTTGGACTGCAAGCGGCAACAGTGTTTACCGACTTTTGTTTCCGTGTTTTGCGCTGATGTTTGCGTTTGGCATTTTCAATTGGTTGATTCAGGAATACATTTTGCCATCCACGAATCGCACACAAGATTCGCTGCGCACAATTATTCGAAACAAAGGTGCGGTTGCAGTGAAAGACGGAAAGAATTGGGTTTCGGCAGACGGAAGAATTTATTCATTCGAGACAGCCGGCGCCGAAGTTGTTGCCTCTACGACTCCGCAACTGCGAAGGATTTTCGTTTATGAAATGAATTCGGATTCAAAATTGTCGTCTCTGATTTTGGCGGAGAGCGGAAGCTGGAAAGAAAATCAGGTGGCGCTTGAAGGCACGGTGAAAAAGATTTCCTGGAACGATGGAGTCGCAACTCTCGATGAGGTTGCGGAGAAAGATCGAAATCTCTTGGAGCCGACTAATCCATTTATTCAATTGGTCAAAAAGCCGAGTCATCTTAATTCGAGCGAGATCCGTGCATACATAGAGCGGAGCGCTTCAGTTGTTGAAAGGAGACGATTCTCGATCGCGCTCGAGTCGAAATATGCGACCTTGATTCTTCCACTCGTGATCTGTCTTTTTACCGCGCCGTTTGCCTTGTCGCTCAGTAGGAAAGGAAGAATGTTGAAGATCGGCGGTGCAGTTTTGGCGTGGCTCGTGTTTGTTTTAGTTTCGAATGCTTTTGAACAATTCGGTTTGAGTGGAGAAATTTCTCCAAGACTCGCGGTCTTTGCGCCCTTGGTTTTATTCGGCTTGATCGGCACCATCTTGCTTTCAAAAGTTCG
>DAITAB010000206.1:0-4482 GCA_036824525.1 Pyrinomonadaceae bacterium
TTAGGTGCGCTGAGATTGGAATTCTCGGCGGAAATTCTTCTCGCGGGTATTAGTCCATCTTGAAAGTAACCTCCGCTGAATTTATCAAAAGTGCATTTTCGCGAAAGGATTTTCCGCGCGACCTGCGGAGCGAGATCGCGTTTTTGGGTAGGTCAAATGTTGGAAAGTCGAGTCTAATCAACTCGCTTCTCCAGCGTAAGAAGCTCGCAAAAACTTCCAATACTCCCGGTCGAACCCAGTGTATTAATTTCTTTTTGGTCAATGATTCGTTTTATTTTGTTGACCTGCCGGGATATGGTTACGCACGCGTTTCGAAGGCGATGCGCGAAGAATGGCGAATTCTCGCGGAAGAATATCTTGCAGAGAGAAAAGAGATGGTTCTATCGGTCCAACTTGTTGACTCCAGACATGCGCCTACGGAGCTCGATTTGCAACTCTTCAATTGGCTGCGACATCAAGAAATTCCGACTGTAATTGTTCCAACTAAGGCAGATAAGCTTTCATTCACTCAGCTTAAGAACCGACATAGGGAATTCGCGAAAAGCTTTCCGGGCGCGAACTTAATCAATTATTCATCGGTCACCGGAATGGGAAGAGAGACGCTTTGGAGCGAAATCGCGAGCGCCCTGCGCGGTTAGAAAGATACCTGGACTCTTCAAAAATCGTTGCGAAAACTGAATTTTTAGGTTGATTTCTTGCAGAGAGTCGGGTAATAATTAGCCTTCTCAAGAAACTCAGCGTTTGAGAAAGTTAGGGCTTTTGCACCTTAGAGCACCCCAAAGCACTTTCCATATACACTTTGCCAAAAAGCGGTTCATTGGAAGCGATTGCTTTTATCGTGACCCAATTCAATAACACTACAACCCGATCCGAAATCGATCGGAAGATTTTTAAAGAAATCAGATTTAAAATAATATGGTAACAAAAACCACGCGCAGCAAGCATTCGCGACTTCCTGCCGAAAATGGCAGCGGCGAAGCAATGGACGTATCTCCGGAAACCGGCGAAACATCCGAACGCTCCGGCGAAGCCGATCAGCGGTCCGACTACAAGACAGTCGAAAAGGGCGGCACTCTCAATCTCGCCGCGCTTAAAGAAATGTCGATTTCGCAACTCACCGGTATTGCAAAAGAACTCGGAGTTGAAGGCGCTTCGGGAATGAGAAAACAAGAGCTCATTTTCAAAGTTCTCGCCGCCCAAACGGAAAAAAGCGGACTCATTTTCTCCGAAGGAGTTTTGGAAACATTACCCGACGGTTTTGGATTCCTTCGCGCTCCCGAATACAACTATCTTCCGGGACCCGACGACATTTACGTTTCGCCCTCGCAAATTCGAAAGTTTGATTTACGCACCGGCGATACTATCAGCGGACAAATTCGTCCGCCGAAAGAAGGCGAGCGCTATTTTGCGTTGATTAAAGTTGAAGCAATCAACTTCGAAGCGCCCGAACATTCCCGCGAAAAGATCTTTTTCGATAATCTCACTCCGCTTTATCCCGACGAACAATTGAAGATGGAAACTCCTTCGCCGGAAAATATCGCGGCGCGGGTTATCGACCTCGTCACACCGATCGGTAAAGGTCAGCGCGCTTTGATCGTTGCGCCGCCTCGAACCGGTAAGACGATGCTTCTTCAGACGATTGCAAATTCCATCACGGTAAATCATCCGGAAGTCACCTTGATCGTTTTGCTTATCGACGAACGTCCGGAAGAAGTTACCGACATGCAGCGCTCGGTTCGCGGCGAAGTAATTTCGTCAACCTTCGATGAACCGCCTACGCGCCACGTTCAGGTTGCCGATATGGTTATCGAAAAAGCCAAACGTCTGGTTGAACACAAACGCGACGTCGTGATTTTGCTTGATTCGATTACACGTCTCGCTCGTGCGCATAACGCCGTCGTTCCGCCGAGCGGAAAAATTCTTTCCGGCGGTATTGATTCCAATGCATTGCAGCGTCCGAAGAGATTTTTCGGCGCCGCGCGCAATATCGAAGAAGGCGGAAGTCTCACGATCATTGCGACCGCGCTGATCGATACGGGTTCTCGAATGGACGATGTAATCTTCGAAGAATTCAAAGGAACCGGTAACTCGGAAATTCATCTCGACCGAAGGCTTTCCGATAAACGACTTTTCCCGGCAATCGACTTGCAGCGCAGCGGAACGCGGAAAGAAGAACTTCTTCTTTCGAAAGAAGATCTCAATCGTATTTGGGTTATGCGTAGAGTTCTGAATCCGCTCTCGCCGGTTGAACAGATGGAAGTTGTTTTGGAAAGACTTGGAAAGACCAAGGCGAATGCGGAATTTCTGTCTTCGATGCAAACCTAATTACTATTCAATGGAGAGTTGAGAATGGAGAATTGTAAGCAGAAAAGCGGCTTTCGTTCTCCATTTTCACTTGATCAGCTTTTATTACTTCCTATGCGCATAGCGGTTCTTTCTTCTGAAGCGATTCCATATTCAAAAACGGGCGGACTCGCGGACGTTGCCGGTGCCTTGCCGAAAGCGCTTCGACAGATTGGAGAAGATGCTTTTCTCATAACTCCTTTCTATAAACAGACAGACGCGAAATTGATCAAACAAGTCGCCCTCGATGACTTGTGGGTCGATTGGCGCGGCACCGATTATAGAGCCGAAGTTCTCTATAGCGATGCCAATGGATCTCCTACGTTTCTAATTCACGCGCCCGAGTATTTTTTTCGAAGTTCAATATATGGTTTTCGCGAAGACCATGAACGGTTCGCGTTTTTCTGTCATGCGGCGCTCGCATTGCTCAAGCGACTGGGCGCTCCACCGGATATCGTTCAGCTAAATGATTGGCATTGCGGATTTGCCGCAGCGGAAATTGCTTCGCGTAGAATTTGGGATTCGTATTTTCGAAATGTGCGCACCGTTTTTTCGATTCACAATCTTTCATATCAGGGCATTTTCGGTGCGGGCGAGTTATGGGATTTGGGTTTTGGAAGCGAAAGAGATCGGGAATGGTTTTTATCAAATGGTGCAGCATCGGCGATGAAGGCAGGACTCACGACTTGCGACATGATTTCCACCGTAAGTCGGCGCTATGCGGAAGAGATTCAAACTCCCGATGGCGGTTATGGTCTCGATTGGCTTTTGCGCGCGCGAAGCGACCGCTTAATCGGTATCACTAACGGAGTTGATTACGACGTTTGGAATCCGGAAACCGATCCGCTGCTGCCGGCGCATTTCAATGCCGACAATCTCGCGGGAAAAAGCGAGTGCAAACGCGCGCTACTCAATACGTTTTTTCTTCCCGAAGAACTTGATCGACCGATTTTCGCCAATGTCTCGCGGCTTACACCGCAAAAAGGTTTCGATCTTATTCAGCAAGTTGCCTTCGAGATAATCGAAAGCGGCGGATTTTTCATCGCGCTCGGTTCCGGCGCGGAAGAGCACGAGAATTTTTTGCAGCGTTTACGCGATATCGCTCCGCATCGGGTTGGAATTTACAAAGGATACAATGAGCCGCTCGCGCATCTTATCGAAGCCGGCGCCGATATTTTTATGATGCCTTCGCGGTTTGAACCTTGCGGACTGAACCAAATGTACAGTCTGCGATACGGCACTGTTCCAATTGTTCGTGCCGTCGGCGGATTAGACGATACGGTCTGGGAGTACGATCGCGTTACGGGTATTGGCAATGGCTTTAAGTTCGATGAATTCAGCGCCGATATATTTCTGGGGAAAATCTACGAAGCCCTTTTCGCTTATTACGACGCCGAAACCTGGGCGCGAATTCAGCGAAACGGGATGCTGGAAGATAACTCCTGGCAACACGCGGCGCGAAACTACATTGCGCTTTATCGATTGACCTTGCAGAATTAAAGCGAGCCGAAGATTTTGTTTTCAGTCGCTGGAATTCTTCTTTCGCAAGGGAATTTCATTCCTGACGCTTCGGTTTTTGCGCGAAGAAAAACTTTCGAAAAGATACATTTCCGGCTTTGAGAGACATTACTGATTTTAAGAAAATACTTATCTTTCGTACCGGACATTTGGGCGACACTCTGGTTGCGCTGCCGGCGCTATGGTCGATAAGAAAAGCTTTCCCAAATGCGAAGCTGACGTTTTTGACGAATGTTGATGCGCGAAATCCGCATTATGTTTTTGCGCGAAATGTTCTTCCCGAAAATGGTCTGATCGATGATTGGCTTTCATATCCGACTAACTTATCCAAAATCGGGATGCCTTTGGCTTTGACTAAGCTTTCGCTGGAAATCCGCCGCGCAAAGTTTGACTGCGTTTTTTATCTGATGACGCGAAACCGCACGATCGCGAGAATCCGTCGAGACGAAAGATTTTTTCGTTTGAGCGGTTTAAATGAAATTTTCGGAAGCCATTTTCTGATCGAAAACCGAATCGACGAAAATGCGCCGAAGCCTCTTCCGCAAATCGATTCGGAGTCGCAATTTCTTTTGAACTGCTTGCCCTCAAGGGAATTCGCTTTTGATTTGGGCTTGAAACCGG
>DAITAB010000207.1:0-4480 GCA_036824525.1 Pyrinomonadaceae bacterium
GAAATTGACGGCGGCGCGGTGAAAATACTTGCGATCATCGGCGGAAATCCGGTTTACAACGCGCCTGCGGACATGAAACTTTCCGGCGAGCGCATGGAGAAAATTCCTCTTCGAGTACATCTTGGAAGATATCAGGACGAAACTTCGGAATATTGTCATTGGCACATTTCGGAGAAGCACTTCCTCGAAATGTGGAGTGATGCTCGCGCCTACGACGGCACAGTTTCAATCGTTCAGCCTTTAGTCAAACCTCTTTACGACGGAAAAAGCGCACACGAATTCCTTCAGCTTTTCGCCAAAGACCGCTACGAACAAAATGATTACGATCTGGTTCGCGCGAATTGGAGCGCGAAGGGTTCAGCGCTGGAAGCTGACTTCGAAAAGAAGTGGCGAAGATCAATTCACGATGGTGTTGTCGCGGGAAGCGCTTTACCGGTGAAAAGTGTTTCGGTCAGCACGGCATTTTTAAGTCAGCCTGAAACAAAACCGGTCGCCGGAGGAAGTTTGGAAGTTACGATTCTGCCCGATCCTTCGGTTTATGACGGTCGGTTTTCGAATAACGGTTGGCTTCAGGAACTTCCAAATCCGATAACAAAAATTACCTGGGATAACGTTGCGCTGATAAGTCCGACGACCGCCTTGAAACTCGGAATCAACCAATCAGGGCGCGATCCAAATGAACAGGCCGGCGGCGAACAGGGAAGCGCTTTTATTAACACCAAAGGCGGAAATCTCTTTTCCGATCTCGCCACTTTAAAGGTAAACGGAGTGGCGATCGATAAACCGGTGCCGATGTGGATTCAGCCGGGACAACCTGACGATGTAGTTACAATTTTTCTTGGCTACGGGCGCAAGCGCGCGGGAAGAGTTGGGAATGATCTCGGTTACAACGCCTACGATATCAGGCGAAGCGATTCGATGTATTTTACCTCCGGCGACATTACAAGAACCGGTGAGCAGGCGACGATTGCCTCAACGCAGACACACTTCAACATGGAAGACGACCGCGATATTTTGCGCGTGTGGGACGTTGAGCAATTTGAGCAGAACCCGACGATGGGACATCAACACGACGAATATCCAAACACGATGTATCCGCGTGAAGATTTCCAAAAGCTTTACGAAACGAATCACCGTTGGGGAATGACGATCGATCTCAATTCCTGCGTCGGCTGCAATTCGTGCGTTCTCGCGTGTCAATCGGAAAACAACATTCCCGTGGTCGGAAAAGAACAGGTGGAACGCAGTCGTGAAATGCATTGGATGCGCGTTGATGCCTATTACACCGGTGATGATTTGAACACTCCGACCGGACTTCATTTCCAACCGCTTTTGTGTCAGCAGTGCGAGCAAGCTCCATGCGAAACCGTTTGTCCGGTGCATGCAACGGTTCACAGCGCCGAAGGTTTGAACGACATGGTTTACAACCGTTGCGTGGGAACTCGTTATTGTTCGAATAACTGCCCGTACAAAGTGCGACGATTCAATTTCCTTCTTTATCAGGATTGGAACACGCCGCAATACAAATTGATGCGCAATCCGGAAGTAACGGTGCGCAGCCGCGGGGTGATGGAAAAGTGTACGTATTGCACTCAAAGAATTTCGGCGGCGCGAATCGAAGCTGAGAAAGACGGAAGAAAAGTTCGCGACGGAGAAGTTGTCACAGCTTGTCAGGCAGCGTGTCCGACTGATGCGATCGTGTTCGGCGACGTCAATGATGAAAACAGTCGCGTCGCGAAATTGAAGAAAGATCATCGCAATTATTCGTTGCTGAATGAGCTCAACACTCAACCGCGCACGACATATCTTGCGGCGTTAAAAAATCAAAATAAAAACATGCCGGACTATATTGAACCGAAACCTTTTGAGGTTTACGAGAATATTCCCGGCAAAGCTAAAGAAGGAACATCGGCCGAATCCGCTCATTAGTTTTTTGGATTAAGAGAGTATGGAACAGTTAGAAAAAGTCCCGGACCTAAAATCAATTCAGCGGAAAATTTATCCGCCGATGGTAAAAGGTGAACACAGCTACGCCACCGTTACGGATAAAATCAGTGACGTTACGCTGAAAAAGAAAACGCCGTTCCACTGGTTTATCGGCTTTGCGATCGCTTTTATGATCGCGCAGCTTCTTTTATTCACGGTCGTTTATTTGGTCTCGAAGGGAATCGGAATTTGGGGAAACAACCAACCGGTCGGCTGGGCATTCGACATTATCAATTTCGTTTGGTGGATCGGAATCGGCCACGCCGGAACTCTTATCTCCGCGATTTTGCTTTTGATGAATCAAAAGTGGCGAACCTCGATCAACCGTTTTGCGGAAGCGATGACTCTTTTCGCGGTAGCCTGCGCGGGAATGTTTCCGCTTTTACATACGGGACGCCCGTGGCTCGCCTATTGGCTGTTTCCATATCCGAATACGATGGGAATGTGGCCGCAATTTCGCAGCCCGCTGATGTGGGACGTTTTTCCGGTTTCGACTTACGCCACCGTTTCTGCTTTATTTTGGTACGTCGGTTTGATACCTGATCTCGCAACTTTGCGCGACCGCGCGAAAAATAAATTCTTCAAATTCGTTTACGGGCTTCTTTCTTGGGGTTGGCGGGGATCAGCCCGACATTGGCATCGTTATGAAATTGCATATCTGATTCTCGCGGGAATTTCGACACCTCTCGTGTTAAGCGTTCACTCGATCGTGTCATTCGACTTCTCGACCGGAATCGTTCCCGGTTGGCACGCCACAATTTTTCCGCCCTATTTTGTTGCCGGTGCGATCTTCGCCGGTTTCGCGATGGTTTTGATTTTGTGTATTCCTTTGCGCCATTGGTACAACATGCAGGATTTCATTACCCACACACACCTTGTCTATATGGGTAAAGTGATGCTCGCGACCGGATTGATTGTCTGCTACGGATATGCGATGGAAGCATTCTTCGGTTGGTACAGCGCGAATACTTACGAAACTTATATGATCAGCAATCGCATCTGGACCGGTCCGTATTGGTGGTCGTACTGGTTGTTGATTTTGTGCAATATGCTTTCGATTCAACTTCTGTGGTTCAAGCGTTTTCGCGAGAGTGAGATTGCACTGTTCCTGATTTCGATTGTTGTGAGTATTGGAATGTGGCTGGAAAGATTTGTAATTATTGTTACGAGTTTGCACCGAGACTTTATACCGGCGGCATGGGCGATGTATTCGCCGACTGTCTTTGATTACTCGATGTTTCTCGGCACGATCGGTTTCTTCTTTACCTTGATTTATCTCTTCGTAAGGTTCCTGCCGATGATTTCGATTTTCGAAGTGCGAACGCTTTTGCCGGAAGCGAATGTTCACGGGCATCAACAGGATTTCGACGAGAACGTTCTTGGCGTGGAAGAAGCTTACGACAAGGTTTAGTTTCTTGGAGCTTGTATTGCAACCGTTGGGTTAATGCCCGCATTCGGTATTTCGGGCAACTCATCCATGTCATCGCCGTTTGCCAGCAGCCGGCGGTTGCAAACATTTCTTTGTAGATTATGGAAAAGCAAATTTACGGATTGATGGCGGAGTTTGATTCGGCAACCGAGTTGGTTGATGCCGCACGAAGAGTGCGCGATGCTGGTTTCAAAAAAACTGACGCGTTTTCACCATTTCCGCTTCATGAAATTGACGAAGCATTGGGAATCAAACGCTCTGTATTGCCGTTTCTTATTTTGGGCGGCGGAATAACCGGATTACTTTCCGGGCTCGCGCTGCAGATTTTCACCCATTGGTTTGATTATCCGATTATTGTCGGGGGACGTCCGCATATAAGCATTCCTTCTTTTATTCCGCCGGCTTATGAGTTGACGATTTTGTTCGCGGCATTTACCGCCGTTTTCGGAATGCTGTTACTCAACGGACTTCCGCAGCCCTATCATCCGGTTTTTAACGTGCCGCGTTTTGCACTTGCTACACGCGAGAAGTTTTTCCTTGTGATTGAAAAGTCGGATCCAAAATTTGACTACACCGAAACGAAAAAATTTATGCAGACCCTCGATCCGCAGGAGGTCTTTGATGTTGAGGAATAAACAGCTTGCGGAAAGAAAAAGTAAAAGCGAAAAAGTAAGAATGAGACGGACGACATCCATTTTTTCTTTGGTACTTTTATTTTTTTCTTTTACGACAGCGTGTCGTTATGACATGCAAGATCAACCGCGCTACAAGGTTTATAAGAAGAGCGACTTTTTTTCCGATGGACGCTCATCGCGCGAGAATCCGGATGGAACCATAGCACGGGGAAATTTGCGTGAGGATAAAGCTCTTTACACCGGCAAGAAAGAAACTTCGGCAGCGCCCACGGCGGTCGCAACCGTTATTGATCCTTCGGGAAACACCGTGGCGGCGAGTTTTCCAAATGATATTGAGGAATTTCCGATACCGGTTACAAAAGAGCTTATCGATCGTGGGCAGAGTCGCTATGACATTTATTGTAGTGTGTGCCACGGACCTACGGGCAGT
>DAITAB010000043.1:0-14493 GCA_036824525.1 Pyrinomonadaceae bacterium
CCTAAATCAATCTTTCTCTGTCTTGTCGCTGAAAGCGACGAAGAAAATAGCCAGGGGGTAAACGAGCGAAGCGAGTGTCACCCCTGGATGGATCGAAGATGTATTCCGACGCTGAAGGCGTCGAACTAACGCTGATGCCAAATACACCCTCACATCTCACTCGCGCATCAAAGCTGCGGAAAGGTATATTGTTTAAATGAACAGCCAAATGCAATCAATCAAATTCTTGCTTCTGATCGGGTTATTTATCGTCACATTTTTGCTTGCGGTTGGCGTCGCGAATGTAAACGCCCAATCGCGAATTTCCGCGGCGCGGATCGAAGCCGAAAGAATTTCGCGCGATCAATTTCAATATTCGACCAAGACAAAACGCGGCGTGAAGATTTTCGCCGTAACTTCGCCTTCGTCAGAAATGCTCGCGGCGATTGACCGCGGTTTCGAAGAGCTTTTCAAGATCGCTCGGAAATACAAATATCGTTCGAAAACCAAATACTCGAACTACATAGTCTTCATCGCTCGACCTGATCGCCAAAAAGACCGCGATGGGAATTACTCGCCCGATATCGCGGTCGCTGCGAATCAATATGCGGGAACTATTTTCGATCAGGGCGGATTTATTTACGCTGCCGGAATGGTTGTAGGCTATGAGCCGGGCGCATTTCTCATCGGCGAACATACGAAAAATTTCGAACGCGTTTCGAATGTCGTCCGCTATGAAGGCGAACACATCGTGCTTTATCACAATGATCGCCAAAAATATGAAGCGACCAAAGACCACAGTCGCGGCGGCGCGCATCCGATTCTCTATTGAAGAATTGAAGATCATCAAAAATTGTCTTATCAAAACGATTGTGTAGAATGAATCCGAAATGAGCGGAAATTCCATCTACGAAATCGAGCCGACTGATTTCGAAAAGATCAAAACTTACGAACTCGCAACGCGTCCGAGCAAAGTGACGGTAAGTGATTTTGCCAAAGCGATCGCGCCCGATGATTCTCTGAAATCTTTTCTCGAAAAATTTCCGGATATTCTCGCCGTTCAATCCCTGCGCGATCTCGCCGCGCAAATCCGCCGCGCGCATAAACTTGGAAAACCGATCATCTGGGGAATCGGCGGTCACGTTGTGAAGTGCGGTCTGGCGCCGATTCTCGTTGAGTTGATGAAGCGCGGATTTGTAAATGCAATCTCCGGAAATGGTTCGGTACTTGTCCATGATTCGGAAATTGCTATGGTCGGATTTACAAGCGAAGACGTTGATGCGAGCTTAGGCGCGGGCGATTTCGGAGCGGCAAAAGAAACCGGAGAAATTCTTAATGCCGCAAGCAAATTCGCCTACGAGAATTCCATCGGTCTCGGCGAAGCGCTCGGAAAACATCTTTCTTCATTGAAACCGAAACACGAAAACCTATCGCTGCTTTGCCAGGCATACGCGAATAAAATTCCATTTACATCACACATAACCATCGGCGCGGATATCGGTCACTTTCATGCTTCCGCTAGCGGCGCCGCGCTCGGTGCAGCTTCTCACACCGACTTCAAATTGATGTGTTCGCTGGTTAGGGAATTGAATGGCGGCGGCGTTTATTTAAATATCGGTTCCGCCGTAATGCTGCCGGAAATTTTTCTCAAAGCGGTAACGGTCACGCGAAATCTGGGATTTCCTTTGGAAGATTTCACCACCGCGAATTTCGATTTTATCCAACGCTATCGTCCGACCTTAAATGTTCTGAAACGTCCTACCGCCAACAATGCCGGTCGTTCTTATGCAATCACCGGTCACCATGAATTGATGATTCCGCTCCTCGCCGCGCAGATTCTCGCTGGCGAATAGTCCTTTCCGAACCGAAAACAACCCAAAATAGCGGCTGTTCGCATTCGATCCGTTCATCGTTTGACATCGTTAGCGCATCGTTTTATTCTCTAGTTGAAAATGACTTTCATTTTCGTAAAAGGAGTCAATAATGCCAACCACAAAAAAAGCACTTACAAATTTACATAAAACCAAGATCGATCTTCCCGAAGAAAACCGCGAAAAAATCGTGGCGATATTGAATGCGCGTCTTGCCGATGCGGCGGATTTGAAATCGCAGGCGAAACAGGCGCATTGGAATGTGAAGGGAATGAATTTTATCGCGCTTCATGAACTCTTTGATCAGGTCGCGACGGAAATCGAAGCGCATACGGACACAATCGCGGAGCGAATCACTACGCTGGGCGGAATTGCACTTGGCACAGTCCGCTTGGCGGCGGAGAAAAGTACGTTGAAAGAATATCCGCATGAGATTTCGGAAGGCGCGTCTCACGTTGAAGCGCTTTCGGACGCGCTGGCGCAGTTTGGAAAAAGCGTTCGTGAAGGTATTGATGAAACAGACAAGCTCGAAGACAAAGATACCGCCGATGTTTTGACCGAAGTTTCGCGCAGCGTCGATAAACTTCTGTGGTTCGTCGAAGCGCATCTACAGGCTTAGAGAGATCTTATGCGTTACAGATTGGAATGGGTTGGGATTGTCTCAACGTTGTTTTTGGTCGTCTCAGTTTTTTCCCAGACGCCGGTTGTAATGCGCGGACGCATTGCGGATGAAACCGGCGCGTTAATCGTTGGCGCAAAGGTGCGCGCGATTTCGCGTCGAAATGAAATTTTGCGGACTGTAACGACAGACTCCAGAGGTGAATTTGCGCTGGAAGCGAATTCGTCGGCGGAATTCCTCGAAGTAAGCGCCGATGGGTTCGCCTCGAAGAGAACTGCGATCGGCGCCGTGAAGTTTTTCGTTTTCGAACTTCAACCGAAACTCATCGTCGAAGAAATTTCCGTCAATGTAAATTATTTGGCGGGAGGCGATGAAGCTCTTACGGAAATTCCCGGATCGGTAGCGCGAATTGATCGCGAGCGCCTCGAGAATTCGCGGGTGGCGAATTTTTCGGAGGCGTTGAGGAAAGTTTCCGGTTTGAACGTGCGCGATGAAGAAGGTTTCGGGCTGCGTCCGAATGTCGGAATTCGCGGAACAAATCCGACACGTTCCTCGAAAATTCTTCTTCTTGAAGATGGAATTCCGCTCGCCTATGCGCCTTATGGCGACAATGCTTCCTACTATCATCCGCCGGTTGAGAGATTTGAATCCATCGAGGTCTTGAAAGGTTCGGGTCAGATCGAGTACGGACCGGTTACGGTTTCCGGAGTTGTAAATTACATCACACCAAATCCACCGGAAAAGCCAACAGGCTCGCTCAAACTAATCGGCGGCAATCGTGATTTTTTCAATGGAAGCGCGAGCTACGGCGCAACGTTTGGTCGCACCGGATTTATCGTAAATTTTTCGCGCAAACAAGGCGCGGGCGCACGCGAAAACACGCGTTCGGGTCTGAATGACCTGAGTACAAAAATTGTTCAAACACTGAACAGCCGCAATATACTGACCGCGAAACTGAGTTACTTCAATGAAGATTCGCGCGTGACCTATTCGGGTTTGACTGAAAGCGAATTTCGCCAAAATGCGCGACAGAATCCTTTTCGAAACGATTCCTTCCAGGGCTTTCGCACCGGCATTACACTTCAGCACACCGCAATTCTCAGCGCGAAAACGAGCATCACAACCAATGCTTACACAAATTATTTCTCGCGCGATTGGTGGCGACAATCTTCGAATTCAAACGAAAGACCGAATCGCTTAGGCAGCG
Source organism: Pyrinomonadaceae bacterium (assembly GCA_036824525.1). GTDB lineage: Bacteria > Acidobacteriota > Blastocatellia > Pyrinomonadales > Pyrinomonadaceae > DAITAB01. The sequence goes on from DAITAB010000043.1 coordinate 3,677, forward strand.
ATCCGGATTGCCGCGGGATGATTGATCTCAATACGACTTGCGGAAATCAAGGACGCCTCCGCGATTACAGGACTTTCGGCATCGAACCTAAACTCACTACGCAATTTCGCCTCGGCGATATTCGAAATGAACTTCATATCGGTTTACGCTTTCACAGGGAAGTTCAAGAACGCCTGCAGAAAAATGGCGATCTTCCGAATTCGCGCGATGGCTTGATCGCGGAAAATAATCGCCGCACAAATTCCGCGATTTCGGGTTTCGTTCAGAATCGATTTATCTGGAAACGCTTCGCGCTTACTCCGGGCTTACGCATCGAACGGATTAAGTTCGGAAGACTAAATCGTCTTAACGATGCTCGCGGCGAAACCGAAATGACTGAAGTGATTCCGGGGCTCGGCATTACGCTAAATGTTTTTCGCAATGCGACTATTTTCGCGGGCGTTCATCGCGGCTTTGCGCCTCCGCGCACGGAAGACATTGTGAATAATAGCGGCGGTGTTGTGGATCTCGATGCGGAGCGCAGTTGGAATTATGAAACGGGAATTCGCATTCAACCGATCAAGGGAATTTCGTTTGACGGAACTGTTTTTCGCACTGACTATGAAAATCAGATCGTCGCGGCATCAATCGCGGGCGGAATCGGCGCGGCATTTACCAATGGCGGCAAGACTCTGCATCAAGGTTTTGAGTTTTCCACTCGAATCGATTCAGCATCGCTATTTAAGACGAAACACAATCTTTATTTTCAAACTTCCTACACAAATTTATTGGATGCGAATTTTCGTGGCGTGCGTTTCAGTTCAATCTCCGGTTTCGGAAATGTTTCGGTTACGGAAAACCGCCTGCCATATGCGCCGAAGAACTTGCTGAATGCATCACTCGGTTATGCTTTCGGAAACTTCGATACCTTTATCGAAAACAATTTCATCGGAAGGCAGTTCGCGGACGATCTTAATACAATCAACCCGACGGCAAACGGTCAACGCGGCGCGATTTCCGCGCAGACATTTTGGAACGCCACCGCGAATTACAAAGTTGAAAAACTGAAATCGGTTTTCTTCGTAACGGCAAAAAATCTTTTCGATCGGAGATTCATCGTTGATCGCTCGCGCGGAATACTTCCTTCCAGTCCGCGATTGATTCAGGCGGGTTTAATAATTAAATGGTAAAGTGATTTTTTGGCGGAACGGGCAAAATTGGAGTGATGATCGTCACAATCGATGAAAGCGCGTTCTGATAGACTACAATCGAATTTTGGTTATTTTTTTTGCATTTTTGGGGAGATATGAAATCAAAAATTGTATTCGTTTTGATGTTGCTGTGCATGGTTGGTTCTGCCATTGCACAGGAAAGATTAATTAGAGGAACTATCAAGGATCAGAATGGCGCCGTTATCAGCGGCGCCAATGTTGTGTTGAGAAACGTAGCAACCGGATTGGAACGAGTTGTCGCCACAGACTCGAGTGGTTCTTATGAATTCTCGGAACTCGCTGCCGCCGAATATGAAATCATCGTGCGCGCCGATGGTTTCAAGAATGTGTTGCAGCGAGTTACGTCTGACCGTCTCGATATCAGTTTGGAGATTTCGCCGCTGAAGGCGGAAACGACCGTTTACTCCGGTTCTCGCCAGGAAGAATTGCGCGAAAGCCTGAATACAAAAGTTGAAGTTGTGACCCGTTCGCAGATTGTCGATACAGGTTATGAATCTGTCGGTGAAGTTCTGAAAGATGTGCCGGGCGTTCAGACTCGCCTCGGTTCGGATACGGGAACTTCCGCGAATGTCGCCGCCGAACAAATACAGGGAGTCGGTTCTCGCCAATCGCTGGTTCTGCTCGATGGTTTTCCGATCATCGCCGCACGCGGAATCAAGAGCGGCAATATCAATCTCGATCGGCAATCCACTTCTCGCATTGAGCAAATTGAAGTTGTGAAAGGCGCGGCTTCCGGGCTCTATGGTTCCGACGCAATCGGCGGAGTGGTTAATTTGATAACGCGTGAACCCAAAAAGCCGCTCGAAGGTTCCGTTTCGATTTCCGGCGGGAACTTTGGAGTTTTCGACCCGCGTGCAGATCTCGGTTTTCGAAAAAACAAACTCACCGGATTTTTCAGTTTTGATCGACACAAAAACAACGGCTTCGATCTCACGCCGACAACCTTTGATACTACCGGCGCGGGTTTTCATCGCTACAATTATTTTTCAAAGTTGAAGTATGCATTTTCGCCGGAATTCTACGTGACTTCGCTTGCCGATGTTTATACCGGACACTCGATCGGGCGCTCAATCGGCGAGCCTGATCCAACGCGTGGCTTCCGTCCGAATCTTCAGATTGATGATGGAAAGGACATTACGCAAAATTACGGACTGACGGGAAATTGGACTCCGAATTCACGCGCGGTAATTCAGCTTCGCGGTTACTTCAGCAGGTTTGATGAAGTCGGCAAAACGAGACTGAGCGATGGACGAACTTTACCTGACGACAATCTTTATCAGCGCTTCGGGCAGGTTGATGCGAGCGCGACCTATATTTGGGGCGAGAAACAGATCATTCAATTCGGCGGCGAATGGAGAACAGATAGATATCGAGGAATTAATCGATTGCGGGATGATTCGGGCGAAAAGGCGGATACGCGCACAGTTTGGGGTCAAAACAAAATCAGCCTTACAAATTGGGCTGCGCTCACACTCGGACTTCGCTACGATGATCACTCAACATTCGGCTCGGCAGTATCGCCAAAGATTGGTTTGAATATTCGTGCGACTGAGAGAATTAATCTGCGTGCTTCATGGGGTCGCGGATACCGTGCGCCGGATCTTGGTCAGTTGTATTACCGCTTCTTGAATCCGACGAATTTCTATCAAGTTGTCGGTAATCCGAATCTTCGTCCGGAACATTCGGGCTCATGGCAGGTCGGCGCCGAATATTCGAGCACAAAGAAGAGCTACCGTTTCGGTGTGAACTTTTTCCGAAACGATGTAGTGAATTTAATCGAAGCACAGAATTTCGGTTTTCTTACTTCCGCCGCACAAGGAAACGGAATCCTGCTGAGTCAGGGATTGAATCCGAGTGAATACAATCTTCGACTCTTTCGTTTGCTTTTTATTTATAAGAATCTGCGAAATATTTTCACTCAAGGCGCAGAAGCTGATTTTGGCATTCAAATTCCCAAGGGCTTTGAGCTGACGGGTGCTTACACATATTTGGATGCCCGCGACAAAGTAACCGACGACTATCTTCCTGAGCGGATAAAAAGTCAGGGATTTCTTCGGCTTGCTTACGACAATCGAAAATTCGGTTTTCGCGGAAACGTCCGGGCGAGTTTCTTTTCCGGATGGAGAGCATCTTCATTAACCAATCGCGGTTTGCGAGCTGATCAAGCCTCGCCGGCATTTCGTCTCGTGGATATTTATGGCGCAAAGAGGATCGCTCATGGATTTGAAGCATTCGCCAATATCGAAAATTTGTTCGATTCGAAAGATGTAAACGTGAACAAGTTTGATTCCACCGGACAACCATTTCCGATTTTGCGTCCGGATGCGGGAAGAATGTATCGCGCCGGACTTCGATATACTTTTTCCAGGAATTAGCGCGCCGAATTTGAGTGCATAGACAGAAAGTTGGGGATGCGTTATTTTTGGCGCATCCTCTTTTTATTTGGAGCGATAAATGAACAAAATTCTTTGGATCTTTTTGATTGCGATGATTTTCTCTAATCCGATTTTTTCTCAAACCCAAATAACCGATGCAAATTTTCGTGTCTTTGATGCGAAGGGAAATGCATCGTCGCTTGGATCAATCATCGAAGCGCTGGCGCAAACTGATGTTGTATTTCTCGGCGAGCAACATGATGATGCGGTCGGGCATTTTCTCGAAGCGGAAATTTTCAAGCGCGCTTTTGAGCGCTACGGAAATTCGCGGCGATTGGTTTTATCGATGGAAATGTTTGAGCGCGATACGCAATCTATCCTGGATGAATATCTCGCGGACATTATCAATGAAGCGAATTTCATTTCGAGCGCGCGCGCTTGGGGAAATTACAAGACTGATTACAAGCCATTGATCGAATTTGCTAAAGCAAATCGACTTCCGGTAGTCGCCGCCAATGCGCCGAGGCGGTATGTGAATCGCGTCAGTCGCCTTGGAAGAAACTCATTGGATATTTTGCCCGGGAATGTAAAAGAGTGGTTGGCGCCCTTGCCCTTCGCCGATTCCTCTGAGGCATATGCAAACAAGTTTCGAAATTTGATGAGCGCAGGCGGCGGCGGAGCTCCGGCGCACATTTCGGCGCAAAATATTTTGGATTCGCAGACGCTTTGGGATGCAACGATGGCGGATTCGATTTCGCACGCGTTGAAGCGGAATAAACACGCTTTGATCGTTCATCTCAACGGCAGTTTCCATTCCGAAAACCGACTTGGCGCGCCCGAGCATCTTGCAAAATACTCCCGGAAGGCGAGATTTTTGGTTGTAACTATTCGTTATGACGAGAGCTTTCCGAACTTCGAAAAATCCCGCAATGAAGATTTGGGCGACTTTGTGATCGTAACCGATCCGAAGATTCCCAGAACTAAACGATAAAAAGAAAGGCGCCGCAAAATTTCCGCGGCGCCTTTTATGTTTATCGCAAAATGCGAATCTATTTCGCTCTCGTTCCGGAGAAAGAAAGCATCGGAATTCCCGGCGCTTCTATCGAGCCGGACATCTTGTCGCCTTCGACTTTTCCATCCATTTTCAATTCAAGCTGCTGACCCTGAAGCGAAAACTTCACCGTGCCGACAAGACTGTTGCCGCTGATTTTTCCGCTTTCCATGGTGCCGGTTCCAAGGTGTGAGCTCATCGACCCGGAGAGATCTGCGCCAATTTGTTTCAGTTCGAGAGTAATCGGAATCATTTGTCCACCGGCATCGGCGAGAATTTCCCATTTTCCTGTTACGTCAACCGATGGTTTTGCGTCCATCGAAACGGGTTCGTTTTTCACCGGCATTGAAACGGTTTTTACGTCAACCGTAATTTCGCTCAGCCGCTTGGTGACTTCCGGTGTCATAGACTCCTGATACCGTCCGCCCAAATATTTTGCAAAGAACTTTTCCATCGAAGCATATAGCGCCATGTTGTTGACCGGGCGCGCGAATCCGTGACCTTCATCCGGCGCGAGCAAATACTCGACCGGATATTTTCTATCGCGAAGCGCGACGACGATCTGATCGGCTTCGGCTTTTTTCACGCGCGGATCATTTGCGCCCTGAACAATCATCAGCGGCGTTTTAATTTTGTCTGCGTGCGTCAGTGGCGATTGTCTTTCGAGCTGCGCTTTTCCTTCCGGAGTGGATGGATCGCCCATGCGTTCGAAAAACACTTTTTTGAAGCCCTCCCAATAAGGCGGAATCGAATTGAGAAGTGTGATCAGATTCGAAGGTGCAACATAAGCAACTGCCGCGGTGTAAGTATCGGGGGTAAATGTAACTCCGGCGAGCGTTGCATAACCTCCGTAACTCCCGCCGAAAATTCCAACTCGTTTCGGATCGGCGATTCCTTGTTCGACCAAATATTTCACTCCCCAAGTCAAATCGTCCTGCATCTTATCGCCCCATTGTTTGTTTCCCGCATCGATGAATTTTTTTCCGTAACCGGTTGATCCACGAAAATTCGGCGAGAGCACGGCATAACCGCGATTTGCGAAAAACTGTGCGACTGCGTTGTAACCCCAGTTATCGCGCGCCCAAGGTCCACCATGCGGAACGATCAATGCAGGCAGGTTTTTCGCTGCGATACCTTTCGGCAATGTAAGGTACGCGGGAATTTCGAAACCATCCGAAGATTTGTAACGCACCGGAGTCATCGGAGCGAGCGATTCACGCGGGAGTTTTTCGCGGGACTTATAAAGCGTTGTAAGATTTTTCGTTCGCCTGTCAAACATCCACTTCGTTCCCGGATCGGTATCGCTGTATGAAGTAATGAGCCAGATGTTTTCATCGGTCGTAGTCGAATCGAAATTAAGCTCGCGGGTGTTTCCCAGATTTTTTCTTATTCGGTCGTAATCTTTTTTTAAGCTTTTGTCTTTCCAATAAATTCTGTTTTTCTCGTCCGTATATGTGGTTGCAGTCAACTCATTGCTGAGATCAGAAAAACTTGCGGTTCCGAAATCTACGCGTTTCATCGGATCGCCTTCAACAAATTCTTCCTTTCCGGTTTCGGGATCAAACAAAACCAACTGCGAAAGATCGCGATCGCCTTTGTTGGTCTCCATATAAACGCGTCGGTTGTCTTTGTGAAATCTAATCGGACTACACACTTCGAAAACATTACACGAATACACTTTTGTGAACTTATCGCCATCTACCTTAAGAACCTCGGTATCTCCATTGGGCGGTGTGCGAAGCGCAAGACGAAGCTGGTCTTTGTTATCGAAGATCCAACCGGCGAGCCGGTCCTCGTTTTTGCGCAGCAAGGTTTTTTGTCCGCTGGAAATACTAACTTTGTAAAGATCGTGCCATGCCGGATCGCGGTCATTGATTCCGATATAGATCGTGTCTGGATCCGTTTTCGGAACGGCATAAATTTGCGTCTGCACATTTTTCGCGTTCGTCAGGTTGATCGAATTCGGAACTTCGCTTCCGCTTGCCGGCGAATCGGCAGGATTTACCGCGTAGACATTGAAATTTTCGTCGCCGTCATTATCTTTTACGAAAAGAATGCGCTTGCTGTCCTGACTCCAAAAGAATCCGCCGATCGGGCGTTTCTTTTCATTAGTGAGCGGGCGTGCCGCGCTAAAAGGTTCATCTTTGGTTTTTACCCAGACATTGCGCACATCGTTGAGCGGTTTTACAAAGGCGATGAATTTTCCATCGGGCGAAATTTGTGCGCCGGCGATTTCCGGATTACCGAAAATCAGCTCACGGTCGATAATCGGCGGAAGCTGCGCCTTAGCTTGAACGAATGCGCCCAGACAAATAAACGAAATTAGTGCAAAAAACGATACACGTCGGATCATATTTTTCCTCTCAAGACTTGGCTTTGGAATTACTAGAACACTTTAACCTATTACGGGCGAAACCTCGAAAAAGTTTCGGGAATTGGCGCATCGCATTTACCGGTATTCATCTTTCGACCAGTAATTTTTGCGAAACTTTTCCTCGCGGAAGAAATTCTTCAATAGTTCAATCTTCGGCGCGGTGCGATCATTCAAGACGATGCTTGCAACATCGTAACGAAACGAGGTCGAACTCGAATGAAAGATCTTTCGATACATTTTCGCTGCGCGAATGATCTGCCTTTGTTTACGTAAATCTACATTTGATTCGGGCGCCGCGAGTGAATCGCTCCGGCGCGTTTTAACTTCGATGAAACACAAAACATCCTCATCAAAAGCGATGATATCGATTTCGCCATTGATCACCGCGCCGCGGCGATTTCTTCCAACCGGAACTTTGAAATTTGTGCAGACGATCCGATAGCCGCTTTGAATCAAAACTTCCCGGGCGAGTTCTTCTCCCCGCTCGCCGAGTGACCTTGAAGAAGCAACGTTTGAGGCGTTATGCTCACTAATTAGGGAAAGATGCTTACTCATTTCAGGCGAGGATAACATGCGGGAAATACCTTTACGAAAGCTTTTCGCGATTTTGGTTGTCGTAGGAGTTGCTGCAATCAACGGCGCATGCCAACAGAAATCGCCTTCGTCGGCAAAGCCTTTTAACGTCCGTGAAATTCCTGCGCGAACCTTCAACATCAGCCCTTCGAACCTACCGAAACCTTTTGCAACCGAAAGTGTTGCGCGACCGTCGAAAATAATTCGTAGGACCGATGATGCAATTCTTTTTCTCCCAAAGGGTTTCTCGATAAACATTTTTGCCGAAGGAGATTTTTCGCGTCCGCGTATGATGACGGTTGCGCCGAATGGCGACGTATTTGTTTCTGATGCGGGCACGGGAAAAATAATAATGCTTCGCGATGCTGATAAAGACGGAAGCGCCGAACAGCGATTTACGTTTGCGGAAAATCTTAATCTTCCGTTTGGAATGGCGTTTCTTGAAAACTATCTTTATGTGGCAAACACGGATTCGGTTGTTCGCTTTGCTTACAAAACAGGTCAAACAAAAGCTGAAGGCGCGCCGGAAAAAATAATCGATCTTCCTGGAAAAGGATATAACCAGCATTGGACGCGAAATATTACTTTCTCACCGGATAAAAAGAAATTGTATGTAACCGTTGGTTCTGAATCGAATGTCGAGGTTGAAGCGGATCCGCGTAGGGCGGCGATTTCTGTTTACGATGTCGATGGCAAAAATCAACGCGTTTTTGCGTCAGGTTTGCGAAATCCCGTCGGGCTCGCGATCAATCCGGTGAATGGAGATCTTTGGACCGCGGTAAATGAACGCGATGGACTTGGCGATGACCTCGTTCCGGATTATGTGACTTCGGTCAGAGACGGTGCTTTCTACGGTTGGCCTTTTTCTTATCTTGGGCAGAATGAAGATCCGCGCCGCAAGGGCGAAAATCCCGAAGCGGTGAAGCGCGCGATCGTGCCGGATGTTTTGGTGCAGTCACATTCCGCTGCGCTCGGGATGATTTTTTACAACGGAAAAATGTTTCCCGAAGAATATCGAAATGATGCCTACGTTGCCTTTCACGGTTCCTGGAATCGCGCGAAGCTTACGGGATATAAAATCGCAAGGATTCGTTTCAAAGACGGAAAACCAATCGGTGGTTATGAAGATTTTCTGACCGGCTGGTTGCCGGATGAAAATGGAAATGAAGTTTGGGGAAGACCGGTCGGGCTCGCAGTGGCGGAAGACGGAGCGCTTTTGGTTTGCGACGACGGAGCGGACATGATTTGGCGGGTGACATTTTCAGCCTCCCAATTAAAAGTGCAGAATCCGAATTCAGGTAAGAAACCGAAACGCAGAATTTAGCATCGCTTCATAATGAAAATCTTAAAAATAATTATCTTTGCCATCGGATTGTTTTTTGTTGGAATACAATTGTATCGTCCTGCTCGCGAAAATCCTCCGGTTGATGAAACTCAAACAATTTTTGCAGCGATGAGTGTTCCTGAAGATGCGCGAAAGATTCTCGAACGTTCTTGTGCGGATTGTCATTCTCACAAAACAAATTGGGTTTGGTACTCGCAGATTCAGCCTGCGATGTGGTTTATGTCCGACCATGTGAATGAAGGCAGAGCGAAGCTCAATTTTTCCATTTGGGGAAGTTATGAAGCGAGGCGAAAACGAAAGAAGCTCGGGGAAATCTGCGAGGAGATTTCGGATAAAAGCATGCCCCTTCCTTCTTATCTGTGGCTTCATGGTGATGCGCATTTGAGCGAGGGCGATGTGAAAGTTTTGTGTGATTGGACTCGCGTCGAAATGGAGAAGATACCGCAGGAAACTGCGAAGTGATCGAAAAGCCCCGACCGCATATATTTGTTTTCTATCGCGTCTTTCCGCGTAACATTCCCGAGAAGCAAGAACTGTGAAAAACGAAACCCACTCCAGGTCAGAACGCGATGAGCGAGTGCGGAGTTTGCTCCATGCCGCGCATGCACACGCTTCGGATGTAATCCTCGATGCGCTCGATGTAAACGTTCAACTCGGACTCTCGAGCGAGCTGGCGGCGCAAAAACTCATGCGCGATGGAGCAAACACACTTCAGCGCACGGTCGGTTACAGCTTGACGCAAATTCTCGTCGATCAATTTTCGAGTGTAATAGTTTGGCTGCTCGGAGGCGCTGCGATCGTCGCGTGGTTCGCCGGAGATTTGATCGAGGCGCTCGCGATTCTCGTCGTGCTTTTTATAAATGCGGCAATTGGATTCCTGATCGAGTTGCGCGCGGGTCGTGCGCTCGAAGCGCTTCGACGCGAAACGCAGATGGATGCGCGCGTGCGACGGGATGGAAAAGAAAAAGTAATTGACTCCTCAGAACTCGTTGTCGGCGATCTCGTTGTATTAGCGGCGGGCGATCGCGTGCCGGCGGATGCGCGCCTTCTGGAAGCGGTTAACCTTAGCGTCGATGAATCTACCTTGACGGGTGAAAGTATTCCGGTAGAAAAATGCATCACGCCGGTCGATCGGGCTTCAATTCTTGCCGAACGAAATTCGATGCTCCATCTCGGTACGCTCTTGGTCGGCGGACGCGCGCTGGCGATCGTCACGGCGACAGCGACTCGTACCGAACTTGGTCGCATTGGACAGCTAATCTCAAAAACTGAGGAAGAAAAGACACCGCTCGAAAAACGTCTGAGCGAACTCGGCGCCCGCCTCGTCTATATCGTCATTGCGATTGCAGTGATCGTTTCATTGATCGGCGTTATTCGCGGCGATGAATTTTGGTTGATGATAAAAGTTGGGGTGAGTTTGGCAGTCGCGGCGGTACCCGAAGGTCTTCCTGCGGTAACCACGCTGATTCTCGCGCTCGGAGTTTTGCGAATGGCAAGGCGGAAAGCGATTGTGCGTCGGCTAGCGGCAGTGGAATCACTTGGAAGCGTGACGGTGATTTGCAGTGATAAAACCGGAACGCTGACGGAAAATCGGATGACCGTCCGAGAATATCAACTCTCGAGTGGAACCCTTATCAACCTCGATCAAAATGCAGATTCCAAGTCGGAGCAATTTCCAAAATCCGGACTTGAAGGTGAGAACCTCTCGGCGCTTTTGCGTGTAAGCATATTGTGTAATGACGCAGCTTTTGATTCAGGAGCGGCATCGGACAAGATCGCCGGCGATCCGACGGAGACATCGCTCTTAATTGCCGCGCATCAACTCGGCGCCGATATCGGACTTGAAAGAAAACAGGTGCGAAAAATCTATGAGCAACCGTTTGATTCC
>DAITAB010000044.1:0-9527 GCA_036824525.1 Pyrinomonadaceae bacterium
ATCTCAGCGCACATAAATTCCGAGTCGGCAACGATATTAACTATCCGGCTTTCGCCATCTCCGCGCGCGCCGCCATCATCTTCTTCATCATTTCGCGACGCGAGGCGAGAAATTCTTTTGCATCCGGTCGCTTCATAATAAGTTTCTCGAGATTCGCAAGAAATTTCGGATTTTCGAACGCAGCGCGTATTTCACCGACGAATGGTTCGATTTTGGAATAGACCATTAGGTGTTCTCCATTTACGTCGTCGAACATTTGCTCGTCGATCGCGCCATGTAACACAAGCGAAGCCGCCATATCCCAATAGCTCCAAACCATTCGAAGATGTGCGCCATGTTCCGAAGTAAGAAGCACTTTCATTATCTCTTGCGTACTCTCCGGAAAGAACGTAATGATCCAGCTGCGCGCTTCGCGCATAACGGTTTCGCGCCGCAAATCGTAAAGTTTCAAGATCAAATCCGCTGATTCAACTTTGTTCATAGTTTCTCCCAAAAAAAATGATGAATTGTTTAGATTCATCATTCAAGAACAAATCAGGCAAATTAGCAAATGACTTCGGCACTCAGTCAGCTTTTGCGGGAATAGTCGGAGAATCGGTTTTACCGGTCCAGATTGGATGATCAATTTGCAAAACGTCTGCATCCTTGTCTTGCTCCGATATGAGCGCGATCGCGAAGACTTCATCGATCGTCTCGACCAAATGAATGTGTAATTCCTCGCGGACTTCATCCGGAATGTCACTCAAATCTTTCTCGTTTTCTTTTGAGAGAATGATGGTTTTCATCCCATAACGGTGCGCCGCGAGTAATTTCTCTTTAACTCCGCCGATAGGCAAAACTTTTCCGCGCAAGGTAATTTCGCCGGTCATCGCAACATCGTGTCGAGCCTTTTTTCCGGTGAGCGCGGAAACCATCGCCGTCGCCATGGTAATTCCGGCGCTTGGTCCGTCTTTCGGAATCGCGCCTTCAGGTACGTGTATGTGCAAATCCTTTTTACGAAATTCATCGTGGTGAATCGAAAGCGCCTCCGCTCTGGTGCGCACGCAAGTCAATGCAGCGCGCGCCGATTCCTGCATAACTTCGCCAAGTTTTCCGGTGAGTGTTACGCCGCCGCGACCTTTTACAATCGTCGCTTCAACTTGCAACACATCGCCGCCGACTTCCGTCCAAGCCAAACCATTTACCAAACCAATCTCGCTTTTGCGTGCAACGTCTTGTTTGCGAAAACGAATTGTTCCGAGAAGTTCGCGAACTTTTTCCGCATCGATCACCTCACGGAAATTTTCCTTTGCCTCCGCATTAACGAATTTGCGAGCGATCTTTCGCAGACAAGAACTGATTTCGCGTTCGAGATTTCTTACGCCGGCTTCGCGCGTATAGTGCCGAATGATTTCGAGAATTCCCTCGGCGGTAAATTCTATGTTCTCTTTTTTTATCCCATTATTCTCCGCTTGTTTCTCCAGCAAATGGCATTTCGCGATCTCAGCTTTTTCGCGTTCCGTATAGCCGGAAAGCCGTAGAATTTCCAGGCGGTCCTGAAGCGCCGGCGGAATCGTGTGTAAGACATTGGCGGTTGCTATAAAGAATACCTGCGAGAGGTCATAGTCAACGTCAAGATAATGATCGCGGAAAGTATTGTTTTGTTCCGGATCGAGAACTTCCAGGAGTGCCGCGCTCGGATCTCCGCGGAAATCGCGTCCGAGTTTATCAACCTCATCGAGCAGCATTACGGGATTCGTCGTTCCGGCGCGTTTGAGAAGCTGAACAATCTGTCCCGGCATTGAACCGATATAAGTTCTCCGATGTCCGCGAATTTCTGCTTCATCATGAACGCCGCCGAGCGAGAGTCTCACGAATTTTCGCCCCGTAGCGCGGGCAATGGATTTTCCGAGCGAAGTTTTTCCTACACCGGGCGCACCCACAAAACACAAAATCGTGCCCTTCGGATTCGAAGTAAGTTGGCGCACCGCCAGATATTCAAGAATCCGCTGTTTGATCTTTTCGAGACCATGATGATCTTCGTCTAAGACTCGCTCGGCTTCGTTCAGATCTTCGATTTCTTCCGTCCGATTTTTCCAAGGCACGTTGACCAGCCAGTCAATATACGTACGCGAAACCGTGCTTTCCGCGCTCATCGGCGGCATCGCTTCAAGTCGCGCGAGTTCCTGCAAAGCTTTTTCCTTCGCCTCGGCGGTCATGCCGGCTTCTTCGATTTTCTTCTTCAAATCATCGAGTTCGGCTTTTTCGTCTTTGCGTCCGAGTTCTTTATGAATCGCACGGATTTGTTCATTCAAATAATATTCGCGCTGCGTTTTGTCCATCTGCCGCTTTACCCGACCCTGAATCGAACGATCGAGCTGGCGCTTTTCAATTTCAACTTCGAGTATCGACATCAAATGCTGAAGTCTTTCGTGGACGGAAAATATCTCGAGGAGTTTTTGTTTTTCATCTACGGAAATCCGCAAGTGCGAAGCCATCGCATCGGAAATTTGCGCCGACGAAATTCCGCGCAGACTCGCTTGCAAAGCATCGGTATAAGCATCCGGCGAAACACGCAAAAGTTGCTCGACCAATCCGTGAATCTGCTGAAGAAGACTATCAGTTCGATAACCCGAATCATCGATCGAAGGAACTTTGCGGACAACCGCGATGAGCATTCCATCCGATTGAGGCTCGACGCGAATCGTCGTCGCGCGTTCGCGACCTTCGACCACAACTTTTATTTGTCCGTTATCTTGTTTTTGCGCCTGAAGAATTCTGCCCAATGTTCCGACCGAATAAATCTGCTCGGAATTCGGTTCATCGACAGTCGCATCGTGCTGCGTTGCGAGAAAGATGCTTCGATCGCCCTTCATTGCCTCCTCGAGTGCGCGAACCGAACTCGGACGCCCGATCTTGAATGCTACTTTCGTAAACGGAAAAATAACGACATCGCGAATCGGCACCATTGGGAGACGCGTAATGTCCGACGGTAGTTGGTCTGAAAACTCTTGCATCGCAAAATTCACCTGTATGAAATTGAATCTCTGCCTAGTTAATATGTCAATTCTAGAACATTTCCGATTTTTATTGCGAATTTTCTCCTTTCGGGTCAACTTGACCGAAGATCGGGTGGAATGTTCAGAGTTCAAAGTTCAGCGCTCGAAGTTGGATGCGCAAACCGGTTAAATCTTTTCCTCAGCCCGCTGATTCGAAAACCGCCGATTTAAGCCAACTGAAAAAAGCCAGCGCCATTCGAAATTCACGACTTCTTGTCGCTGAAAGCGACGAAGAAAATAGCCAGGGGTAAGCAAACGAAGTGAGCGCGACCCCTGGACAGATCAAAATATTGTTCCGACGCTGAAGGCGTCGAACCTACAGCATATTTTCCGTCGCCCGCTAAGGTGGGCTTGGTTTCAAAACATGATCGCAGACAATGAGCTGAAGCTAGTGGTAATTGAAAAACCTAAAACCCAAAGGCTGAAAAAGAGAAACTTGAGCCAAACGAAATTCGCTCATCTTATGCAGCATTTTCAAACACAAAAAAGTTCCGAACGCATATCCGCGTCGGAACTTTTTTCTTGTTTCGTTTGAAAAAGTCAGCTACTGAAGTTCAACCATATCGCCGGTATGAATCTCCTGCGTGTTTCGTGTAATCAGCGCAGTTGCAGCTCTTTCTTTCACGTTTAGGATCACTAGTTCGCCGACAACTTTGCGAAGTCCTTTCGGGCGTCCCGATTTCGCCTCCGCAGTTGTTACGGTTGATCCGCCGCCTTCGCTTCCCGATTTGCGTCCTGCCTGATTTGAAAAGGTTCCGCCCTTAAAGCCGCCACTTTCGAAATCCGCATCGCGCCCTGCGATGGTTTCATTCACACGCAAATTCAAGCGTCCGCCTTTTCCGAGCGGATGATAGATCGTCAGAAAGTCGCCGCTCTTAACGTTGTCTTCCGCTCCCAAATCTACGTAAACAATTTGTTCTCCGCTTACCATCTCACGCAAATCGCGCGCAAGCACAATTCGTCCGCTGGCTTTTCCCGAAGGTTCCGCAAACATATCCAGCATCGGACGCTGAACATAACTCGGACTCACTCTTTTTTCCATCGGGGCAATCAGATCGCCGAGCATAAAGTTATCGCAAGAAGCTTTCACGCGAGCCACGGAAACCTCGTTTTTCACGTTTACGATTTCCAGTGCGCCAACTTCTTGTACGTACATTCCAAGATTTCCTTTTTTCGAAAACTTCGAATGGAATTTTCCACGCGGACGAATAACTGTAAAAACGTCGCCGACTTTCATTTGTCCATTTCCATTGCTGACATAAACGAAATCGCGTTCGGCATAGAAATTTCTCTCTTGCTCTTGGTCTGCGCCAACCAGGCGCATACTCGTATCAACCGAGCCGGTTTGAATATAGCCGGCGCAATATAGATTGTTTCCGGAAGCGACTGGAATTGTCCGATTATCGTTTCGGTAGATCACCGTCGGTTTTGGCTTCTTCGCTTCTTGAGCGAAACCGTTAATCGTAAATGCGGTTAGCGATAAAAGAAGCGCGATACACATTTTTGCGTCAAATCTTAAAAACTTCACGTGGTAAACTCCTTTGTCTTTTCTAAACTGATCTTTTTGGGAATGACTTTCGAGGTAAGTGCGCTGATAAAAAGGAACGGATGCCCAAAATGGCTGTAATTATGGTAGCGGTTCGGGCATTGCAAGGTCAATGATTTTTTTAATTTAGCGGGAAATCAGGTTGCGGGGGAATGTCCATTTTTGTAGAATCTGCGTTTCGCCCGTGCGAAGCAAAAACGCCGGTGTAGCTCAGTTGGTAGAGCAGTTGATTTGTAATCATCAGGTCGGGGGTTCGAGTCCCTTCACCGGCTCCATATTTCTAAATAGAAAAAGAGTTTACAGATGGGAAAACGCAAGCCTGTGCCGCTTGCGTTTTCGCGTTTCCGTCCAAAAAGCGGATGCGATTCTTGGCAGGCGATTCCTTCCCCGTCGAAGCTCGCTGGCTTTCTTTTTGCGAAGTCTTTGGCGGTGAGCTATTGAGGCGTGCTTTTAATGTCTAAATAGTTCAAGATTCTTTTCAAGCCGAAAGAGAAATTTGAACCGCTGGGAATATTTGCGGCGGCGCCGGCCGAAGACCGAAAACGCCGGAGATATCTCTTGTTATCCGAGATTTATTGTAATCAGAGATTTACGGTCATCGGAGATTTATGGTCATCATGAGAAGAAAAGTTGTGCCCGCGCTTGCAATCTGTCTGGCGATGCTCTCGCCGGTTTTTGCGCACGATTTGTTTCTAAAACTGGAAAGTTTTTTTGTGCGCGTCAACGAAAAGATTTCGATAAGTATCCTCAACGGCTCATTTCAAACAAGCGAGGGAGCGGTTAGTTTCGCGCGGCTAAGAGATGTAAGCGTCATTTCGCCGTCCGGTCTGCGCACAAATCCAAAAGAAGTTGATTTTACAAAGGACGCGACGACCGCATTTCTGAATCTGCAACCGACCGAGACCGGAAATTACCTCGTCGGTCTTTCCACAATGCCGCGCGAGATCGATCTCTCGGCAAAGGATTTTAATGATTACCTCTTGGAAGATGGAATGCCGGACACAATAGCCGAAAGGAAGCGAAAAAAAGAATCGGCGAAGAATATCCGCGAAAGATACTCAAAACACGTCAAGACAATATTCCAATCCGGCGATAAACAAACGGAAAGTTTCCGCACGATTCTCGGCTATCCGGTAGAAATAATTCCCCAAATAAATCCTTACACTTTGAAAATCGGCGACAAGCTAGAAATTCTCTGTACTAAAGACGGCAAGCCGCTATCGAATCAATTTGTGATGAGCGGTCGCGAAGACACAAACGGCAAACTCATAGTCGGACCGAGCGTTCGGACAAACAAAAAAGGCATCGCGCGGATTCATTTAAACGGTTCAGGTAAGTGGTATGCCAAATTTATTAATATGACCAAAATGTCTGACCCGAAAATAAACTATGAATCAAAATGGGCGACCTTAACATTCGAGATAAGATAATTTCGGATGAGATCGCCTCGGTGCGGAATGCAACGGGCGCTGAACTATTGGAGACAATTGCTGAGATGAGAATTTTCAAATTTTCGATTATTGGTTTCTTTATCGCCGCCGCGGTTTTTGCGTGTTCGAAAAATGTTTCGGTTAACTCGGTCCGTCCGGTCGAGGAGAAAGAAACTTACAAAGGCGTTGGTGTCGTCAAGAAGCTGGATTCTGTGTCGTCTGCGATCACTATAAATCACGAGGAAATCCCCGGATATATGTCCGCGATGGAGATGACGTTCGCGACAAAAGTTGCGGCTTTGCCGGAAGACCTGGAAGTCGGCGACCAAATTAATTTCGTTCTTGAGCGCTCGGGAGAGAATGTCGCGGTAACAAGCGTCGCAAAGATTGAAGGCGCGGCGAATGGCGTAAAACTATTTGCCGAAAATTGCGCCAAGTGCCACGGCGCTCATGGCGAAGGAGAAACGAAAGGCATTCCGCTCATTTCCGGACATGCGCTCAACCACAGCGAAGAAGAATACGTTCGGCAAGTACTCGACGGCGAACCAAAGAAAATGCCCGCCTTTCGCGAAAAGCTTACGGATGAAGAAATCGCGGCAGTAGTGAAGTTTGTACGCGAGGATCTTCAGAAAAACGCCATCAGAAGCGAAGGACACAAACATTGATCGGCTCGCCTCCGTGCCCGAAAGATTTCCTTAAGATGCGTGTGTTCTTAGGCTGCACGCAAAAAAAGCAGACAGCCCGCAAGCGATCTGCTTTTTTGAATTTAGTTGAAAAACCCCAGAAGGCTTCCAAATTTGAAACGCAAAGGGCAAATTCATTTCGCTGCGCCAATGCGCGGATTCGTTAACCCTTCTTATGACAGTTCATGCACTGCATCGATTTCGGCGCCTTCAAAGCCGGATTTGCTTTCACTGCCTGATCGTGACAAACCGTGCACCTTCTGTGAAATGCATTTTGATTTGTTAGACTCGTAACCTTTTCGCCTTCCTTGATCTGCGGGATTTCCTTCAGCAGCTTCGGTGTTTCGTCTTTTCGAGCATGGCAATCCCGGCAACCCGTCACCTTCGGAGTTGCTGCGTCTTTAACTGTCTCCGCGGTGAGCGTGACTGTACGGTCGGCCGGATAAACGGTTTTGTGAAGCGGATCCTTAGTCGCCTCAGCCAATGGCTGCTCGACATGGTGGCAATAAACACATTTCGGCGCCGCAACTCCACCCTGTTCCTTAGTCGCATGATTCAAATGGTTGAACGTAACCTTGCCGAGAATAGCCTTCTCACCCAAGACGATGACATCAGGAATTTTGCCCGCCATTTCCTTCTGTGGAGTTATTGTCTGAAGGTTCGACTGGGCGGTAAAAATCAAAAATCCGGCAAACATTGCAAACACCAGACCTATTCTGATTTTCATAAATCGATCTCCTTTCCTTGGCAACACAATTCTATCAGTGGGAGCCACCTAAACATTACTCTAATAGGCAAATTTGTGTCCAATCATATGCCACTTAAGAATGGTCCTTCGATTTCCCTTCTTAGGGCGGCTCCGCCGTGTCTCCTTGCGCAAATTAGCCCAAGTAATGAAAGGCTATATCGCGTGCCTTTGACCTTATCGCAAATATTTTCACACCAAATCGCGAAATAATTCGCGTTGCCGCTAAAGAAACCACTTCGAATCGCCTCTCGCGGGACAATCATGGTAAGTAGGACACGCGAAATAACGCATCGCATATTGCCTTAACTCAACCCTCAGCTCACGAATTCGCACACGGGAACGCAGCGTCGATAAGGTGGCGGTTACTAAGTAAAGGGTTACAATATGAAAATTCGTTTCTGGAATTTCGGCTCGCAATCACAATTAACCCGAAGAGGATTTGCGCTCGCTTGGTTTTTGAATCGCACTCAGAATGGCTCGTTTTGTAAATACAAATCTCTTTGCCCGCAGACCTGAGACAACTCCGGGCGATGCTAGTGTGGTAACTCCTCATCGAGCGGCGGCGCGAGCGCTCGGAGTTCGTTACCAAACTCTCGCGCGCCTCGCCATCGATGTGTTGCGCAAAAATAAGCTTCACATCGCGCCATTTTTCCTGGCAAAACATCTGCTCAAAAAATCAATTTCTGAAGTAGTTCCCGGTTCGGATCCAAGTGCCTTTGCCAACCGGATTCTGCAAATTCTCGAAACGGTTTTACGTACCGGAATCGAGCCCGATCAACTGATCAGGCATGGTTCGCCGCGGGTAAAACAGCTCGGCGCGATCGCAAAACTTTACCGAAGCGAGCTCCGAAAAAGAAATTACGTGGACCGCGCGGAATTGCTTCGGGCGGCGACTGAGTGCAAACCCGAGCCGCGAAAAATTTTTGTTTGCGGACATTATCGCGCGCGAAAAGAAGAGATCATGTTTATCGATGCAATCGCCGGCGAAGGAAGCAAATACTTCCTGCCTGCGCCCGACCACGCGGATTTCGGCGAAAACAAAATTTGGATCGATTGGTTGAAATCAAAGGATTGGACTATCGAAGACGAAGAAATTCGCGCGGAGGAATTTGCATCGCTGGAAACGGGCGAGAATTTTGCGTTGCGTTTTATCGGAAGAAAAGCCGAAGCGGAAAATTTCGAATGTGTTGCTTATCCGAATCTGGAGGCGGAAGTGCGCGGCGTGCTTTCGCAAATCAAACAACTCCTCATTGATGGCGAAGAGTCACACAAGATTGCAGTCGTCTGCAGAGATCTGAATTTGTATGCGCCGGTTATCGATGCGACGGCGCACGAATTTGCGTTGCCGGTGCGCATGGAAAATGCGGTCAGCCTGAATGAAACAAAATTCGGCGGTTTCATAAATCATCTTTTTGAAGCCGCGGAGAATTTTTCGTATGAGGCGATGGCGCGAATGATTTTTCATCCTTTCGGACCGGGACTTCCCGAAGGCGGTTGGAAAAACGCGCGCGTTCAAAGATCGACCGGTCGCGATGCATGGAGCAAACTCGGAGCGAATTTGCGCAGCTTCGTCTGGACGGAGAATCAGAAGTTTTCTGAATGGAACGCCAGTCTCAAAAAGATTCTTGAAGATTTCGACGTAAGAAAAAAAGCCGCCTCGCGAACACGCGAAATCCTCGCTTATGAAATGTTCACTGATTCATTAACGCAAATCGAGAAACTGGAAGGCGCGCGGGTTTTGACCTTCGAACAATTCACCGCCGTAGCTTTCGAAATTCTTTCCGATGTTTGCGTTCTTTTCCGACCCGCAAAAGCCGGCGTGGAGATTTTCGAACCGAACACAATTCTCGCGGCGAAGTTCGATCATCTCTTCATTCTCGGAATGGCGGAAGGAATTTTCCCTGCGCCGATTGTCGATAATCCGGTGATCGATTTCTTCGAACGCAAGAATTTGCGTGAACAAAATATAGATTTCGAAGAAGCGGCGGAAGTTGCGCGTTGGGAGACGATGTCTTTCTACTTCACGCTTCTTGCCGCACGCAAAAAAGTTTATTTCAGTTATCCGAAAACGGTCGAAAATGC
>DAITAB010000044.1:9627-14406 GCA_036824525.1 Pyrinomonadaceae bacterium
TCGCGCTGGTGGAGTGTTTCGCAGCTCACAACCATCGGTCAGTGCGCCTTCCGTTGGTTCGCTCAGCGCATTTTGCGTCTTCAGGAAGTTGAAGAACTCGAACTCGGAATGGACTACGCAAAACGCGGCAGCTTCTACCACAAAGTTCTGGAGCTCGCGGTCGGAAAAGCGAGAGAGGCGAGCGATATTCGCGCCGCGACTTTGGAAAATCTCGAAGTGGCGTTCGCGGAAGCGGAAGCCGACGAGGAAGTCGAACTGCCGATGCTTTCGAATTGGGAATTGCAGCGAACCGAACATCTCAATGCGCTTCGCAAAGCGATTGAATCCGCAGACTTCATCGGTGAAAACGCGCGGGTGATCGGACTCGAACAAGATTTCAAAACGGAGTGGCAAGGTTTCAAGCTTATGGGTTACATCGATCGCATAGACGATACTCCGAATGGACTCATCGCTATCGATTACAAAACAAGTTCAAGTGCGCCGAAGGGCGCGCAGGATGAATCGGGAAAACTAAACGTCGATGTGCAGATTCCGCTCTATTCACAGGTCGCGTTGCGACATTTATACCCGCAAGGAAATCTCGGAAACAGCGTTTACTACTCGCTCACCAAAGGAAAAATTCTGCGCGAAGAAAAGCCCGAAGATTTTGAGAAGCTTCAAAATTTGTCTGCGCGCATCAAGCAGATTCTAGCGCGAGGAGCTTTCGCCGTAGATCCGGATGTTGATGAACAAGCTTGTCAATACTGCGATCTCGAAAGCGTCTGTCGCAAGGGCCCGCGGCTAAATAGAAAAGTGACTGACTGATGGAACTTACGAAAGATCAAAAACGAGCGGCGGCAGCTACGGGAAGCGCGGCGGTTTCCGCCGGCGCAGGCACGGGCAAAACGCGAATGCTCGCGCAGAGATATCTGCACCACATTCGCGCGCACGAATTTTCGCCGCTCTCGATCGTTGCGATTACCTTCACGGAAAAAGCCGCCGATGAGCTGCGTTCACGAATTCGAAAAACTCTCTCTGCCGAACTGAAAGACGAAAAAATAATCGCGGAAGTCGAAGCCGCGCAGATCAGCACAATTCACTCGCTCGCCGCGCGAATCTGTCGCGACTTTTATGACCTCGCCGGAATTCCGCCGGATTTTTCCGTGCTGGATGAAACCGAATCGCCGCTTTGGACTTCGGAGAAATTCGATGAAGCCATGGGCAAAATTGATCCGGCAATCATAGAGGCTTTGGGTTTCAACTGGCTGGCGAATTCCCTTCCGGAACTTTTGAGAGATCCATACAGTTCGGAAAAAGCGCTCGCGCCCGGCGCGAAGAATTTTCGCGCGGTAATCGAAAACGAGAGAGCTGCAGCGATTGCGAAATTGATTTCTTCGGAAGCGTGGCGCCAAGCCGAAACGAAGCTTCCGAGCATGAGCGGCGCCGCCGGCGATTTACTCGAAGAGGCGCGCGCATCGGCGATTTCCTCGATGGATGCGATCAGGCGCAGTGAAAATATCGGCGCGGCTTTTGAAGTTTTGTCGCGGCTCAAGGCACATCAGGGTAAAGCTGCAAGTTGGTCGCCGGGAGGAAAAGAATTTATCGGCGGCTGTTTGAAATCGCTGAAGTATGAGGTCACCGAGTTGCTTCCGCTTCTCTCTCTGGAATTCTCTTCGGAAGATGAAGAAATCGCACGGCGCATCGAACCGCTGGCTTCGGCGTTTCAACAGGTGCGCGATTTTATGTACGCCGAAAAGCTTCGCGAAAAAGTTCTCGACTTTAATGATCTTGAACATTACGCGCTGCAAATTCTCGAGCGAGAGGAAGCGGTCGAATACTACAAAAAGCGTTGGCGCGCATTTCTGGTTGATGAATTCCAGGATACGAATCCGATACAAGCGGAGATTATTCGACGTCTGACCCGGGAAGCTTTGCTCACCATCGTAGGCGACGAGAAGCAGGCGATCTATGGTTTTCGCGGAGCGAACCTACGCGTTTTTGCGCAGGAGCGAATCGAGATTTTGGAAAAGCGCGGCGGCACCGAAGTTCTTCTATCAAAATCTTTTCGCACACACGAAGAACTCGTCTTGAAAATGAACGGAATTTTCGAGCCGGTGCTCGGCGATTTGCATCAGGCGCTCGAAGCTCATCACAAACTTTCGAAGAAAACAAAATTGAATTCCGGTCCATTTTTTCATCTTGCGGGGGTTGAAAAAGAAGGCGGATCGAAAGCGCAGAATCAGATCATCGAAGCGCGATATATCGCGGAGCAAATCGCGCAGCTCCACCTGGAAAGCGAAATTGCTTACAAGGAAATCGCAATTCTCGCACCGCGTTGGGCGCCGCTCGATATTTATGTGGATGTGCTTTCGGCATTCGGAATTCCGGCGATCAATGTAGGCGGCGGAAATTTGCTTGAGACTCGCGAGGCGCTGGATCTTTTTGCGCTGCTTTCTTTTCTCGCCGAACCGAATGACGATATTCCGCTCGTCGCGATTTTGCGTAGTCCTTTTTTTGCGTTGAGCGATCGCGTTTTGTATGAAGCTTCGAAAAAATTCGGCAAAGAACTTTCCTGGTGGCAGGCGATAAAAGGAATTCCGGGATTTTCGCGCGCGGTCGGCATTCTTCAAACTCTTCTCGATGCGCGCCACACAAAATCGCCGCGCGAACTTTTCGCTTTTGCCGATCGCCTAACAGGTTACAGTGCAGTGATCGAGAATTTGCCGCACGGCGCGCGTCGCGCGGCTGATCTTCGCGGACTCAACGAACTTTTGCTCAAACTGGAAAGCCGCGGACGCGGCGATGTTTTCGGCGCGGTGCGTTATCTTCGCGAACTGCTTTTGACCGAGACCGAAGTTCCGCGACCGCCGCTCGATACCGGCGAAGCCGTAAGCCTTATGACGATTCATAAAGCGAAGGGTCTCGAATGGCCGGTGGTTTTTGTATCGGATCTTTCTTCGAAACCGCGCGGAAATACTCCGCCGATTTTGGTTGATACGGAAATCGGTGTCGCTTTCAAAATCGATGGCGCCGGCTTCGACAAAACAGAACCGGCGATTTACAAACTCATCGCTCGAAGAAAATCGACGCGCGAAACCGATGAAGCCCGACGCCTTTTTTATGTAGCGATCACTCGCGCGGAAGATAAAGTTATTTTGACCGCTGCCGCACCGAAAGGATTCGGGCTTGATATTTTGCGTCCCGGTTTGGAAGCCGCGGGAATTCCGGAAGAAGTAATTCGCTTCGATGCGAATCTCGCAATCGCTCCCGCGCCGCAAGCGCCGAAGGAATTCGCAAAGCCTGAAAAGATTAACGTCGCACCGGTAGCGATCGGCTTGCGCGAAATTCCCGTCACCGCGCTCAGCGCTTACGCCGTTTGCCCGAAGCGTTTCGAATTTCAATTTGTAAAAGGTCATCCGGGTTTGAGCGAGGGATTTGCACACGCGATGGCGATCGGCTCGCTCACACACAAAGCGCTCGAACTCGACATCCGCGACATCGAAACACTCCGACGCGAAACCGATGTTGCCTTCGGCGAAGCAGACCTGCAGGATTCGCAACTCTCGAGCGATGCGGAACTTCAAGAAGCGCTCAAGCTCGCGGAAATATTCCGCACTTCAGAAAAGTTCGCGCAAATCCGGTCTGCCGCGAACCGGAAAGAGGTGGAGTTTGTAAAAGAAATTGGCGGACTGCGTCTAACGGGGATCGCGGATCTCGTAGGCGATGACTTTGTGCTCGATTACAAAACCGATTCCGAGATGAATCCCGAAGAACATCAGTTTCAACTTTGGGCTTATGCGCGCTTGCTCGAAAAACCGCGCGCTTTCATCGCTTACCTTAGGAAAAATGAGTTACACGAATTCACCGAATCCAAACTCGCCGAAATTGAGAAAGAAGGAATGGCTTTGATCGAACGCATCAGAACCGCCGACTACACCGCCGCGCCTTCAGAACACGCTTGCGGAAATTGTGCATTTCGCGAGATCTGTAAATTCCGCTACGCGAGCTCCACCGCGCGAACATGAACGCGTAGGTAAGAAATTACTTGGATTTTTTATTAGGTTTTTTGCGGGATCAAATTCTCACGGAGAGAATCACGGATTTTGTTTTGATCCGCCGGCGGAAAATCTTAAATAGAAAAGGGACGAGCAATTCCCATCCCTTTTCTATATCCGTTTTCGAGTGATTTACAACTTTCCGATGTCTTCACGCAATTTCGCAAGCGCATCATTCGTCGGATCGGCGCTTTCAAGTCGCGCGAGTGTGGCTTTTGCTTTCGTAGCATCGCCTTTCTTCGTATAAGCAACCGTGAGATTTTGCAGCGTCTGCACATGAACCGGATCAATTTCGAGCGAGCGGGTGAATTCCTTTATCGCCCGATCATAATCAGGATTCGCGCGGAAAAGAAAGGTCAATCCAAGATCGGTTCTGACGCTTACATCATCCGGCTTTTTCTGCAGCGCGGTCGTGTACCACTTTTCTGCTTCATCGAAATGCCCGCCATCGAAATTCGAATTTCCAATACCTACAATGATCTCGTAAGTTTCCGGCTTAAGTTTATTTGCCTTCAAGAGGTATTCGATTGTGTCGTCAAAGCGTCCGATCTGATAATAAAGTTCGGCAGCTTTCATCTGAGCCTCGAAATCCGAAGGATTGCTTTTCGCTTTTTGCACCGCTTCCTGTACTTCCTGCATCGAAGCGACCGAAGCTCCGCCTTGAGCACTTTGACCCGGCGGAACCTCAGGGTGTCCGGGAGGTAACGCAGAATTTGAATTCGAAATCGCCGGAGCCATCGCGCCC
>DAITAB010000045.1:0-14346 GCA_036824525.1 Pyrinomonadaceae bacterium
CGAAATAGGTCGCAAAGAAAAATCGCGTCTGAATGTTGCAAAGCCGACGCTAAACACGAAGCCGCCGCTTTCACATGACCGTGAAAAGAAAAATATTATCGACTCAAACAGCTTCTACCTGCGGGCGCTCGGAATTACAACGGATAAAGGCGACATTCGCGAAAAGCAGCGCGATAAATGGAAACAGCTGAATAAATTTATCGAAACCCTCAGTCACCTCGTAGCGGATTCGCCGCTCAAAGACGAAAGCAAAATAAAAATAGTGGATATGGGTTGCGGCAAAGGTTATCTGACTTTCGCGACCTATGACTATTTCAAAAATTCTCGTGGGCTTGATGTAGAACTAATCGGAGTCGATACCAAAGAAGAACTAGTCGGTTTATGTAATGACATTGCGCGCGCCTGCGAATTCGATGGACTTAAATTCGTTCACGGCTTTATCGAGAATTTTTCGCTTGAGTCTGCCGATATACTTATAGCGTTGCACGCATGTAATACAGCGACTGACGACGCCATCTTCAAAGGTATCCGCTCAAATGCAAAGCTGATCGTTGTCGCGCCATGCTGTCATCAGGAGATTCGTCCGCAAATTATCGCGCCTCCGATTTTCAAAGATATTCTCAAGCACGGAATCATGCTCGAACACGAAGCGGAAACGATCACGGATGGATTGCGTGCGATGTTGCTCGAACGCGAAGGTTACGCGACGAAAGTATTCGAGTTTATCGGTGTAGAACACACGCCTAAGAATAATATGATTGTCGGAACAAAAACGCTGAACGAAAAATCTCGCGAGGAGTTTGCCGAAAAAATTCATGCCCTGAAAACTTTTTACGGAATTGTCGAACAACGACTGGAAAAACTACTGAAACCGGAAGGCGCCTCGGGAGCGCTACCGTGAAGGAGGAACGTTATGGAGTCAATAGTGGGACGTCCGAATGAAAATGAATACGCCGAATACTACAGCGGTTATATTTCACTGGTCGGAGAAACCGATATTGTTTCCGCCTTGGAGCAACAATTCGACGTAGTAAAAAACGTTTTCTCCCGCGTGTCCGAAGATAGAGAACTCTTCGCTTATGCGCCGGGAAAATGGACTATCAGAGAGAATCTCGGACACCTGATTGACGGTGAACGGGTATTTTCTTATCGTGCATTTCGCATCAGCCGCAACGACAAAACACCTTTACCGGGTTTCGATCAAAATCCTTATGTCGAAAACGGAAATTCGAATTCAATCCCGCTTACTGAGCTCCTGCATGAATTCAGTTTGGTACGCGAAGCGACTTGTATCCTTTTTAAGAATCTCTCCGTCGAAGCTTGGAATCGCACCGGAACTGTTAATGATGCGGTTGTTTCCGTAAGGGCGCTGGCCCACATGATGGTCGGACACGTTCGGCATCACCTGAAGAATCTCGAAGAACGATATCTGATTTGATGCGATTCGAAGTTGTAATCATTGGCGGTGGCGCAGCCGGTTTGATGTGTGCAATCGAAGCCGGCAAGCGCGGACGAAAAGTCTTGCTCATCGAACACAACGACGAAGTCGGACGAAAAATTATTATTTCGGGCGGCGGACGTTGCAATTTCACAAATCTTCACACGACACACGAAAATTTCCTGTCGCGGAATCCGCACTTCTCCAAATCGGCGCTTGCTTCTTATCCGCCCGAAGAATTTATTTCGCTGGTGAAAAAACACAGGATTTCCTATTACGAGAAAAAGCTCGGACAACTTTTTTGTCGGGAGTCGTCAAGGCAAATCGTCGAAATGCTGCTCAAAGAATGTCGTGCCGCGAATGTGCGTGTCGAAACGAATTGCGCGGTTCGAGGCGTTTCGAAAACAGACGAGAAAGATTCCGGCGAAAGATTTTCCTTGGAGACTTCACACGGAGATTTTACTTGCCCGAATTTGGTGATCGCGACCGGCGGACTTTCGTTTGCGAAAGTCGGTGCAACCGATTTCGGTTTCAGGATCGCAAAGCAATTCGGCATGAAGATTGTAGAAACTCGTCCTTCGCTTGTGCCTTTGGAGTTTCAAAAATCAGTTAGCGAAGGCTTTAAGAAGCTTGCCGGCATTTCGCTTGATGTGATCGCGATCGCCGCCGCAAATCCCTTCCGCGAAAACATCTTATTTACCCATTCTGGAATGTCAGGTCCCGCAATTTTGCAGGCGTCAAATTACTGGAATCGAGAAAATGTCATCGAATTCGATTTGCTCCCCGAACGCGATGTGGAAAAACTTCTCTACGAAAATCGATCCCGTAAGATTCTCGTCTCTAACTTTCTTGATGCATTCTTTCCCGAACGATTCGCGGAAGCGTTCGCCACCTCAGAACTGAAAAACCTCCCGCTTAATCAACTAACGGAAAAACAAGTCAGTGAATTTGCGTCGAAGTTGAATTCGTGGAAAGTAAACTTCGCAAAAACTGCGGGCTACGATCGCGCAGAAGTTACGCTAGGCGGAGTCGATACAAATGAACTCTCATCAAAGACGATGGAATCAAAGCGCCAAAAGGGTTTGTATTTTATTGGTGAAGTCGTTGATGTAACGGGTTGGCTCGGCGGCTACAATTTTCAGTGGGCGTGGGCGTCGGGATTCGCCTGCGGAAGATCCGTTTAGCAAATTACACCGCACCAGTCAGCGCTCGGATCATTTTGCAACAACCATCAACACGATAAGCAGCAAAATAATCAGCGCAATGGAAAGTAAAGCAATCTTGAAGATACTGTAAGGACGATCGCCATGAACCTCGCCGGTTCTTCCATTCACAACAATCTGAAAAGTTTTTCCATTGAATCGATATGCTCCCGAATAAACGGGCAGCAACAAATGTTCAAACATCGTATTCGAATATTCGGTTGAGCAGTCATGAACTCTCTGTTCATCGCCGCCGATATCTTGGCGCGCATCTTCCCGAACCACCGCTGAAGCCATCTCTTTGAAACGTTCAAAACCTTCCGGCAAAACAATCTGATATGTTTGCGCTTTGTGACCCGCGAGAAACGCCGGATCGTAAGACTTCGCCGCCATAATTTCCCATGGCTCGAGTTTTTCCAAATATTTTCTCGGAAGAGATTTCGTTGCCGGAATCAGGCAGTCCAGAAACTGTCGCGAAATGGTTCCGTGGACTGAGTGCCATCTTGTTTTCATGACCTGGCGTGTCTTTCGCTCACCACTGTCGAAATAAGTTTCGGTTTCCCAATAGTGCTCGCCGCGTTCGCCTTCGTAGTAACTCGAGGTAAAGGAATCAAAACTCCAGTAAGGAATATAAACGCTTCGAATTTTTTCCGCGCGGGCGATTTCCTTTAGCGCATTCGGCGCAAACCAGAGCGAACTCAGCCAGGCTTGAAGCGCTTTTGCCACCTGTTTCGAGGTGATGGAAAACGGAAGCACTCCTCTCGGCGCGATTAATGGATCGGCTGCGCGAGATTGCGCCACAATTTTGGAGCCACAGAAATCGCAGTCGCGGGAAATTTCCGGCGGAGTAAACACAACAGTTGCACCACAACTGCCGCAGGTGAGTTGCATCGCGGATTTCGCCATCGGCTGAAGCAACTCAGCACTTGGACTGAGAAAATCCGTGTAAGCAAGTTTCTCGATTTCGGTTCCGGCTGCAATAATTTGCGAGCTTCCGCAGTAACCACACGAAAGCATTTGATTTTCGGCATTGAAGAATAGTTCGGCACCGCAATTAGCGCATGGAAATTGCGCAACACCATTTAGTTCAATTTGCGGGTTTTCAGTCACGTCTATTCAACGAAGCGAAGAAATATCGAGATCGTAAACTTCGCCTTCTGTTTCACCTTTTTCATTGTCGATATCCTGATAAAGTTTTTCCCAATCCGTTTTGACCTGAAAACTCTGAAACTCGGGAATTTGTGATGTATTTTCGCGCAGCTCTTTGAGTCGGCGCTCAGCGCGCGAAATATGCGAGCGGGCGCGCGCAGCCATTTGCCGGAATAAATTTCTGCCTTCGCGCATTTCGGTTTCGACTTTCAATCGCAGTGTGTTGTTTTCCGACTCCTCCAGACGAATTCGCTCCGACCGAAGAATTCCAAAACGCTTTTTCACCTGCGCGAGTTGACGAATCACGCGAACCAAATCGGCACCGATATCGGCGCCTTTTACCGTGTCAGGACTTTCATGCCAGTCGCCGAGTAAACGCGAAAGCGTTTCTTCGTCGCCTTCCTCATAAGCTTTGTTTGCCTCCGCCATCAATCGATGGCGCAATCCGCGATCATCATCATCGGTCGCAAGATCGGGATGAACTTTTCGGGCGATATCGCGATATTGAGTTTTAACTTTCGTAGTCGGGTGATACTTGTGGGTGCAAAACTGAGCTTGCTCGGCAGCTTGACCTGAAGCGGCAGCGCGCGCCCGTAATTCTTCCGCGCGTTTGCGAATTTCTTCGTCGTCAGGCACCAACTTGAATTCTTCTTCTGCAATTTCGGCTTCGATCTCGTCCAGATCGGCGTAAAGACAGCCGACTTCATTCGTGTAACGAGTCTCGAATTCCTTCAATTCGGTCTGAAATTCAAGCAGATGCTCCTCTTCTTCCGCCAGCCGGTTTCGCAAGCGCGCCAGAACCCGCTGCTTCTTTTCGAGCTCGCGCGCTTCAGGTGTGTTTTCGACTTTTTGTAATTTACTCATTAAGGAAACGGAGCCGCGCTTCAGAAAAGCAAATAATACAGTCCGGAAAAATCTTAATCATTTGCCAGCGACGGAAAACTGCAGTTCAGTTTGTTTTGTAAGAATTCCTAAACTAGGAATTATAAAGTGTAGGTTTATCAGCCCTCTATTTCTTCGAGCTTACTGACTGCATTTTTTTCAACTTCCACGATGACCTTCAAGTTGTCTCGTTCGATTTGCGATAGCTGATCATCTCTGAAGTCCGGATTCGGTTTATACCAGTCCATCGCCTCGAAAGTTTTCTGAAGTTCTTTGTCACCGAAGATTCGCCCGTGTCGCGCGTAAATCTCATTACGCAAAACGCGGAGCTCTTCGGTAAAAAGCCCGACAAGCATTTCTTCCGTAAGAGGTTCATCGGTAATCTTTTCGCGGATTTTGCGTTCGTATCCTTCGATGACTTTAACATTGGATTCCTCTATCGGATTGAGTTTAACCTTTGATTGGTCTTTTATCGGTCGGTACCAATCCTGCCATTCAAAGAATGAACGGAAACCCGGCGTTTCATATCGACGCCCGCGGCGGGCGAAAAATTCATTCCGCATAATCCGCAATTCATTGAGCGATAAACCGACAAGCATTTCAGCCTTAAGCGGCGCCCGCTGAAATTTATCCATATCGCCGGGCGATATTGCGACCTTTCGATCGAGATCGCGCGCCTTGTTTATGGCTTCAAGATTCTTTCGTTCGATCTGAGTGAGAATCTTTGCAGAGTATTTCGGATTCGATTTATACCAATATCGCTCCTCAAAGTATTTCTGCAGCCACGGTTCATCCGGCAGAAACTTTTTGCCGTGTATGGCTTCAATTTCAGCCATCAAAATCCGCCAAGTAGCTGCGGTATTTGCGGCGAGCTTATCTTCGGGAATCTCTTTCCGCATCCAGAAACGTAAATCTCCAGGTTCTACGTAATCGTGTTTTGCGGCTTCAGCTTCGCGAATCAAATCAATATTTTTTCTTTCGGTAATATTAAGCGACGCATTTTTAAATGCGGCATTTGGAACGTACCAGGATTGCGATTGCAAATACTGCTGGATGCTTTTTTCAATGAAAATTCTTCCGTGTTTTCCAAAAACAATTCCGCGAAGCTTTTGCAGGTCTTCATGTTCGAGTTTAGCTAATTCCGCGCGACTCAAAAGCCTTTTACTAAAGTCGAAATTCTGATATTTCTTCAAGCCATTTTGCCCAAAGGAACAGATAACAAAAATAAGTATCGTAAAAAAGACGATTAGGGGTTTCTTCATTAACGCCTGTCTCCTTCTTTGCACTTACAACTCCCGGATTCGAAATTCCGCTTAATCAACATTGACGATTTCAAAGCTGGTTTCGACCGTCGCCGTCGGTTTCACCGCCGCCGCAACACTGCAATATTTCGTATCCGAAAGTTCGATGGCTTGCGAAACTGCCTGCTCTGAAACGTCGCGTCCATGCACGATATGGTGAACGCGATAGCTTGTGTAAATACGCGGATGTTCCTCGCGACGCTCACCTGTCACTTCAACCGTGTATTTGGTTACGACTTGTCGTTTTTTTTCCAAAATTGAAATTACATCGGCGGCAGTGCACCCTCCGACGCTCATCAAAAGCATTTCCATCGGAGTCGGAGCAGCCTTCCTATCGCCTTTTACGTCAATAGCTTGCGCGTGTCCGCTTGGACTTATTCCAATAAAGTACTCGTCGCCCGCGTATTCGATTGTCGCCTTGTATTCAGACATCCCAAAACCTCTTTTCTAACGTCAAATCCTTTGAAATTCGCTCGGATTTTATCACGAATGAGAATCTTTGTTTATTCAAGTGAATCGGGATTACCTTTGGCACATCAAATGCTCTCACGTGATATGGTGAATTTCGGGCACTTTTAGTAAAAATTTTTAGGAGATGAATATGAAGAGAATTTCAAACACACTTTTTCCAGCGCTATTGATCGCCGTGGCGATATCCGCGAGCGCGCTTTTCGCTGACGGACAAACGCGTTCCGATAGGAGACAAGTTCGAAGTCTCTTGGGCCAACTGACCACCAAACTCGACGACTTTCGAAATCAGGTCGAAGATGGGCTTGCAAACAATGCGGTGAATCGTCGTGATGAAGATGCGCTGCGAACTAATCTCGATAACTTAGACGAACAACTCACGAACTTCCGAACCAAGTTCAATCGTAATCGCGAAAGCACCAATGATGTTTCGACGTTTCTCTCAACGGCGCGTTCGCTTGATGAGATTGTTCGTCGAACTCGATTTCAAGATTCGACTGACAGCGATTGGCAAAATGTAAAAACACTGCTGGACGAAATCGGAGCGATTTACAAAATTTCTCCAAACTGGACGAACTCAAGATCTCGCTCAGTGAACGATTATCCAAACGGAAATTTCAACAATGGATTGACCGGTACATACCGACTCGATTTCGCACGCAGTGAAAAAACCGATGAGATTGCCCGACGTTCGATCGGCGATTCCGCGCCGAACGCCGAAGAAGCTCGTCGCGATCTTTCCGAAAAGCTTCAATCGCCGGAGCGTCTTGCGATAGAGATTCTCGGCGACCGAGCGATTCTCGCCTCAACCTTGGCGCCGCAGGTAACAATTACCGTTGATGGGCGCGACCGAACGGAGACTTTATCGGATGGCAGCACGCTTCGAATTCGTGCAACGCTCAAAGGACAAGAGCTGACAGTTTCAAGCGTCGGCGGTGACAATGACTACACTGTCATTTTTGGTTCACGCGAAAACGGACGAAGCTTAAAAGTTACTCGACGAATTACCGCATCGTATCTTTCAGGCGCGATTTTCGCCGAGAGTTATTACGACAAAACCGATTCGATCGCGCGTTATAATGTGTATGACAATGGCGCGTCGTCGCCTTCGGGAAATACAAATTATCCTTCGCCGCCGGTTTTGGGAACATCGCGGTCGGGCGATTTCATCGTTCCGAGTGGTGTGATTCTAACTGCGACCCTTAACAACGAGGTCTCGACAAAAGTTTCGCAAAACAACGATCGATTTTCGATGACTGTCACCGCTCCGAGCGACTATCGAGGTGCCGTTATCGAAGGATACATTTCCGGAATCGATCGTGCCTCGAAAATAAAAGGACGTTCCACAATGACCTTCAGCTTCGAACGAATTCGGCTTACCAATGGTTCGACTTATGATTTCGCCGGTTATCTTCAGTCGGTCACGAATGAAAAAGGCGAGCAGGTAAAAGTCGATACCGAAGGAACGGCTAGAGGCGGAAGTCAAACTAAAGAGACAGTAAAACGCGGCGGAATTGGCGCCGGACTTGGCGCGCTGATCGGCGCAGTCATCGGCGGACCAAAGGGCGCGGTGATTGGCGCAGTGCTAGGTGGCTCCGCGGGTGCCGGCTCGGTTTATGTCCTCGGAAATCAGGACCTTGAATTGAAAACCGGATCATCAGTAACCGTTCAATCGAGTTCACCGAATCGATAAGTCGGAAAATATGTTTCACGAACACGAAAACGGACGAGAAATTTCTCGTCCGTTTTTTACTGGAGCGCGGAGGGCTCGTCCGCACGATTGCACAGCAATCGCAAATCATTTTCGAACGCTTTCGCGTCTCCTGCAGGCTGGCAGCGTGCGCTCCAAATCAGATTTGCGTTAATCTATCGCCAAGATGACGACGCTTCCTCCAGAAATTGAAAATTATCGCGACAAAATGTGGCGTCGCGAAGAAGCGCTCAAGATCGAAACTGCTGAAGGCGTTGAGCAGATGGTTTCGGAGCTGGGTTTTTGTCTCGCGCTTACGGATTCTCGTACGAATTTCCCGTCAGTTTATATCGCCGTCTGCGGCAGACGCGATGCACACACTCCGCGTAATGTTCAGAAAGATTATGAAACGAGTCTCGCGTGGATTTTGAAGGATGAAGTGATGCGCCGCGGTAAGGTCTATTACGCAAAACTTATTAAAGGTCGCGCCATGTTTCTGAGTCCTCGTTTCGTTTCAGCTTTCAATTGTCTTTACGGGTCGCCAAAAACGCGCGAACGAAATTCGCTGTCAAAAGATGCTCAAAAGATCCTAAAGGTTCTGCGTAAGGAATGGGAAATGGGAACGGCGGATCTGCGCGAGGAAACAAAAATTGCCGAGCGGAAAGATTTCACAAAAGCAATCGAGGATTTGCAACGTGCGATAAAGGTGATTCCTTCAGAAGTTCTGTATGAACCCAAATTTACTTATATTTGGACACTTTCGGAAGGGAGATTTCCAAGTGAACTCGCCAAGAAAATTTCGCGCGAAGAAGCTATAAAGGAAATCGCCCGTCAATTTCTCGTCCTACAGGGAATGACTTTTCGAGGCGAACTTTCCAGCGCCTTCAAACTAGGACGCGCCGAAGCCGGAAAAGCGAATCACGCACTGGTCAAAGATGGTTTTGCCGATCGAATTGAAAACGGAGTCTATTGCCTGCGCAAGCTTACGGTCGGAGTTTAAGCGGTATTTCGAGCTCTTCAGTTCCGCGTTTTACGTTCAATGTCTTTCCTTCAAATTTCGAAACGGTAATCGGCGAATTGGAAATTTCCAGTCCGTCTATCGCCATTAATATGTCGCCGGTTTTCACCCCGGAACCCGCTGCGACGCTTCCTTCCTTAACCGAACGAACCTTTAA
Source organism: Pyrinomonadaceae bacterium (assembly GCA_036824525.1). Taxonomy (GTDB): domain Bacteria; phylum Acidobacteriota; class Blastocatellia; order Pyrinomonadales; family Pyrinomonadaceae; genus DAITAB01. The sequence goes on from DAITAB010000045.1 coordinate 9,306, forward strand.
TTTTCCTTCCGCGGTTTCTATTTCGATTCCCAGCACGGACAATAAATCGCTTACCTTCAACGGCTCATTGGTGCCGGAGTTTTGGGAGGTTTCGAGTCGTTTTTTCGGACTTACACCGCGCGGATAAACTTCATCATCAACCTCGCTCAGCGCGCTATCGCGCGAGCTTACGCCACGGCTCTCTTTGTCCGAAGCGGTTCGTTTTTTTACGGCGGTTGAACTTTCAGTCGAAGCAATTTCGTCGCGCTTGGAAAATCCTTTGTTGCCGCCAATCACCACCGAAGGCGTGTTAGTTCCGGCAATCGCGCCATTTGTCTCATTCGATTGCGTCGGAGTTTGAAGTGGCTCCAAAGTTTCTGACGCAACAGTCTGAGGCGATTCAACTTGCGAAACGCTTTCCGTCAAATTCGAGTTGCGATAGAGATTCGAAAGGTAAAATCCGCCTAAACCCAAAATAATTACGGCGGGAATCGCGAACTTCAAAGCGCGAATAAACACCCACGATGAGCCACGCGAATTCGCGCGCGCCAGGCGAGCTCGCAGCCGAAAATCAAAATCCATCGGCGCATCGACTTTTGGCAATGCAGACAAAACGCCACTCAGTTTCTCGTCTTCGCGATTCCTATTCCCGTTTTCGTTAAACATATTCGAGTCCGTAAAGCGAAAAAAAATTACAAATACGACTTTAGCTTCTCCCTCAGCAGATCTCGTCCTCGACTGATCCGCGACTTCGTCGTTCCTAAACCGAGTTTCAACATTGCCGCCACTTCGTCGTAAGAAAGCCCTTGAACATCGCGCAAGACCACCGGAGCGCGGTATTTTTCCGGCAGCGAAGCGATCGCCCGCGCAATTACCTGTTGCCTTTCCGAATCGAGCATATCGGCATCCTGCAAAGGTTTTTTGTCCGGCGGTTGGAAATCCGTTTCCTCGCCGTCATAACTTACTAAACCTGTCAAAGATAGCAGCTTGCGGCGTTTTCTCTTGCGAATTTCAGATATCGCAAGATTGCTCGCGATTCGATATATATAGGTCGAAAATGCAAAGTCCGTGTGATAACGCTCAGCCGCAAAATAAACCCTTACGAAAGTCTCTTGCGCCAAATCCACCGCTTCTTCGTAGTCATTTAACATCCGATAAAGAAAATTCGTTATCGGATTTTTATAGCGGCTAACTATCTCCGCAAAGGCATCTTCGTCGCCCTTGACGGTCGCCTCAATCAACTCATGATCGCTTAGGTTTTCATGCGGCATATGAGTTTGAAGTGCCTCCGCTACTCAGCGTTTCAAACATTAAAATGCCGCAACCAACCGCGAAAATCATCGCCGACCGCGGTAAACAAAAACGCCGTCGGCACATCTCAACACGCCGCGCGGCAAAGGAGGTTGCAAAAGATTTTACGTTGAGGCTTTCGGGCATCAACACAGGTTACGAATTTCTGACTTGCTGGAAAATTGACTCGTCGAGCTTTTGACCAAAAGTGATGGTCGAGACATTTGCCTCTTCGATCAACTTGTCGTTGGCGAATAGCGTTGTCCGATAGGGAACCAGCGTTCCCTGAGCATATCTGTAATCGTAAAATTTCCGGAAATATTTCACATCGCCTTCCTGATACTCAAGCCGAATAACCCGGAAGGTTTTCGTACTCACGAAAAATCGCGTCTTTCGATTTTGCTTATCCGTGACTTCGATGGTGGCGTAATCTACACCCATCGTCTTATCGCGACTGGTAATTTCAATTTTCGAGCCGTTCTCGATGTATCTTAAAAGCGCGTCGATTCCGTGCCACATCTGACTGTCGAAAGCGCGCATCGTCTCGTCGTCAGGCACAAAAATCGTTTCGTTATAAATTCCAAAAATTTTCTTGTCGTTGTAAACCAAGGCGTATTTCGCATCGGGATACTCGCGATCGATTCGCAACCTTTCCGTATCGAGTGAATCGCCGCGCAAGATGCGTTTTTCGTAGTTAACTTGAGTGGAAGTTCCGTCGTCCTTTACAAAACTGACCTTACCGAATTCAACGCTGGTGCGACGAATTTGCTTCAAAGTCTCGCGCCCGCCAAGTCCGCCATAAATTACAATGCAAGCTTCAACGATTTGTTCGGCGGTTGCAGTCTTCGCATTGAAAGGTTGCTGTTTTTCCTTCTTGGGCTTTTTAGGTTTCTCCGTCGCCTGCTTCCCTTCCTGCGAAAAGGCGAAAGAGGCGAACGCGAAAATCACAAGCAACATCAATGAGATTTTTTTTCGATTCATAGACACAGGATTTCTCCTCAAAGTCGAACAAACTTTTGACTGCGCGAATTTTAACATAGAAGATGTTTTCCGTGATTTAATCAATCGCGGCGCTTAAATGCAAAATCGTTTTTTGCATTTCTGAACCGCATAAATAATCTCAAGTAAATGGATGTCAGACTAGCCGGATTGGATGCACCTTTGCTCACCCGGCACGCGATTTTACGGATCTGGTTTTAGGTTTGAGTCCCGTCTCGGGCCGGCTTTTATTTTCCGAAAGTCAATTTCCGGTTTTGATTTTTCAATTGCCACGCGCTTCAGCTCGTGGACTGCGTTTGAAAAAAAATCAAAGCCCGCTTTAGCGGGCGACAGAAATTGCGTCGCAGGTTCGACGCCTTCAGCGTCGGAATCTCGAATTTAATCTTCGTAGGGTTGCGCTCGCGTTCGCTCGCTTAACCCTACGCTATATTATTCGTCGCCTTCGGCGACAAGAACTCAACGACCGAGGTTTTTGGTTTTTGGTTTTTAACTTTTCACTTTTCACTTTTCACTCTTATGTTCAACATCGCTTTAGTAGAACCGGAAATTCCACCAAATACGGGCAACATCGCACGTCTCTGTGCGGCGACGAACACTCCTCTGCACATCGTCGGAGTCACCGGTTTCAAAATGGACGATAAGTCTCTACAGCGCGCGTGGCTGGATTATCGTGAACACGTTGATCTGCACAAACATCGTGATCTGGCGACGCTTTATCGCGCTCTTCCGGATTCGCGTTTTCTTTATCTCAGCACCAAAGCTAAACGCAGCTACACAGACTTTGAGTTTCTTAAAAACGATTGTCTCATCTTTGGACGCGAGACGCGTGGTTTGCCCGACGAACTCTTGAAAGCCAATTGGGAAAGATGTTTGACGATCCCGATTCTCAACGAAAACGTCCGCAGCTTGAACCTCGCCACGTCTGTTTCAATTGTGCTTTTTGAAGCAATCCGTCAAATCAAAACCTAGATTTTCTTCACCGCTTTTCGCTTACAAGCAAAATTGAGCTATTCTGCTTGTTTATGATTTCATCGGAAAATATCAGAAACATTGCAATCATCGCCCACGTTGACCACGGCAAAACCACTTTGGTCGATATGATGCTTCGGCAGTCCGGAACGTTTCGCGACAATGAAGCCCTCACCGAACGTGTGATGGATTCGATGGATCTCGAACGCGAACGCGGAATCACCATCATGGCGAAGAATACGTCCGTTCATTATGGTGATTACAAAATCAATATCGTTGATACGCCCGGTCACGCGGATTTTGGTGGCGAAGTCGAACGCGTTTTGAAAATGGTTGACGGAATTTGCTTGCTCGTTGATTCAGCCGAAGGTTGTCTTCCGCAGACGCGTTTTGTTTTGCGTAAAGCGCTTGAAGCGCATCTGCCGGCGATCGTTATCGTAAACAAAATTGATCGCCAGGATTCACGGCCAGAGGAAGTTCTCGACGAGATCTACGATCTCTTTATCGACCTCGGCGCAGACGATAAGCAAATCTCGTTTCCGGTTCTCTACGCGATTTCGCGTGACGGCATCGCGAAGAAGAACCTCGCGGATGAATCGAAGAATCTCATTCCGCTTTTCGATCAGATCATCGAAACAATTCCCGCACCCAAGGCAATTCGCGATGATTCATTGCAGCTTCTCGTAGCCAACATTGATTACAACGAATACGTAGGACGCTTGGCGATCGGTAGAATTTTCAGCGGCGCAATCGCGAAGAATCAGGAAGTTCTCGTTTCAAAACGCGATGGCTCGGCGCAGAAAACTCGCGTCAAAGAACTCTTCATCTTCGAAGGTTTGAAACGCGAAGCTGTTGATAACGCCGGAGTTGGCGAAATTGTTTCGCTCGCCGGTTTCGACGACATCAACATAGGTGAAACCATCACCGATCCCGAAAATCCAAAACCGCTTCCCGTGATCGCGGTTGATGAGCCGACGATCTCGATGATTTTCGGCGTTAACACTTCTCCATTTTCCGGAACTGAAGGAAAATTTGTTACGTCGCGTCAGATAAAAGCGCGTCTCGACAAAGAACTTCTCGGAAACGTTTCCTTGCGCGTCGCCGAAACGGAGTCCGCCGATAGCTTCAAAGTTTCCGGGCGCGGCGAATTACAACTTGCCATCTTGATCGAAATGATGCGACGCGAAAATTACGAACTTCAGGTTTCAAAACCGGAAGTCATTACAAAGAGAAACGAAGCAGGCGAACTGCTCGAGCCGATGGAACTCGTAGTGATCGACGTTCCCGAAGAATTCACGGGCGTTGTAACCGAAGCGCTCGGTCGCCGAAAAGGAATTATGACCAAGATGGTCAACAACGGTTCGGGTCGCGTACGACTCGAATACGAAATTCCGTCGCGCGGTCTTATCGGCTTTCGCGGCGAATTTCTTACCGAAACAAAAGGAACCGGTCTGCTCAACACGATTTTTCTGCGCTTCGATAAATGGCTCGGCGATATGAAAGGACGCGGAACCGGCTCGCTCGTCGCGGACAGAATCGGCGAAGCCAACACCTATTCGCTTTTCAATCTGCAAGAACGCGGATCGCTTTTTATCAAACCGCAGACGCGCGTTTATGAAGGAATGATCGTCGGCGAAAATGCGCGACACAATGATCTCGATGTAAATGCGATAAAAGAAAAGAAACTCACAAATATGCGCGCATCAGGTTCAGATGATTCGATGCGACTCGTGCCGATTCGCGATATGTCGCTCGAACGAGCACTCGAATTCATCGGCGATGATGAACTCGTAGAAGTCACGCC
>DAITAB010000046.1:0-5797 GCA_036824525.1 Pyrinomonadaceae bacterium
GAAACATCGCCGGGCAATGTGAAACCTTCGAGCGTGGACATCGCGATATTGTGCGCACGACCGATTCCCGTCTCGAGCATTCCGCCGCACCAAACCGGAATATTTTTCTCACGACACACTTTTTCCGTCGCGCGCGCCTGCGCGTGTCCGCCGACGCGACCAAGTTTTATGTTTATGATTTTGCACGCGCCGATCTCGATCGCCTTACGCGCGTCTTCCGGCGAATGAATTGATTCATCCAAACAGATTGGCGTGCGAATTTCCTTCTGAAGTTTCGCGTGATCGAAAATGTCGTCGTGCGCGAGCGGCTGTTCGAACATCATCAGATTGAATTCGTCCATACGTCTGAACAGATCAATATCGCTCAACGAAAACGCAGAGTTTGCATCGCCCATCAAAAGAATGTCGCCAAATTTTTCGCGCACGCGTTTGATCACATCGTAATTCCAATTCGGCGCGATTTTTATTTTGATTCGCTGGTAACCTGCATCGAGTTCGGTTTGAATTTTCTCGAGAAGCTGCTCGATGGAATCTTGTATGCCGATAGAAACGCCGCACGAGATTTCGCGTCGCGTTCCGCCAAGATGTTTCCACAAAGGCACGCCGAGTTTCTTCGCTTCCAGATCCCACACCGCAGTTTCAATCGCGGCTTTCGCCATACGATTTCCGCGCACGCGCTTCATCAAATTCCACACATCTTCCGCGCGTTCGATTTCTATTCCGATCACCATCGGCGCGAGAATTTTCTCGATAGTGATCCAAGCAGCATCGGTAAACTCTTCGCAGTAAGAAGGCGTTTCGCCGCACGTGCATTCGCCCCAACCTTCAGCGCCGGTCGCGTCTTCCACCCGCACGAGAATTATTCTGCGCTCGTAAGTTCTGCCGAAGCTCGTTTCAAAAAAATGAACGAGCGGAAGTTTGATTTCGAAAAGTTCGATGCGGGAAATTTGCATAAAAAAAGAAACCGCAATGAACCTAACACAACGGTTTCTCTCCAATCAATTTCAAATGAATAAATGGTTGTAAGCAGTTCGCGCGAATCACTCCGTAGAAACGAATTCATCACCATGAAGCGCGGCGTTCAGCGTATGCCAACTAAGCGACGCGCATTTAACGCGAGCCGGAAATTCCAAAACCCCCGCAAAGATTTTCAATTTACCCAAATGATCTTCGTCGGATTTAATGTCGAGATTACCCGTCACCATTCGATGAAATTCGTCAAACAAAACTTCGGCTTCTCTGAGAGTCTTACCTTTTACAGTTTGAGTCATCATGCTAGCCGAAGCTTTCGAAATCGCGCAGCCGGAACCTATGAACGTAACGTCTTTCACAATTTCGCCATCAAGTTCCACATAAACTTTCAGTTTGTCGCCGCACAATGGATTGTCTCCATCCGCCCGACGATTCGCGGTCGCGAGTTCCTTAAAGTTACGCGGATTCTTGTTATGGTCAAGAATTACTTGCTGATAAAGCTCTTTCAGATCAGACATACTTTTACCAACAAGTGTAACGCGAAAATTTTTCTAACGCGAAACCCTTTTAACCACAACTGACATCACTGACCGCAAACTCCGAGCGTTAGATCCTAAGCGCCAGTTTGTGTCGATTGGGGATAGATCAAGCCCAGAGCAGTCGCCACAGTCGCTGCATCACTTTCAGCCGTGATCGCATCCGGATCAGACGCTGTCGTCGGATCATGACTCACCCATGCGAGCAACGTTCCCATCTCAGTGTTTACAAACGACAGTTGTCGTCCCTGCTTATCAGGAGGAATCGCCCCGAGAATATCGCTGATCTTCACAGTCGCATCGATCAGAGTCTGATCATGAAAGCCCGAAGGCTTTGCCTTTACTAACATCGCTGCCGCGCATGTTCCGGATCCGTTTACACAACCCATAGTTCCCGTTCGCGACATTTGCCAACCGCAAGCTTTACCCGTACATCCCATGGTCTTATTCTCCTCTTTCTTTGGAAATTGCGATCGCCGAAATAATTCAACGACTCGCGTTTTAGAACCCGGCGTTGAAAGTACTTTCTCAACGCACATGAAAAACGCACGATTGCGTTTTTAGTCAAAATTCGAGATTAAAACGACGTCCATTCCGTCGTGACCGCGCGCAAGCACAAAAGAATTTCCGTCGCGCGAAATATCGAAACGAAAAATTTTGTCGGACGAAAATTCGGTCAGTCTTTTCGGCGCGCCACCTTCGATCGGTTGTGCCCACAAATCATCCACTTGATCGTGGACGGATATATAAACTAAATCACGCCCATCTTTCGACCAGCGAAAAAGCCGCGATGAAAGCACTGCCGGAAGGTTGAGAATTTTCGGCGCTTCGTTTGCCTCCGAGGAAATCAAAGCAAGCTTCTCGATGGCATCGCTTTTCGTCGGTCCGTATCGAAACGCGATGAACTTTCCGTCCGGCGATATCACGGGATTTCCGGATTCCACTTTAGTCACTGGTGTTGCTTCGCCGCCTTCGACCGGAATTTTCCAAATTGTGTAATGCTCATTGTCGCCAAATTGAAAGGCAACCCAATTTCCCGTCTCGGAACAGCTTGGATAAAACGCGAGTTTGTTTCCGGTGGTCAATTGCGTTTGTTCACTTCCGTCAATCCGCATTCGCCAAAGACTTGGATTTCCGTTTCGATCAGATACGAATACGATAAAATTTCCGTCAGAAGAAACACACGGAGAATGATTGTCTTTTGAGTTGCGCGTTAATTGTTGTGCACCGGAACCGTCGGGTTTTATACGCCAGATGTCGATAATTCCGGCTATACGAGTCGTGTAAATAATGCTCCCGTCGGGCGCAGTTACGATTCCCGAAAGTCCGTCGTCCTTTCCCGCATCAAGCGTGATTTTCTTCGGCGCAATTTTTTCTCCTGCGCTAGCGAGCCAAAGATTTGAAAGGCGGTCGCCCTGAACCGACACAAATGACTTCGCGTCGCTCGAAAGAGTTACACCATAATAACTATTCAAGTCATTTGTTATTCTTCGAGCACTACCGTCGGAAAGATCAACAGTCCAGATCTGCGAAAGTCCGGTCTCCTGATCGCGCCCGCTGAGAAGAACTTCATTAGTTTTGCCTTTCCAGCCAAGCCCGCTGATTATCCTCCAAGGTTGCTTGGCTAGGGTTGAAAGATTTCCCTTGGCAACTTCAACCAGCCCAAGTAATTCGCGTGCTTCTTTCAGGGAGTAAAAACCTGCCACGATCTTCCGTCCATCGTCTGACCACGAAGGTTCCTTCCAATACTCGCCATTTTCCAACGTTTTGAGCTCACGAGCATTTCCACCATCGGAATCTGCAATCATTAACGAGCGTGTATTTCGAAGGAAAGCCATCTGTTTTCCATCGGAGCTGAATCTGACGGGTCCTTCCGCATCGTCCAAAATTTTTTGAGGCGCGCCTCCCAGTACAGCAACGCGATACATCGCCGCGACCGCGGATTTTTCATGCAAGCAATAATAAATGTGCGCTCCATCCGGCGAAAACGAGACGCCTCCATCGAAAGTGATTTCCGATGGCGGGAGCACCTGAACATTACTGGAAGTCGAAATGTGACGAAGCATCAGGCTTTCCCTTCCCAACTCTTTCACGACATAGGCAACATATTTCCCATCAGGTGAAATTGCGGGTGAGTCGTCAGCGACGTTGCCATTGAATGTAAGCTTCGTCATGCGCATCGATTGAAATGTTTCGGCGAGTTGCGCCTGTTTCACCAAACGATAAAGTCCGAAACCAAAAGCGCCTGCTATCACGAGAAAAATCGCCAAACTCACCGCAATTCCACGTGGATGTTTTTTTGCTTCCGTGAAAAGTATCTCGCTTACCGTAGATTTGTTTTCGCGCGGTATGAGCTGAGTATTGTCGGTTTGACTGACGGTGTTAACCGGACCGGAATCGGTATCTTCCGTGAACTTATCCGAGTCGCGCAGTTTGGACAACTTGCGCGATGAGCCATCCGGACGCTCTAACATCTCTATGGCAGCTTCAATATCGAGCAATAGCTCCCGAACGGAACGGTATCGCTTATCGGAGTCTTTTCGAAGCGAATTTTCGACCAACGCGACCACTTCATTGGATAACTCCGGTCGAAAATTCAAAAGAGCGGGAGGTTCGGCAGTAAGAATCGCGGCTATAACGTCGCTCGTTGTTTTTCCGTCGAATGGAACTCTTCGCGCGAGCATCTCATATATCACCACTCCAAGACTCCAAATGTCGGTCCGCTCATCAACATCGAGACCTCGCGCTTGTTCGGGCGACATGTATGTAGCCGTTCCCATCACGACTCCGGGTTCGGTCTTTATAAACGCCCGGGTGGGCGCTTCGTTTGCGATTCCGGATGCGGCTGATTCGGGTTCTTTTAGTTTCGCCAAACCGAAATCAAGTACCTTCACATAACCATCATTTCGAATCATTATGTTTTCCGGTTTTATGTCGCGATGAATTATTCCGGCGGAATGCGCAGCAGCGAGGGCTTCCGCAATTTGTCGCGCGATATTGAGAATTGAATAAATCGACAGCTTGTTTTTTCGGAGATGGTCGCGAAGCGTTGTTCCATCAATAAACTCACCGGCAAAGAAATGTCGTCCTTCTTCTTCGCCTACATCGTAAATCGTAATTATGTTTGGGTGATTTAAGGCAGATGCGGATTTTGCTTCGCGAATGAATCGTCGCAATCTCTCCGCGTCCGAGCAAAATTCCTTTGTGAGAAACTTAATCGCGACCGAGCGCTCGAGCAACGTGTCGTGGGCAAGAAAAACCTCTCCCATGCCGCCTTTGCCAATGGCAGCACGGATTTCATACCGACCAATTCGAGTGTTGGGGGTAATACTCATCGGCCAAATTTCCTTCAACAGGGAGAAGTTATTCTATCATGTGCCGCACCTTTGAATACAAATTTCCGTCGCTATTTGTTTGATGCCAAGGCTTTTAAAGAAACGGGGATTTAAAGATTGACTTTCCAATTCGCGCCGATGGCATTGAGCGTTCCGCGTCGGAGACTATTCCCGCCTTCATTCTGCCGAAGGTAATAGATGTCGGCAGTTAACTTCTTGTTGAATTTTCGGGTAACACCTGCCTGAATGCGGTTGCGCGCAAAAGCATCCATTCGAAAATCCCAAAAGTTCTCGAATGAAACGAAGGGCGAAATTTTAGTCTTGGAAATTTTTACCTCGCGAGTGAGCCACAATCGCGGGCGATAAAGCGAGGTGTCAGGTCTCGAATAGAGTGATTGATAGAGCAACAGATTCCGATTGATAAGTGTGGTCTTTTTTCCCAAAGGGATTGTAATAGTCGCGTTGCCAACAACGCGGCTTTCAAATCGTTGAAGGCGGAATGTCGGGTTCGAAATTCGATAAACGTATCCGCCGCCCAAGGTCAGATGCTTGTTAATCTTACGAAGAATGTTTACGCCGATCCGTTCATCAGTGAAAGTCTGCAGGTTGTTTCCCACTCGCGAAACACCGAGGATCTGCAAAATCCAAAGTTTCTTTTTGTCTAATGGGATATTTACGGCGAGCTCATTCCAAACCTGGAAATCTGTATCGTTAGGCGGCGACGTCTGAGCGTATATCAGACTCGGACAAATCAAAACCAAACAAAGAAAAAGAAGCGACCTTCTCATAACGAGGCATCCGGTCGGCGAGAAAAACCCGCCAATCCTCAGATCAGTTAAACACTTCGATCACTTTATGCACAGCCCCACAAAGCGCATCGACTTCTTCGCGCGTATTGTAAAAAGCAAATGAGGCGCGTGTTGTTGCGGGCACATCGAAAAACTCCATTGTCGG
>DAITAB010000046.1:5897-14338 GCA_036824525.1 Pyrinomonadaceae bacterium
ATACAAGGAGCAATCGCAGGAGTTCCCGCTTCAAACTTGTCAGGCAAATTCGCGTAGGTGGTTTTCTCGAATGTAACTGTGCGAATCATAGAACCGCCGCCCTGAAAAGGGTTCATCTTTTCGAGCAGTTCTTTTTTGCCGTATAAAATTCCGGCTCCGGTCGGCGCAAACATTTTGTGTCCCGAAAATGCGTAGAAGTCCGCATCAAGCGCTTGCACATCAACTCTCATATGCGGAATTGCCTGCGCGCCATCGACTAAGACGGGAATGCCAAATTTGTGCGCCGTCGCGATCATTTCCTTTATGGGGTTAATTGTTCCGATAGAGTTTGAGACATGCGATATGGCGACGAACTTCGTTCGTTCGTTAAGGAGATTTTCATATTCATCAATGATCAACTCGCCGCTTTTGTTCATAGGGACGACGCAAATTCGCGCACCCTTTGCTTCAGCCACCATCTGCCATGGAACGATATTCGAATGATGTTCCATCTGACTAAGTATGATTTCATCGCCCGCGCCAAAGAATTTTCTTCCGTAACCATGCGCTACGAGATTGATCGCTTCGGTTGTTCCGCGAACGAAAATACACTCCTTCGCTTCTTTTGCATTGATAAATTTGCGTACTTTTTCGCGTGCGGATTCGTAGGCGGTCGTTGCTTTTTGCGAAAGATAATGAACTCCGCGATGGACATTCGAATGTTCTTCCTTGAGGTATGTCGCGCCGCGCTCTATAACCACATTCGGAACTTGGGAAGATGCGGTGTTATCCAAATACCGCAAAGGCTTTCCATTTACCTTCTGCGAGAGCACGGGAAAATCTTCACGGATTTTTTCGACCTTGAAGTTCGTCATTTCTTTTACTTGCGCCATACCAACAATCAAATTCCGATCCGCATCGCCGAATTCGCGTTCACGAAAAATCTATTTTATTAACTAACGTCCGCCGCGCTTCGAAGCCGAAACAATCTTCTTGTTTACGACTTGAGTCGAGGGATTTTTCGCTTCCTTTTTTTCGTGTCGGGCGATGAATTCGCGCAACGCCAACTCGATAACTGCCGCGCGTTTAGGCTTATCGCCGGCGATCGCGTCAATCTTTGCCAATACTTCGTCTTCGATAATAATATTTGCCTTAATTCTCATGGTGTTTACATTTCCAAATTGGCATGTAAGCGGTTCAGAACCGCATCATCCAAATCCTTTTTGATTGATTCAACTCCTATTTTATTTACAATTTCCTCCGCAAAGCCGTAAGTCAAAAGATTTCTTGCCAGAGATTCATTCAACCCGCGACTTAAAAGATAAAACAACTCTTCTTCTTCAAGCTGACCAACGGTCGCGCCGTGAGAGCACTTCACATCGTCGTTAAAAATTTCGAGTTGCGGTTTCGTGTCGACGCGGGCGTCGTTTGAGAGTAACAAATTCTTGTTGGATTGTTGCGCATCGGTGCCGGAGGCGTTTTCGCGTACGAAAACTTTTCCATTGAAAACTCCCCGCGATTTTCCATCGAGAATCCCTTTATAATTTTGGTGCGACACACAATTCGGAACCGCATGATCGATAGTCGAATGCGTGTCGTGATGTTGTCCATCGCCAAGTAAATAAAGTCCGTCAACGTATGCCTCGGCGCCCTCGGCGTTGAATTTCAGATGGGCATCATGGCGGGAAAGCGCCCCGCCTAAGTTTATGTTCGTCGAATCGTAAAAACTCCCGCGTCCAAGCTGAACTTCCGTAATGCCGATGTGAAGAGCTTCCACCGATTCCTTTTGCAGGCGGTAATGCGTTACGTGTGCATTGTCTCCGACGAGAATTTGAATCGTCGCATTGGTAAAACTCCGCGCAATGCTTTCAAAGGTTTCGATTATTGTCGTTTTACTTCCCGCCTCCGCAATGATGAGTAAATGCTGAAAATTTGCTTCGTTTACACCGGCGCTGAAATCAAAAATTATAGGTTCGGCAACTTTCGTTTCCTTCGTAATTCGCAACACGGAAATTGGCGCGAACGCCAAATTGAGCGCGGCGAATCCATTACGTTTGAAATCGAACTGCTTCAACAGCCCTTGCGAAACTTCGTCATCAGCCTTCAGGCTTTGACCTTGCAGATCGCTGACCACCGACCAGTCACCGGCAACCGCCAAGGCAACATTTGTGTATTTCCATTCTTCATTCTTCGGATTCGGAAAACCACTTACGAGAAAATGAGCAAATGCTTCCTCCCGGAGTTTACGCAGCCAAGGGATTTCCTCCCGCGAAATCATTTCGCGAAAAGCAGCATCATAAACTGTCTCTTTTGCCATTCCTCTATCCATACAATTTCGCAACAAGATCGCCGCGCCTATTTCAATTTCACCAAACTAAATCGCGCGTCAGCTAGAATCGTGTCTGCTTTGTCCATCAATAGTTCGCGTGCCAACTGCAATTTCTCGCGATTCTCCGAATCGCTTCTTTTTTCGTTTACGATGTCCGAACGCTTGAAGTCCAGAAGAAAATCATGGCGCGCAAGAATGTGTGTGATTCCCATCGCACGAACCTTACTTCGCAATTCACCGATGCTCTTTGTTTCTTCGAGCATTTGATTCAACGTCCAGTTCTCAAACATATAATCCGAAAAATACGGTTTCGCGATGTGATAAGAATCACGACGCATATTTATGAGCCACACTTTTGTTTCGGGCGATGTATCCGTATTGAGAAACTTATAATATTTGTAGTAATCAATTCTCCGCGAAAGAAATTCGTCTCGCGTCTCGCCGCCAAAAACCACGGGCACCGGATTCTTTTCAAAAAACCAGGCAAAGCTCGTTAAAATTCCCGCGGATGCACAGCCCAGAAAAGCGAGATACGTAAATTTCCTGCTTACCTTGTCGGTGTTCGTTGCAAAAGCCGCCGCCGAAATACCGATTGCCGCACTCGGCAGGATCGGTAATAGATAACGCAGCTGTTCGCTGGAAAAAAGCCAAAATAGAATTACGATTGCGCACACACCGAGCGCCACCTTAATCTCAACTCGAATTCCGAAACGCCAGAATGCCCACACCATTAGAGGCAGTCCGACCAAAAACGTCACGCCCAAAACGCCATCGTAATACTTTGGAATTTCCGGCTGAGCGAGTAGCGAAATTTTTATGGGCGTAAGCAAATAATCCAGAATGCTTTTGTCCGCTCCGCCATATTGGGAATTAATAATTTGAAACATCCTCGAACGCTCAACATCCCAACCCGTCGCTCGACCTTCCCATAAGTTCAAATAAAACGGAAAAAGCGGACTTCCAGTCTCAAACCAGGTTTTCAAATACCACGGACTGGCGACCAAAACTGCTGCGAATAACGCGCCTGCACCCTTCAAGATAATCGCCGTTGAATTCCCGTCAACATCGCCATTCTTCATTGCGCTTCGCGCGCGAAAAAGAATCAAAAGGAAAATCGCCGCTATGAGAAAGATCGTCGTGAGCTTTATGCTCAACGCTGCACCAACTGCGAGCGCAAGAAAAATCAGCCAACGAGTTTCAAGCGACGTCCAGAATCGCGTCAACGAATAAATCGCAATCGTAAAAAAAAGCGCGAGTGCGCAGTCCACATAAGAATTGGTCGCGACATAAAAAACCGTAGGAACCGATGCGACCAAAAGGGCTGCCATTAACGCCCAGGTTTTTTCGATTTCAAGTTCGCGCGCCCAGCCATATGTGACGAGAATTAAGAGCGGTGCGAATCCGAAAATGGTTGCAGTTGCGGCAGCTTCTCCGATGCGCGCAGAAAACATATTTCCCAGCAGCATCGCCCAAACACTGTGCATCTCCGTTCCGAGCGCAAGAAAACTCGCGATATTTCCTTCGATCGGCTTGAAACTCCCCTGCGCAATGAATTCCTTCGGTAGCGAAAGGTGATAAAGCAACGCATCTTTCGCAGTTGGCGGTGCGAGCGATGCGATCAGTCCAATAATTAACAACACGATTAATAAACCGAGCGAGATCTGTCCAAAGATGTCGAGCTTGCGAGTCGTCGATTTGGACCACGGCTTTCGAATTACTTTGACGCCGAATAAAATGGAAAATGCAATTCCAACAGTCAACAACCCAACGGATATCGCCGAGTTGTAAGCGCCGATTGCGCCCAGAAAGAACCAGACCAGTGACCAGCCCATTGCGCCGAGTGCGCACGTGCGCGCGAATGTCAATGAACTCAAACTTTCAGCGTCATTTCGCGCGGCAAATTTTTCGATCCAACTTCCCAGTCCAAACCACGCAATCCAGATCAGAATCGCGATGAGTAATCCGGCAAGGCTTTTCAAAAAACCATTGATTGAGAAAAAACTGCCTGAAGCGAAATCGATAATCAGTGTCTGCAGGCGTCCAATGTCCTCACCGCGCGAACGAAAAAAAACCAAAATCATCGCCGCGGCGAAAATGACGGTAAACACTCCAACCAAATTAAATTTTTGCGTGTTGGATCTGTCCGACATTTCAAATTGTTGCAGCCTTCACCCAATCGTAACCCTTCGCCTCAAGTTCAAGTGCGAGTTCCTTCCCGCCTTCTTTGACGATTTTTCCATCGGCTAAGACATGAACAAAATCCGGTTCAATGTAATTCAAAAGTCGCTGATAATGGGTTACGAGAATTATCGCGTTTTCCGAATTTCGCAATTTATTGACTCCTTCTGCGACAATGCGAAGCGCATCAATATCCAACCCGGAATCGGTTTCGTCCAAAATCGCGAGCTTCGGTTCAAGCACAGCCATTTGCAATATCTCATTGCGTTTTTTTTCACCGCCGGAAAAACCTTCATTCACCGAACGTTTGAAAAATTCCGAACTCATCTCGACGATTTTCGCCTTCTCTTTCAGATAATCGTTGAATTCGAGCGGATCGAGTTCTTCTTTGCCGTGATGTTTCATCTTCTCGTTGTAAGCGAGACGCAGAAATTGCGAATTAGAAACGCCGGGAATTTCCACCGGATACTGAAACGCGAGGAAAATTCCTTCGCGCGCACGCGCATCCGGTTCAAGCTCTAGCAAATTCGCACCTTCGTAAATCACCTCGCCTTTGGTGACTTCGTATGAAGGATGACCGGCGAGAATTTTCGACAACGTAGACTTGCCGGATCCGTTCGGTCCCATAATCGCGTGGACTTCACCTTTGTTTATTTTCAGGCTCAGTCCTTTTAGGATTTCTTTGCCGTCAATTGCGGCGTGTAGATTTTTGATTTCGAGTAACATTTTCTATCTGTAATTCTTACGTAAATAGTATTCGGCAATTTCAATCGGCGGAGAATTTTGCTATCCAACGCTTCCTTCTAGTTTCATTCCCAAAAGTTTCGTCGCTTCAACTGCGTATTCCATCGGCAATTCGCGAAACACTTCTTTGCAAAAGCCGTTGATGATGAGCGAAATCGCGTCTTCCTGCGAGATGCCGCGCTGCTGCAAATAGAAAAGCTGTTCCTCGCTGATCTTTGAAGTTGTTGCCTCGTGTTCGACCCGCGCTGAGTTGTTCATTACTTCAATATAAGGAAAGGTATTCGCTTCGCTCTTGCCACCGATCAACATCGAGTCGCACTGCGTATAATTTCGCGCGCCTTCCGCTTTCGGCATCACTTTTACCAAACCGCGATAGGAATTGTTTGATTTTCCCGCGGAGATGCCTTTAGAAATAATGGTGGATTTCGTATTTTTGCCCAGGTGAATCATCTTCGTTCCGGTATCGGCAATTTGCGCGTTGTTTGTAAGCGCGACCGAATAGAATTCGCCAATGGAATTATCGCCCTGCAAAATTACGCTCGGATATTTCCAGGTTATGGCGCTGCCGGTTTCAACCTGCGTCCACGAAATTTTCGAATTCTTTCCGCGACACGCACCGCGTTTCGTCACAAAGTTGTAAATTCCGCCCTTGCCGTTTTCGTCGCCGGCATACCAATTTTGCACGGTCGAATATTTAATCTCGGCGTCATCCAGAGCAATGAGTTCGACGACCGCTGCGTGCAGTTGATTCGTATCAAATTGCGGTGCTGTGCAGCCTTCGTTGTACGCGACGTAGCCTCTTTCCTCTGCGACGATCAACGTGCGTTCAAATTGTCCGGATTCCTGAGTGTTGATACGAAAATATGTAGAAAGCTCCATCGGACAGCGCACGCCTTTCGGAATGAAAACAAATGAACCATCCGAAAAAACTGCAGAATTAAGCGCCGCGTAATAATTGTCGTTGACCGGTACTACCGAACCGAGATATTTCTGAACCAGTTCCGGATATTCTTCCACCGCTTCCGAAAACGAACAGAAAATCACGCCGGCTTCTTTCAGTTTCTTCTTATATGTGGTTGCAACGGAAACCGAATCAAATACCGCATCGACCGCGACATTAGCCAGCATTTTCTGCTCA
Organism: Pyrinomonadaceae bacterium; assembly: GCA_036824525.1. GTDB lineage: Bacteria > Acidobacteriota > Blastocatellia > Pyrinomonadales > Pyrinomonadaceae > DAITAB01. The sequence goes on from DAITAB010000046.1 coordinate 12,266, forward strand.
CTAAGCGGAATGCCGAGTTTTTCAAACGTCTTTAGTAGCTCCGGATCAACTTCGTCCAGACTCTGTTTCTTCGCTTTTTGTTTCGGCGCGGAGTAATACGACATGTTCTGGAAATCAATCTTTGGATAATCAAAGTTTGCCCAGTTGTCCGGCTCGGTCATTTTCAACCAATTGCGAAAAGCTTTGAGACGAAATTCCAACATCCATTCCGGTTCATTCTTCTTTGAGGAGATAAGTCGAATCGTATCTTCACTCAAACCCTTCGGAATGGTTTCGCTTTCGATGTCCGTCACGAAACCGTACTTGTATTCGCGGTTTGCTAAATGTTCGAGTGTTGCCGTTGACATAAAATCCTTACCTATATTCTTTGCGGTTCGATCGTCTTGTGAATTCCCGTGATCTTGTGAAACGTCCGGTCAACTTTCTTTTCGCTTCCGACCAGTTGCGCCAAGGTAATGCTTGAGAGCGCGCTCTGAACAATTTCATGTAAACCGACAATAACCGGTCGAATTCCGCAATCGCCGGTATGCACGCAGGTATCGAGAAGTCCCGTGTAACTTTGGCAGTGCGATTCAATCTCGTCGTCGTCTAAAACTTTTATTACCTCGCTCAAGCGAATTTCTTCGGCGCTCCGAGCCAACACGTAACCGCCTTTGGTTCCGCGCGTCGCCTGTACAAAACCCGCTTTATTCAGAAGCCACATCAGTTTTCCCGCATTTGCCTGCGAAATTCCTTCGCGCTCGGCAATTTGCGGAAGTGTCATGGATTCATCTTCCGATAAGGTCGCCAACTGCAAAAGACAACGCAAGCCGTATTCTTCTTGTGCGGAAATCTTCATAGTCTGACGGCAGTTTAACAAATCCTTACTTTTTCATCAAGATTAACGGATTCGCGGGGCTTTAAACACCACAATTCACCTGACACGAAAAAGGCGGCAACTCCCTGAAGAAATCGCCGCCAACTGAAAAGAAATTTTCAAAAGCTTCAAAGGTTGAAACTGAAATTAACAAAACCGGTTGCCTTTACAGGTTGCCCGTCTCGCGTAAACGGCTTGAATTTCCATTTCATAACGGCATCGAGCGCGGCGCGTTGGAGCATCGCCGGTCCCGTTGTGCTTTGAACGGATGCGACTTTTCCCTCTTCGCTAACCAAAATATCGACTCGTACAACTCCGCCCATACGGATTGTTCGTGCTGCGGTGGGATAAACCGGATTGATCTTCTGCGTTGCATATTCGATCAGCGAGCCGACGGGCACCGGATCTGCCGAACCATCGGGCGAAGATTGGGTGCCGGGAGTCGCTTGAGAAATGCTCAAATTTGAATTTGTCTCTTTTGAGTCGGCGACGATTCTTCGATCGCGTTTCACTTTTTTCGGAGGATTTGTTTCCGCGCGTTGATCGCTGTTTGTTAATTTATCGGCGGCAGTCTCAACCTCTGCCGTTTTTGCCGGAACTTCCGACTTCCGATTCTCAATTTCGAGGTTAACGTTTAGAGGAGTGAGCGCAACTTTTGACTTATCAGCGGTGTTTTCGTCTGGAACGGATGATTCATCAATGGGGAAAACCGATCCGCCATTTGAAGCGACGTTAGTAGTTGAAACTTGTGTCGAAATTCCGTCGTCAGCAGCGTTCAGGAAAATGCTCTTCGAATCCGCCAAGTGTTCGCGGGCAAATGTCACATCGTTTTTCCAACGCTTCGAATCGAAGTCATCGCGCGCCAGTCCGCTTCGCGCACTGGAGGATTCCTCCAAAAGCGCAAATGAATCGTCGCTGGATTGCGGGTCCGCGCTTAACAATTTCGACTGCTCGATAACAACTTCAAGAAGTCGGCGCATATTATCCAGATCAGTGACGGCATCTACAGGCAGATTCCGATCCATCACGTTTAAGCCTAAAGCGCGATATCGCTCAAGTTGAGTTTTCGCACTTTTCACGATCTGTCCGGCGACACTGAAATAAACGGGATTAGAGTTTTTCTTGTTGATTTTTTGTTTTTCGAAGTAGTTGGTTAAGAGATTCTGTGCGCGCTTGTAATCGCCTTGCTCCAAAAAGCAATTCATCAGGATTACGTC
>DAITAB010000208.1:0-4407 GCA_036824525.1 Pyrinomonadaceae bacterium
TCAATCGTGAATTACTCGGTTCAATCGTTTTTCGTGAACCGAAAAAACGCGAGCAGTTAAATTCGATTATTCATCCGCGGGTAATTGAGTCACAAGATCAATGGATGATGGAACGCGAACGCGAAAACCCGCATGGAATTGCGGTGATTGATGCAGCGCTGATGATTGAATCGGGCGGCTATAAGAGATTCGAAAAACTGATTGTGGTCTGGTGCGAAGCCGAGGTTCAAATTTCCCGTCTGATGAAACGAAACGGACTGAGTCGCGAAGGCGCGATCTTACGAATAACCTCCCAAATGCCTCAGGACGAGAAAAAACGTTTCGCGGACTATTTGATTGATACAACGAATGGATTTGATGAGACGCGGCGATTGACGACGTTAGTTTTCGAGGAATTGAGAGCTTTGACAAAACACTGATTTTTAATTGCGGGAATATCATGTTTCATTTTCTTAGCTTCAGAATACGGCAAATTCTCGTCGGGGTAATTTTGGCGCTGGGATTTTCGTCATGCGCCGAACTGCAACGCCCGATACCTGAACCGTTCTACTCTCAAACCGAACCGCCGCTTGGTCAGGAGTTTCGTTGGTGCAACGGTAAAACTCCAAAGACTCTCGATCCGGCGCGCGCAATTTCACCGCCCGAAACGGATTTCGCACGCAGTCTTTTCGAAGGGTTGACCAGCCATGATCCGAAGTCGCTTGACGTAATTCCCGCAACAGCGACGAAGTGGACATCGACAAAAGATTTCAAAATATGGACGTTCACGCTGCGGCAAAAAGCTCGCTGGTCAAACGGTGAAAATGTCACTGCAAATGATTTCGTTAATTCCTGGCGCAGGCTTTCGCGTCTTCAGATGGGTTCGCAACTCGGAGGACTCGTTTCGAATATTGTAGGTTTCGAAACGAAGAGTTCGCAGCTGGTCGTGGTAGCTGACGAAGGAAAATCGAAGCCAGAAAAGAAACTGGATTCCGAGTCGGAAACATCAAACAAATTTTCTTCGGCGGAAGATCCCAAAGATTCTTTACCTATCGAGAGTCAAGAAGCCTTGGGCGAAAGAGCCGAGGAAAACAGCGACTCGAAAGAAAATCCTACGGAAAAGTATTTGGGTGTGGAAGCGATTGATGATCTCACTCTGCGCGTCACTCTCGTGCAACCTGACAAGGACTTTCCCGCGCTGGTTGCGCACCCGATCTTCAGCCCAGTTTATAAGTCCGGCATCGAATTCGTTGACGACAACCTGAAAACCGGAATCACGACGAACGGTGCATTTCGCGTCGCTTCAGTTACAGGCGATGGAATCTCGCTCGAGCGTTCCGAGAATTATTGGAATCGCGAAGACGTTTTGCTCGAACGTGTGCGTTTTGTTCCGGCGGAAAACGCGGAAGCGGCTTTGGGCGCTTATCGCGCGGGCGAGATCGATGCGATCACGAATGCTGAATTTGAACCGCTCGCGCTAAAATTGCTGTCGCCATTTGATGACTTTAGAATTGCTCGCCACGCCGCTTTAAATCTTTACGAATTTAATCTAACCAAACCGCCTTTTGATGACCGGCGCGTACGCGAAGCACTTTCTTCCGCTATCGAAAGGTCGCGCATAACTAATGATGAGATGGGCGGAGCAAGTTTTCCGGCGGAAAGATATTTGCCGTTTAGCGATGAAAAGAAAATTCTTGAGAATGACTCCCGGGCGCGCGAAAAACTCGCGGAAGCAGGTTTCGAAAATGGCAAAGGCTTTCCGGTGATCGCTATTACGATCAATCGTAATGACCTTCAGAAGCGAGTTGCGCGCGAAGTTTCGGAAATGTGGAAAACAAAACTTAACATCGAATCGGAAATCTTAACGCTTGAACAGACGGAACTCGATTCCGCCCGCGCGACGGGAAATTTTGACATCGTTCGACGCGGCGTCGTCTTTTCGTCTACGGACGAAGTCGCAAATATGCTCACAATTTTTGGCGGTGGCGTTACGATAAGTGCAAAGTCGGCGGAACAAAAACGCGATCCATTTACGGTGGCGCCGGAGCCGGTACTGAATGGGAAGGCTGAGACCTCCGGAACTGATTCTTCGTCCGACGAAAAAAATCCGTTATGTGATTCGTGTGATGATCTTGCGAAATCGGGTTCGAGTTTGCCAATAATCTCCGAGGATCAGGCGCTCCGGATTCTCCCGGCGATTCCGCTCTATTTTCCCTCGTCGTATGCACTGGTGAAGCCATATGTGAAGGGATTTGAAATGAACGTGTTGGACGCTGTTGTCTTACGAGGCGTTTCGATCGATCGCAACTGGAAGCCTACCAAAGAAAGATGACGCAAAATTGTTTGGAACGCGCGAAGCAAAATCCTTGCTAGTCGTTTGAATAAAATGTTAAATTTTTTTTCATTAAGAGATTCAATAAAACCACTCCCCGATAACCGGATAGATTCTCTATCAGAAAGGTCGAACATGATTAGTTCTTCAATCAGGAGTTCAAGTGCATATGTTGTTTTTCTGCTCTTGGTACTAATCTTTACCGGATGTGAAAGTTCTTCGTCGAGGCAAAGATTCTACGGAAGAACCGTACCTCCGCGCGAAAACGTGGTCAGATATGTGAGCGGCGGCGAACCGGAATCACTTGATCCGCCGGTTTCAAACAGTCAGCCTGACGCGCGTATTCTGATATCGCTCTTCGACGGATTGGTCGAATATCATCCAAAGACAATGGAGCCGATCCCCGGAATCGCCGAAAGCTGGGAGCTAAGCAAGGATGCGACCGAATACGTTTTCCATCTTCGAAAGAATGCGAAATGGTCTGATGGCACTCCGATAACTTCGAAAGATTTCGTTTATTCATTCCGTCGCGGTTTCTCACCGGAGCTTGCTTCACGAAATTCGAGTTTGGGTTACTTCATTAAATATTCCGAAGCCTACAACTCCGGTTGGGTTTTCGTTAAGGATGCGAGCGGAAAATTTCTATTGAAAAAAGATTTTGTTGAAGCGGATACGGAAAACAATGTTCAGCCACACGACACAATTGGCTTTGAATCCAAACTGCACGAATTCCTCGATTCACCCGAGCGATTAACTCTTAAAGGCGATGAGAAAGGGCGCGCTGCGCAACTTGATGCAGATGCAAGATTAAAATCCGCGGTTGAAGGCGCCGAATTTGTTCCGGTCCAAGCTGAAGATATCGGAGTAGAAGCGGTTGATGATTACACGCTGCGTTTGAAACTTACCCAGCCTGCGCCGTTTGCTCTCGGCGTTCTGGGGCATCAATTCTTTCGACTTGCTCCGCAACACATCATCGAGAAATTCGGTAAAGACTGGACTCGTCCGGAGAACATCGTAACCTGCGGCGCATTTAAGGTCGCGGAGCGAAAGCCCTACGACAAATTAGTGGTGATAAAAGATCCGAACAATTGGGACGCGGCAAATGTAAAAATAGATCGCATCGAATTTTATCCATCGGAAGAGATTCCGACAATAATGAATTTATACAAAGCGGGCGAAATTGATGCGGTATACAACCACACAGTACTCGCCTCCTGGCTCGACGAAATTCGCCCATATTACAAAGATGAATATTTGAACTTTCCCGAGGTCGCAACCGAATTTTATGTGATCAATATCAAAAAGCCGCCGATGGATAATCTCAAAGTCCGCCAGGCATTTGCTTTAGCAGTTGATCGTACGGCGCTTTCAATATATCGAAAAGTAACTAAGCCTTTGGTTGATTTCACACCCGAAGGAATTTTTCCGCAGTATGAGGAAGCGCGGAAAAAGGTACAGGCGCGAAAATTGAAGGAGCTAAACATCAATGAAGCCGAATGGAATCATCGAATATTCGATCCGCTGCGCGCCCGGAAACTCTTGGCGGAAGCCGGTTATCCGGTAGAGGGCTCTGAAGGTAATTATTCGTGTCCAAAATTTCCGGTTGATCAGGTTGCCATAAATTACAACACTGCGGAGAGCAATCGAGTAGTGGCGGAATTTATTCAGGAGCAGTGGAGAAAAAATCTCGGAATCACCGTCACGCTCAAGAACATGGAGTTCAAAACGTTTCTTCCTATGCTCAACAAAGTCGAGTATGACGGCTTTGGAAGACGCGGTTGGGTTGGCGATTACATGGATCCGTTTACGTTTCTATATTTGCAATACACTGAAAACAACGAAAGCGCGACCGGTTGGCACGACAAGAAATACGACGAACTTCTTTCTCAGGCCAATCGTTCGGTTGATCCCGATAGAAGATATGAGCTGATGGCGGAAGCCGAGTTTTTGATGATGCAGCAGCAGGTTGTAATTCCGCTCCAAACGAATGCGACCAACTGGATGAAAAAGCCTTATCTAAAAGGTATCTATCCAAATCCGGGTACTCTGCATCCATGGAAATTCGTTTATATCGAGCGCGATCCTTCGAAGTGGGA
>DAITAB010000209.1:0-4388 GCA_036824525.1 Pyrinomonadaceae bacterium
TGGTGGCACGAAATTGTGCAAGCGGTCGACGATAAATGCGAAGCCGCACAGCTCGATAGCGAACATCCGCTTTTCATACTTTACACATCCGGAACAACCGGTAAGCCGAAAGGAATTCTCCACACCACCGGTGGCTACATCACACAGACTACGATCACCACGAAATGGATATTCGATTTAAAAGATGAAGATACATTTTGGTGCACCGCCGATGTTGGTTGGGTGACCGGTCACAGTTATATGGTTTACGGTCCGCTTTCGAATGGAGCAACTGTTTTGATGTATGAAGGCGCGCCGAATTTTCCCGATGCGGGAAGATTTTGGACGATCATCGAACGTCACAAGGTGAACACTTTTTACACCGCGCCGACGGCGATCCGCGCCTTTATAAAATGGGGCGAGCAGTTTCCTTTGAAATACGATCTTTCAAGTTTGCGTCTGCTCGGAACTGTCGGCGAACCGATCAATCCCGAAGCGTGGATGTGGTATCACCAAATTATCGGCAAAGGAAAATGTCCGATCGTCGATACGTGGTGGCAAACGGAAACCGGTGCGATCATGATCTCGCCGCTTCCCGGCGCGACGCCGACCGTTCCCGGAACTGCGACTCGTCCGTTTCCCGGAATTGCGGTTGATGTTGTAACAAAAAGCGGAAAACGCGTGGGCGAAGATGAAGGCGGATATCTCGTTGTAAAAAAGCCATGGCCGGCGATGCTGCGCACAATTTGGGGCGACGATGAGCGTTACAAAAAAACTTATTGGTCGGAAATTCCCGATTGCTACTTCGCGGGCGATGGCGCTCGAAAAGACTCGCGCGGATATTTTTGGATAATGGGAAGAGTCGATGATGTGATCAACGTTTCGGGTCATAGACTCGGAACTGCGGAAGTCGAAAGCGCACTCGTCTCACATGAAACCGTAGCGGAAGCGGCGGTGGTCGGACGTCCGGATGACTTAAAAGGACAGGCAATCGCGGCTTTCGTCACACTCGAAGGTGGTCGCAAAGGCGACGAAAAATTGAAAGAGGAATTGCGTGCGCACGTCGCGAAGGAAATCGGCGCGCTCGCAAAACCGGACGACATCAGATTTACCGATGCGCTGCCAAAAACCCGTAGCGGCAAAATCATGCGCCGACTCCTACGCGAAATTGCCGCTGGCGAAAAAATCGCGGGCGATACGACCACTCTCGAAGATTTTTCGGTGCTCGAAAAATTGAGAGAGGATGAAGAGTAGGTCAATTGACGCTGGAAACTTGCACGAATCGCCTAATCTCGGGCGGATGCGTCGGAGACGTTTGAACAATAGATCCTTTATGTCATCCCTCTTTTACCGGTTTGTGTTCGGAATGCACAGGGCTTTCTCAATTTTTGCTTAAACTAGAATATTCGATCCAGCCTCTTTGTAAATTACCCAAAAATTTTCAAGTTTTTCTTGACATACTGGTGCATTAACATTATCGTTTCCCAATTATCGTTCGTTGGTTGAGCAAGCGAGTCTCCGCTAGCAATAACAAATTTGGCGCGAGTTAATTTCCGAACAATTAAACGACGCTAAAAGTTCGTTCGGTAATTCTTTAGCAACACCATTCCGTTTTTTGAGTAAGATTTCAGCCCTTAGGAGAATTCTATGATCACCGCCAACCCGTTACTTTCGAATACAGTCATTCGCGTTTTGTTTTTTAGTCGCAGTTTTGCGTTGAAGACTACGCGGATTTCTTTAACCCTCGCCGCGCTTTTCGTTTTTACGGTGTCGTTTTTTGCACAAACGGGAAGTTCGGGTCAGATATCCGGTAGTGTGACTGACCAAAGCGGCGCAGCGGTTAGCGATGCTTCGATAACGGTTACGCAATTGGAAACCGGCGCAAAACGAACGGTGATGAGCAGCGCGGATGGAAATTACAGTATTGTTAATTTGGCAATCGGAGTTTATCGATTGAGCATTTCTAAGAGCGGCTTTAAGGAGACTTCTATATCTAATGTGATTGTAAACGTAGAGTCGGTAACCCGACAGGATGTCACGTTGGAGATCGGAGCGATCAATGAAGTTGTAAATATCACCGCAGATAATGTTCAAATTGAAACGCAATCAGGAGCGGTTGGTGAGATTATTTCAGGTGAGCAGGTTCGGGAACTTCCGCTCAACGGTCGGAGTTTTGTCCAACTTACTCAATTACAACCCGGCGTTTCGGCGGCAAACAATCTAGACTCCAAAAGCAAAGGATTATTTGGCGGAGTTGACTTTTCAGTTAACGGCAATTCGGCACAGAGTAACTTGTTTTTGACCGACGGAGCGAACAACAACGATACCGGCTCAAATCGCACAATCCTTCTCTTCCCTTCGATCGAAGCAATTGCAGAATTTAGGTCACTCCGAAATAGTTATGGTCCGGAATACGGACAAGCGGCAGGCGCCATAGTCTCGATTGCAACCCGAAGCGGTAGCAATACTTTCCACGGTAGTGCTTTCTATTTTGGACGAAATGACAAGCTAAACGCGAATGAGGTTTTTAACAAGACTTCCGGCGGCGTCAGGAATCAGTTACGGAGAAATGACTTCGGATTCTCGTTGGGAGGACCAATTGTAAAGAACCGCCTGTTTTTCTTTTATTCACAGGAATGGAATAAGGAAATTCGTGGCGCACAGCGCTCCGGTAGTGTTCCGACATTACTCGAACGCCAAGGAAATTTTAGTCAGCCGAGATTCGCTAATGGAGTTCGTTGCTCGCCTGATCCCATTCAGGATCCTGCCCATCCGGGGTTTGCGACTCAAATAATTCCGGCTGCGAACTTAAGCCCGGCAGGACTGACCTTGGTTAAGCTCTTTCCATTACCAAATGTGGCTAATCCAAGCAATTGTATTAACTGGTCTGCCTCAGCAAATTCGCCGATCGATTTTCGCGAGGAAAATGTTCGAATCGATTACAACTTAAATTCGAAAAACAAAATTTTCGGACGTTACACGCAAGATCATTGGTCGAATGCGAATCCAATCTTGTTTGCAAATCTATGGGGTGACGATGCCTTCCCGACTATCGAAAGCAGTTGGACCCAGCCCTCACGCCAAGCGGCAGTGAAATTGACCACACAACTTTCCAGTACTGCCATCAACGATATTCAGTTTTCATACTCTGCAAACCGTATTAATGTTGATCCGGGTTCAGGCGGCGCACTTAATACCGAGATCAACCGAGCTATTCCCGGATATTTCCCGGATTCGGATAAAGTTAATGGTTTGAATCGTCCGCACCCTGTTTTCTGGGGCGGGATTGCCCCGTATTATTCGAACTCCGGATCGGACTTGTGGACTCAAGCACCTTTCAAAAACTCGCTCGATATCTACACAGTGAGAGATGATTTTTCCATGGTAAACGGAAATCACACGCTCAAGATGGGATTTTTATTCGACAGTGCTGCAAAGAACGAAGATTCCGGTCCAAATAATGAAGCGGTTCAATTCTGGGGACCGTCCGGTTGCTGCCAAGGCAATGCAGGAAACTGGGGTAACGGAATGTTGCAGGACATCTTAACCAGAGGAACTTACTTCGGGTTTGGTGAAACCAACACCATGCCGGTAGGTCAGAATCGATACAAAAATACTGAATTCTATTTCGGTGATACTTGGAAAGCGCGTCCCAATTTGACTTTGGAAATGGGGGCGAGATACTCGCTGTTTTTTGAGCCGTACGACAAACGTAACTTGATTAGTTCATTCTCACCCGCGGCATATAATCCGGCGAGACCGGCAACAGATCCTTGTAACGGACTGGTTGTTCCAAAAGGAACTAATCCGTGTCAGGGAATCGCCGGGGCAAGTACGCCTGGACAATTTTCAAATCGTTCATTAAGGGAAAACAGCTTTAAGAATATCGCACCACGATTCGGTATAGCTTGGGACGTTTTCTCGGATGGAAAGACTGCAATCAGAGGCGGTTTTGGGCAATTCTACCTTCGCGAAAGAACCAGTCCGGTATTTGCTGCGTTAACCTTGAATTCGCCATTTGCAAAAACTATTGGCGGTGAGAGAACTTTGGACGGAACGGGTTACGCGAATTTAAGTGCGGCATCAAACGGTTCGCCAAGATTTGGATTTAGTCCGGAGGCGGCAACTCCATATTCGTTGCAGTTTAATGTCTCGGTTGGTCGACAGTTATGGAAGGAAACGGTCGTTGAAGTCGGTTACGTCGGCAATCGTGCGCGAAAACAACTGACTCACAGTGATGTTAATCAAGTGAAGTCGGAAAATCGTAAGGCAGCAGCTTTTGCCGTAAATGCAAATGCTGTAAATGCGTTTCGTCCGTATAGCAATTACGGATCGATATATCTGTTCGAAAGAAACGGAGAAGCCGACTACGATTCGATGCAGGTGCTGTTTAGAACAAGATTTACGAG
>DAITAB010000210.1:0-4372 GCA_036824525.1 Pyrinomonadaceae bacterium
AAAGGATATCGGCGATTGCAAGCGGTGTGAACTTTGTAAAGAGCGCACACAGATCGTACACAGCGAAGGCGATGCACGGGTAAAACTTATGTTCGTCGGCGAAGCGCCCGGTGCGGATGAGGATGCGCAAGGAAGACCGTTTGTTGGTCGAGCGGGTCAATTACTTACGAAAATAATCGAGGCGATCGGTTTGAAACGCGAAGACGTCTTTATCGGAAATATTAATCGATGTCGTCCGCCAGGAAATCGACAGCCGACTCTGATCGAAGCGCAAACGTGTAGACCGTTTCTCTTACGCGAAATCGCAGTTGTGCGTCCGAAGATAATCGTAGTAATGGGAAACACCGCTTGTCAGAATCTGCTTGAGACGAAGACCGGAATTTCAAAACTTCGTGGGAGTTTCCACGATTATTTTGGCGTAAAAGTAATGCCGACCTTTCATCCCGCATACTTGCTTCGCGACCCTTCCAAGAAACGCGAGGTGTGGGACGACATGAAAAAGGTTCGCGCAGAACTCGATCGATGATCAATTATTTCTTCTCATAGAAATCATTGGCAAATACAATCACCGTCAATTGTTCGAAAGCTCTGCTTTCGCCTGAGGCAAGTCCCGTTTTCAAAAACCGGCTGGAGAAAAGATTGTTTCGATGAAGGCGTTGCGGAACTCCATCATCGACGATGATTCCGATCACGATTTCTCGTGCGGTCTTCTCGAAATATTTTATTATCTCCGCGCTTTCGCCCAAATGATTTACAAATTTCTTGATCCGCGCATCCGGATCAAGCCCGTCGCTTCCAATGTGACCGGACTTTCCGCTTTCTTGCATATCCTTCAAATGATATCGCGCCGCGAGAGTTAGTCCCTTGGAAAGCGTTAGCTTTGGAAGCGGTTTCACAGATTTCAGAAAAGCGATCGCGGTATCGACTGCTTTCGTGCCCTCAATGGTTTTGAGTGCCGGTCGGTTTGGACGACGCAATTCCGTGCCGGAAAAGTGGGAACGCATCTCTTCAAGAAAATGCGCATAACTTTTCGGATCGCTGCGCGCAAGATTTAGTTCAGAGAGAATTTCCGTTTCAAGCGCTCCAAGCTGCGGAAACTCAGTAGAAGGAATCGGAACGGGCGCCGCCGATTTGTCCTTAACAATCTTCGAGCCGATTTTGGGTTTTACACGCTGCGCGTTTGCAGGCATATATGAAAAGCACATCATCGTGAAAAGAGTCAGCAATACAGCAAAATTTGGGGGATGCTTCATAGACTTACGTCTCTTCTTCCAAATCTGATTTGAATGCCGGAATCATACACCCTTAACGATTTCGTGGAAAGATATTACTCGACGGAACGACAACGGCTAGACTACGCCCATAGTAAACGCTAACCTTTTGCCTTCAGATTACGATGCAAGGTTCAAAAACCAAAAAGGAAAATTTTCGGTTTGTGGAGATCGCGCTTCCCGTACCTCTGCGTCGCACTTTTACCTATCGCCTACCATCGAATCAGCGCCAAATTCCCGTGCGCGGAACTCGAATGACTGTTCCTTTTGGTACGCGGATTCTCACCGGATTCGCCGTTGAGTTTCATGAAACGCTCGACGAGAAAATAGGCATTGTCGAAGGCGAAATCAAAGAAGTGCGCGAGATTCTTGAAGATGAACCGCTTATCACGGACGAGATTTTGCGCCTTACAAACTGGGCAGCCGAATACTATGCGGCTTCTTGGGGCGAGATTCTCAAGGCGGCACTTCCGGCGGGTGTGAGTGCATCGACTGAGAAATTACTCGCGCTGACTGAACTCGGACGCAATGAATTTGAGAACCCGAGCCGCCTCGATCGATCCTCGGTCGCATTCACGATTCTTTCTCACATCACAAAAGCTCCGCGTGAGACCGACAAGCAATTTCGGAAGCTATTCCGAACTGCCGCTCAAAAACGTGCATTGCTGGACTTAGTAAACGCCGGTTTCGTCGAAACACATTTAGAAACGTCTTATGGCACTCAACCGAAAAAACAGAAGATTGTTCGTCTAATTTCTGATGAACTTGAATCTCCGAATACAAAGAAACCATCAGCTGCGCAAAATCGTGTGATTGATACGCTTCTTTCTGAACATCGCGAAATGTTGCTCACGGAATTGATAACGCACGCCCGCGTCAGCCCTTCGGTGGTAAAAACTCTCGAAAGCCACGGTATAGTTCAAATTCACGATAAGGAAATTCTTCGCGATCCACTGAAAGGCGAAAGCGCTGCAAAAGAAGACGAGCTGGAACTTAATGCCGATCAGAAGAATGTATTTGACCAAATTGAATCTGCTTTGCAGCATGACAAATTCGATGCATTTCTCCTTCACGGCGTAACGAGCAGCGGAAAGACCGAGGTGTACATACGCGCAATGCGCGCCGCGTTGGCGATGGGAAAAAGCTCACTTATGCTCGTTCCGGAAATTTCGCTCACGCCAATTTTTTCTCGTCGGTTGCGTTCTCATTTCGGTGGCGAAGTCGCAATTCTTCACTCGTCACTTTCGGCGGGAGAGCGTTTTGATGAATGGCGTCGAATCAGAAATGGAACTGCCCGAATCGCGATCGGAACCCGTTCGGCAATCTTTGCGCCGCTCGAAGATTTAGGTTTGATTATCGTTGACGAAGAACACGATGCTTCTTACCGACAGCAGGAATCGCCGTACTACAACGCGCGCGACATCGCCTTGGTCCGCGCTCAACAGGGCGAATGCGTAGTAGTTCTCGGATCTGCAACTCCGGCTTTGGAAACCTATTTCAATGCCGAAAAAGGCAAGTACAAACTCGTCGTTCTTCCCGAAAGAATCAACCGTCGACCGTTTGCCAAAGCCGAATTGATTGATATGCGCTCGGTTTTCAAGACGCTTGGGAAAGATCCTATTTTTTCTCCGCAAATCGTTGAGGCAATTGGTGAGACGCATGCGAAAGGCGAACAGACTATCATTTTGCTCAATCGGCGCGGATATTCAAATTTCATTATGTGCAGAAGTTGCGGCGAAACGATTCGCTGCACAAATTGCGACATCTCGTTGACTTTTCACAAACACAACAATTTACTCGTTTGTCATTACTGTAATTTTCGGCGCGCGGTTCCGGGCGTTTGTCCGACGTGCCAGAGCCAATTTATTTATTTTGTTGGCGAAGGCACGGAGAAGATTGAAGATATTTTGAAAAACAAATTTTCCGAATTGCGAATCGCAAGGCTGGATCGCGATACTGCGATGCGCCGCTCGCAATTTGAGGAAACAATTCTCTCCTTCAGCGAACGCAACATCGATTTACTCGTCGGAACACAAATGCTGGCAAAAGGACACGATTTTCCGAATGTCACACTGGTCGGCGTTGTTTCCGTTGACAACATTTTAGGTCTTCCGGATTTTCGTTCGGCGGAGAGAACCTTTCAGCTACTGACCCAAGTTGCAGGACGCGCAGGTCGCGGAAGCGCGCCCGGCAAAGTTTTGATTCAGACCTTTTATCCGGATCATTACGCAATTCGTCATGCTGCAAAACAAGACTACGAAGGTTTTTACCGCGAAGAAATTCGGTTTCGGAAGAATTTCAATTATCCGCCTTTTGTGGCACTGGCAAGTCTGATTATTCACCATAAGAATTACAATTATGCTTTTGACAATGCGCAAATTTTGCGCGAAGAAATGGAAAAAGCACGTGGCGAATTCAATGTGAGAATTCTTGGCGTTGCGCCGGCACCGCTAGCGCGACTAAAAAACGAACATCGTCTGCAGATTTTGGTGAAAGCAGTCAAACGAAGCGAGCTTCGTAAATTTTTGGATATTGCTTTCGAAAAAGCGCGCGCGCGAGTTTGCGATCTCCGCACGGTTAATCTCGAGATTGATCCGGTTTCACTGATGTAATTGCGGCTGAATATCATCAATTTTTTTTCATAAAAACCATAACTATGAAACTCATCGAACTAGCCAAACAAACAAATTCCAACATCGAGCGCGGAAGTGAATCGCTTGAAATAACGAGTGTCTCGCCATTAGAGAGCGCCGAGTCGGGCGAAGTAACTTTTCTCAGCAATCCCAAATACACGAAACATATTTCGACAACCCGCGCCAGCGCAATTTTCCTTCGCCTCGATGAGCGACTTGAACGCGATGATATTGCGGTGCTGAGAACCTCCGATCCTTACCTCGCGTTTACCCGCGCGATGAGAATTTTCTTTCCCGAAGAGCGAATTGTTCCATTCGTCCATCCGACTGCGGTAATTCACGAGTCGGTTCAAGTTGCGGAAAACATAGCCATCGCGGCGAATGTCGTCGTCGGCGCGGGCGTGAAGATCGGCGCGGGCACACAGATTTATCCGAATGTCAGCGTTTACGACGGTGTCACTATCGGAG
>DAITAB010000047.1:0-14176 GCA_036824525.1 Pyrinomonadaceae bacterium
CCTTTTATCGTGCCGGGAAAATTGTCGTCGTTGTAATCAACCGCTTCCGGTCGTGCAAGGTTAAACGGATAGTGCGAATCGCCGAAAGTATTTTGATCGCGGAATACCATACATTTATATGCAGGTTTCACGACATAACGCGGCGCCGATGCGACATCGTAAACTTTCAAAGCTTTCGCGAGTCCGACCGAGCCATCTTCGATTTTCGAATCATCAACGCGCAGACAGAATTTCCAATAAGTCATAGTTGAACCGGTCGCCGGTTTGTATGATTCGATTCCGTCAATGTCGGCAATCCTCTTATCTAAAAGCGCCGCCATTTTTTGTCGTTGCGCGACGCAAGCATCGAGCTTCATCAATTGTTCGTAAGCGAGCGCGGCTTGAAGTTCCGTCATTCGATAATTGAGCGAGGCGAAATAGTGATCGGGATTTTGATCGCCATAGCCCCAGGCTTTATTGATGAAGAGAAACATTCTGCGCGCGAGCGCGTCGTCGTCGGTCACGAAAATTCCGCCTTCGCCAGTAGTCATATGCTTTCCTTGCTGAAACGAAAACGCGCCGATCTTTCCGATCGTGCCGACGTTTTTCCCGTTCACCTTCGCGAGAAAACTTTGCGCAGTGTCTTCGATCACCGGAATGCCACGCGCATCCGCTAGCTTCATGATTGCTTCCATCTCGCAAGGATTTCCGAAAAGGTGCGTAACGATAATCGCCTTCGTTTTCGGCGATAAAACTTTTTCAATGGTCGCGGCGGTCACGTTCAAAGTTTTCGGATCGACGTCTGCAAAAACCGGAATCGCGCCTTGAAATATAATCGGCGTAAGCGCGCCCATATCCGTGATCGATGTCGTAATAATCTCGTCGCCGGGATTCGGATTGATCGCGGCGATCGCTACGTGAACCGCGGCTGAACCTGAGTTACAGGCAAAAGCGTGTTTCGCTCCGATTAAATTCGCGAATGCATCTTCAAGTTTTTTACCGAATTTGCCCTTGGTGGTAATGAGAACTCCGCTCTGCAAAACTTCGGTGATCGCGGCGATTTCTTCCGCGCCGAATGTTCTGCCCGAAATGTCCTGATCGGACGGTAATTTGATTGCTTGTTTTTCTATGGTTGGTGTCATAACTCCGTTTTTCGTTCCTATTATCAATAAAATTTATTTGCTAGAGCTAATTGCTCTGGTATGTCAGAAGTCTTGAAATATTATGTCGCAAAACTTCGAAAAATCACTTGGGCAAGAGACTTGAACTCTTCGCCTGACCTAATGAAGTCTTAATCGGGGTTGGTTTCCGAATTAGTCGAAAAGCCGCGAGCCGCGAAAGTAATTTCAGGTGACCGAGGATCGTCTGTGCGGTTTTCATTTTCGAGATTCCAAACAACCTCACCTCTAAAACTGCGGGATGTTCCACGATTTTACCGCCGCGCAGGTCAATTTGACCGAGCATTTCGCAAACTCCTAAAAATCCGCGTTCGGTTGTTTCGATCTCCGCGAAGGAACTTCGGCGATAAACCCGAAAGCAACTGGTATAAGTCTGCAACTTCGAGCGCAAAACGCGGCGGTAAAGAAATGAGGCGCCTTTCGATAAAAAAAGTCGCCAGCCCGGAACATTTCTTACTCCGCCATCGCGGTGATAAGGAGAAGCCGTAACGAGATCTACATCCTCCGAAAGCAAAGGAATCATCTTCGCAAGCTCGTGCGGATCATAAGTACAATCGCAATCCATCGAACAGACCATTTCCGACTTTGAAGCATTGAGTCCGGTGAGAATTGCCGCCGCCACGCCCAGATTTTTTTCGTGACTTATTACCGCCACGTTTTCTTTTGAACCGAAAAGTTCGTCCAGTTTATTGCGTGTATCGTCACTGCTGGCATCGTCAACAAAAACAAAAGACGGCGAATAATTTTCGCTCAAAGTTTTTTCAACGCTTCTAAGCGTGTTCGCAAGATACGGCAAAGCATCGCTTTCGTTGTAACAAGGAATCACGATCGTTACCGGTTCGCGCGGTTTATCGCCTGAGCGTTCCATCGTTGCCGAATCGCTTACCAATGGAACCGCTTCATAAACATCGGCGATCAATGAGTCGGATTTTACGTTGAGATAATCCGCGATACTTGTGAACTCGTAGCGACGCAAATTCTCTTTGATAATCCATTCCATCTTGTCGAGTTTTCGGTAATGACGAATCCGGTTGTAAGAAGAAGCTGCTGAAATTCGCGGTTGCTCAGGATCAAGTTCCCAAACGTGAAAATACATCAGAAATGGTTCTTCATGCCGACGCGTCCAACCGCTTACGAAATTACGCATCAGCGTGTAAGGAATCTGACGAAAGTAATTCCCGCCGGAAATCGGAAGCAATCCAAGACCTAAGTTTCGAGTTGAATATGGAAATTCCCAAAGGAAATTTCCCTCGGTAGGAACTTGTCGGGCAAATCGTTTGTTTTTGTCGTCGTTT
Source organism: Pyrinomonadaceae bacterium (assembly GCA_036824525.1). Classification (GTDB taxonomy): domain Bacteria; phylum Acidobacteriota; class Blastocatellia; order Pyrinomonadales; family Pyrinomonadaceae; genus DAITAB01. The sequence goes on from DAITAB010000047.1 coordinate 2,453, forward strand.
TGGGTTGGAAGAAAGGAAGCGTCGTAGATAAAACCTTCGGCGGCGAGAATATCTATAATCCATTCGCCTTTTTGATATGAAAGCTTTTCGGCAGCTCGATATCCAATCACTTTTTGTCCGCCGGCATCTTCTATCGCGCGATTTGCTTTGCGAATATCCTCGCGAAACTCTTCAGGAGTCAGTTGATCAACGCTTCGGTGATAAAAACCGCGCGACGCGATTTCGTGTCCGCGCGCTAAGATGTCGCGCACCAGCTTGGGGTTTTGTTCCGCTATCCAACCAAGAATGAAAAAAGTTGCCTTTACATCAAACTCGTCCAAAAGATCGAGCGCCTTCCGGGTGTTTTGATCATATCGCGGTTCGAAATGCGGCCAATTTTTCTGGTGAATCAATTTCTCAAATGCTCCGACGTGGAAATAATCTTCCACCAGAACGGTGAGCAAATGCTTTTTTGATCCGACTTCAGTCATGTGCAAAATTTATATCGCCGAACCAATCAATGCGGGTTCGATGTGTGTTTGCGCAAATTCATTTGCGAGCGCGGCGAGAATTTTTTCCGACGCATGTCCGTCACCAAATGGATTAGCAACCTGAGAGATTGAGCTTATCCAACTTCCATCGTTGTAATTTTCGACGAGCATTTCGTATAACTTTCCCGGATCGCCGCCGACCAGTTTCGCTACACCGGATTCAATTGCTTCCGGTCGCTCAGTATTTTCGCGCAAAATCAAAACCGGTCTTCCGAGACTCGGTGCTTCTTCCTGCACACCGCCCGAATCCGAAACAATCAGCCAACACTCTCGCATCAATACGACAAAATCCAAATATGATTGCGGTTCGATCAGGAAAACGCGTGGGCAATTTTCAAAAACTTCGCGCGTCGCGCTTTGCACATTCGGATTAGGATGAACGGGAAATATCAAGCAGACATCTTCGCGCGCGCCTACAAATTTTTTTAGCGACAAAAGATTCTCCCGCATTGTTTCGCCAAAGCTCTCGCGCCGGTGCGTCGTAAGCAAAAGGCGCTTGAGATTTTTCGTGTCGTTCAAAAGCTTTGCGGTCGCGGTGCTTTCGCACTCTCGCGAAGAAATCGCCTGCAGCGCATCAACCACGGGATTTCCGGTCAGAAAGATATTTTCCCGGGCGACGCCTTCGCTTAGAAGAATTTCACGATTTCGCAAAGTCGCAGCGAAGTGAAAATTCGCGAGTTGAGTAATAAGACGCCGATTCATTTCTTCCGGAAATGGATTGTAAAGATCGCCCGATCGCAGCCCGGCTTCAACGTGTCCAACGCGAATTTTTCGGTGAAAACCTGCAATTGCGCCAGCGAGCGCGGTGGTTGTGTCTCCCTGAACCAAAATCACGTCCGGCTCGATTTCCGAAAGCAGCGCATCGAGTTTCGGAAGTATTCGCGCGAGCACCTCATTTGGATTCTGACCGGGCTTCATGACCTTTAGGTCATGGTCGACATTAATTCCGAAGAAACGTAGAAACGGAACCAGCAGATCTGTGTGTTGACTCGAGGAGACAACCACTTCATCGAAATCACGGGAATCCTTGAGCTTCTTAATAATCGGCGCAAGCTTGATCGCCTCGGGGCGCGTTCCAAAAAGCACCATTACTTTTGGACGCGCGCCGATTTTTCGCGAGGCTGATTGTATTTTCGGGAAATTGGTATTCAAATCTGCCAACTCGTTTTCGGGCGCTTCGATCTACACGTCACAAAAAGAATCAAAGATACCGAGATTCCTTATCAAACGACGTAGAATTGACTGACTTAATTAAACCGGGCGCCCTCGAAGACGGTTTCTATTCAGGCGGACCGGTACATCCCGGACCCATAAGCGCCGGCATTTTTGTGCTGATTATTGGATAGTTTTCGGCTTCTTTGTTTTTTTCAAGCCACTCTTGAAACTCTTCCGGTAAGGACATGTCGGCATAGATCGCCTCGACCGGACACTCCGGTATGCATGCATCGCAGTCAATACAACTATCCGGATTTATGTAGAGACGATCCGGGAGTTCGTGGAATGCTTCAACGGGACAGACAGCCGCGCAATCCGTGTATTTACATTCGATGCAGGCTCCCGTAACGATATACGTCATTAAAAATTCTCTCCTTAAATGTCTGAACTTCCCTGCTGATTATACTTGTAGGCATTTCATAGACAAGTGTTAGAATGCACTAAACGTCAAAAGAAGTACTTAAAATTTAAGTAAAGGATATCTCCCAAATGATACCGAAAGCTGAACGCGAACTTGCCCTGGATTTTCTGCGTGTAACCGAGGCAGCGGCAATCGAATCTGCAAAAACGATGGGTCAGGGCGATCGGAAACACTCGGACCACGTCGCGGTTGAAGCGATGCGGCGAGTGATGGATACAGTTCCGATGCGCGGGCGAATCGTCATCGGCGAAGGCGAGCGCGACGAAGCTCCGATGTTGTATATCGGAGAAGAAGTCGGCGGCGGAAATTACAGCGCGGATTTGCGCGCCGGATTTCCGGAAGTCGATATCGCCGTTGACCCGCTCGAGGGAACGAATTTGTGTGCGGTGGGAGCAAATAACGCGATCGCCGTTTTGGCTGCCGCCGAACGCGGAGGTCTTCTGAATGCGCCGGATATTTATATGGACAAGATCGTAGTTGGTCCATCCTGCCGCGGCGCGGTAGATATCGACGCTCCGGTGACCGACAACCTGAAGAACATCGCACGTCGGCTCGGGCGCGACATTGATGATCTCACCATTATTGTGCTCGATCGCCCAAGACATAAGCAGCTCGTAAATGAAGTCCGGGATTCCGGCGCACGAATTCGCTTGATCAGCGATGGTGATCTTTCCGCGGGAATTTCCGCGGCAGTCGCGGGCACGAATATTCACGCGCTCATGGGAATTGGCGGCGCGCCCGAAGGTGTGATTACGGCGGCGGCGATGAAGTGTCTGAACGGCGAAATTTTGTCGAAGCTGGTTTTTGATCCCGAACGCCTCGGAGTCGATAAATCGAAAGTTCCTTCACCCGAAAAGGTAATGGCGCGACTTAGGGAAATGGGAATCGATGACCCGAACAAGACTTACGATACAAATGACCTAGCGCCGGGAAAGAAAATAATTTTTGCGGCGACCGGCGTAACGGATGGCGCGCTTTTGCGTGGAGTTAGATTTTTCGGCGCCGGAAAACGAACTCATTCGCTGGTAATGACGACCGAAAATAAGAGTATCCGGTTTGTAGATACTGTCCACGTTGAAGGCGGTCCGGACGCGGTCATAAGGTTTTAAAGTTTCGAAGGAAAAAAGTGGAAGGGCGAAAAAGTTCAATTGAAATTTAGGCAAACAACTTTTTCTCTTTTCCTTTTTTTCACATTTTCACTTTCTAACTTTTTCACTTTTTAACTTTTATTGAGAAAGATGAACAATACCAAACCCCTGGTTCTTGAATTTTCGGAAGTCTCTGCGGACGATGTCGCGCTGGTAGGAGGAAAATGTTCCTCGCTCGGGGAGCTTTTTCGTGAGCTTACGACTCAAGGCGTTCGCGCGGTTGATGGATTTTCGACCACCAATCATGCGTATGAGCTGCTTCTGGAAACCGGTGGATTGCGGCAAAATCTGAAAAAGCTTTTGAACGGTTTGGACGTAAATAATCTCGAAGAACTTGCCCGCGTTGGAAGCGAGGCGCGGGCGCTCACGCTTGGAACATCCTTTCCGAAAGAGCTCGAAGATGAGATCTTCCAGGCTTACCAAAACCTCGGCAAGCGAATCGGCAAGAAAGTCTTTGAAGTTGCAGTGCGTTCATCCGCCACCGCCGAAGATCTGCCCGATGCATCCTTCGCCGGTCAGCAAGATACGATCCTCAATGTAAAAGGCGATGCACAACTTATCGAAGCATGTCATCAATGTTTCGCTTCGCTTTGGACCGACCGCGCGATTTCCTACCGAACAGCAAAAGGCTTTGATCATTTTGATATCGCACTTGCGATTGGCGTCCAGCCGATGGTGCGTTCGGATATCGCCTGTTCGGGTGTGATGTTTACGCTCGATACTGAAAGCGGTTTTCGCGACGCTGTAGTGATAAATGGCGCCTGGGGATTGGGCGAGGCAGTCGTGCAAGGAATGGCGACTCCGGATGAATGGATCATCTTTAAGCCGACGCTGAAAATGGGTTTTCGTCCCATTGTCACAAGAAAACTCGGCGTGAAAGAAGTGAAAATGGTTTTCGCCGATGATGGAAATGGAACTCAGGTGCGCGATGTTGTTCAAACTCAACGCAACCGTTTTTGCTTGTCAGGATATGAGGTTCTGCAGCTCGCCGGATGGGCATGCAAAATTGAGGACCATTATTCGAAGCGCGCAGGTCGCTCTCAGCCGATGGATATCGAATGGGCGAAAGATGGAATCACCGGTGAACTTTTTATTTTGCAGGCGCGACCGGAAACGGTTCACACTCAGAAATCCGAAAATTTTGTAGAGACATATCGGCTAACGGGAGATCACGGCAAGGCGCTTGTTACCGGCGTCGCCGTCGGAGAAAAGATCGGACACGGTGCGGTGCGAGTCTTACGCGATTCCGAAAAATTATTGGACTTTCGCGAGGGTGAGATTCTCGTGACATCAATGACCGATCCGGCTTGGGAGCCGATTATGAAACGCGCTTCGGCGATCGTCACTAATCGCGGCGGAAGAACCTGCCACAGCGCAATTATCAGTCGCGAGCTGGGAATTCCATGCATCGTCGGCGCCGGAAATGCGACGGAGATTTTAAGCAGCGGGACTGATGTAACCGTCTCCTGTGCGGAAGGTGACCGCGGAAATGTTTATTACGGGAAAGTCGATTTTGCGGTAGAGCGACGCGAAATCACCGAGAGTGAACGACCGCAAACTCACATTATGATGAATGTAGGCGATCCCGATCACGCCTTCGCCGTTTCGCGTCTGCCAAATGATGGAGTCGGACTCGCGCGCCTGGAATTTATTATCAACAACCACATCGGAATTCATCCGATGGCGCTCGTGAATTATCCCAATTTGAAAAAACGCGAAGATATCGAAGAAATTTCCCGAAGGATCAATGAAGAAGATCCGAAAGAATTTTTTGTACGAAAACTTTCGGAAGGAATAGGCAGAATCGCGGCGGCATTTTATCCGAAGCCGGTGATCGTAAGAATGTCCGATTTCAAATCCAATGAATACGCAAAACTAATCGGCGGACGAGAGTTTGAACCGAATGAGGAAAATCCGATGATCGGTTTTCGCGGTGCTTCGAGGTATTACGACGAACGCTATCGTCCGGGTTTTAAGCTCGAATGCCTGGCGCTTCATCGCGTCCGTCAAGATATGGGTTTAACGAACGTTAAAGCAATGATTCCTTTCTGCCGAACAGTCGAAGAAGGCGAGAAAGTAATCGCCCTGATGGCGGAATATGGTTTGAAACAAGGCGAAAATGATTTGGAAATTTACGCGATGTGCGAACTCCCTGCCAATGTAGTCTTCGCGGATGAGTTTCTGAACGTCTTCGATGGCTATTCGATCGGTTCAAACGATCTCACGCAACTTGCGCTCGGACTCGACCGCGATTCGGAGATGGTCGCGCATTTGTTTGACGAGCGAAACGGCGCAGTGGAAAAAATGATAACCATGGCGATCGAAGCGGCAAAAAGAAGTGGGAAAAAAATCGGCATCTGCGGACAAGCGCCATCTGATTATCCGGACTTCGCGGATTTCCTGGTAGAAAAAGGTATCAACTCAATTTCGTTGAATCCCGACACGGTCTTAAAAACGACTCAACAAATTCTCGAAACTGAAAAACGACTGGTGAAAGCAAAAACGTCGTCCACCTGAAAAAGCGAAACGTCAGGCACTCATCTTAACTTCCTTGTCGTTACAATTCGTAATTGATGATGCAGCCCATTGAGAATTACACGCCGCTTACCGAGATCTCGAAAATCCATAACCGGACTTCTGCTGTTTGGATTATCGCTTCCGCGCTTATTTTTTCCTGGCTTCTTTTGATTTTGCTCGCGCCGATCGCGCGAACACTTGGACTTTTTGGTCTTTCGCAATCGATCTACAGCTTCTTCGGCTTTTTTTGTCACCAAATTTCTACCCGTTCATTTCATCTGTTTGAAGCTCCTTTTGCGGTCTGCGCACGCTGCTTCGGTTTTTACTCGGGATTCTTTCTTGCATTTATGTCGTTCCCGCTTATTTGGGATTTACGGAAAACGAACGCATTCCACCGCGTTTGGATTTTCGCCGCGATTATTCCAATCACGATTGATTGGTCGCTCGGACACTTCGGAATTTGGGAAAACACACATCTCTCACGCGCACTCACCGGCTCGATTCTCGGAGCCGCATGTGGAGTTTTTATTGTCCCTTCGCTGGCCGAAATTACACGTTTTCTTTCGGAAAAACTCCATTCACCATCCAGCCGAAAGTCCGCTCAAAAAGGACTTCTGTAATTCATTGACTATTCAAATTCTCAAGCGCAATATTCTTCTATTGAAACGTTCAACCAAGGGAGAATTATAAACTTGAGTTTTAACCGCGAAAGCGCGACGGAAACCGCGCGCAACGATCTTGCAAAAAGGGTACGCTTAAAGCCATCCGAGGTGGAAATTGTATCCGTTTCCGATGAAGATTTTCCCGATGCATGCCTCGGTGCGCCAGAAAAAGGCGAGATGTCTGCCCAGATGATCTCCAGCGGATGGCAGATAAATTTGCGTGCCGCGGGAAAGAAGTTTGAATATCGCGCGGATAAATATCAGCTTCGCCTGCGTGGATTCAAAGGAACAAATCACTTGGTTAAGGCGTAAATATTTTTTGGCTCTTGATCTTCGTTTTTAGGAGTAACAGATGAACCGCAATAATTTCTTTTTACATCTTGGACTTGCAGCAGGTCTAATCGCTCTTGCGGCTTTCGCGGGCGCGCTAAGTCGGATGGATTTTTCGCTCGATAACGGCGAGAGCAGTTCCGAAGTTGTGTCGATTTCGACTGTCTCAGAAGACTTTTCCGAGCCTACGGAATTCCTTCGCGTGTCCGATTCTGGTGAGCCCGAAGTGCTGGTGAAATTTCGTGACGGAATTTCTAGAGAACAGATTGAAAAACTAGTTTCCGCAAACCACGATCGCATTGAGGACAAGATTGAATCGGTGGACGGTCTTTATTCGATTGATGACCTTGACGATGTGGATGCTGAAAATGTCGCTCGCGAATATTCGCTTAGTGGTGCGGTTGTTTACGCGGAGCCGAACCTAATGATCAAACTCGATCCGAATGAGAATTTGCGTGTGAAGAAGTCGGTTTACTCGGAACCGGAAGCGGATTCTCCCGATGACCCAATGTTTTCAGAGCAATGGGCGCTGAATAATTCGGGACAAAACAACGGAAAATCCGAAGCGGATATCCGCGCCTTAGACGCCTGGAAGACAACCAAAGGAAGCGACAAAGTGGTGATTGCGGTGCTTGATAGCGGAGTTGATTATAATCACGCCGATCTCGCATCGAACATGTGGACCCGACCGGATAGCATCCCCGAATATCAAGACGCAGAACTTGGATCGGTTGATGATTTTTATGGGTTCGATGCCGAGGACGCAGCCGATCCTATGGACGACAACGGGCACGGCACTCATTGCGCCGGTGTAATCGGAGCTGAAGCCGACAATGGCGAAGGAATCGCCGGTATAAACTGGAAAGTTGAAATCATGCCGCTCAAGTTTCTTGGACGCGGCGGATTCGGGTCAACGAAAAACGCGATCGAAGCGATCAACTATGTTATTGATCGTAAGAAAGCGGGTGTCAATGTTCGTGTGATAAGTGCGAGTTGGGGTTCAACTTCGAAATCGAAAGCGCTTGAAGATGTAATCAGGAAAGCCGGCGAAGAAGGAATTCTTTTCGTCGCGGCAGCGGGAAACGACTCAAGCAACAACGATAAGCGACCGCACTATCCATCCAATTATAATTTGCCGAATGTTATCAGCGTCGCCGCGCTCGACCGCAATGATGACCTCGCGAAGTTTTCAAACTATGGCGAGAAGACCGTGCACATTGCCGCGCCGGGAAAGGATATCGTAAGCACGTGGCTCGGACAGGCATATCGTGAAGCATCGGGGACTTCGATGGCTGCGCCTCAGATTTCCGGTGTGGCGGGTTTGATTCTTTCGATGAATCCGAAAATCTCGGTAGAAAAACTCCGTGAAAAAATTCTTAAGTCGGTCGATAAGCTCGATTCGCTTAAAGGAAAAATTGAAAGCGGCGGAAGAATTAATGCAGCAAAAGCTGTAGGAAACTAGATTTACTTTTTCCGGACAACCATTTTTGATCTAACGCGCTGATTACTTTCGGCGCGTTTTTTCGTTGAACCAATTCGTAACAGAGCGTCAACCATTTGCGACGAAAACGATGTCGATCGTTTCGAAATCATAATTGAGAAAATCCTCTTGGTGATCGTAACATATTGCAGTTACTACGCTTAACGGAGTCACACTCTGGTACAGGATATTTGGCACGGTCGTTGCTCTTAGTCTAAACGGCAAAGCAACGTGCCGACTTTCAAGGTGATCAACGACAGGTTGCTGTTTGACCAAATCTTGATTTCGATAGGAGAAGACAAATGAAACGCTTCGGAAAATTAATAACAGTTTTTACTTTTTCTTTGTTGGTTTTGGGAATGGTGACCATCGCTTCCGCGCAGAGTCGTAAGGACGACGATGAAAACGATGACTATTACGGTCGCGACCGTAACGGTCAATATGGAAGGAATGACCAAACCGGAACATATAATAACGGGCAAATTCGCTCAGCTATCGAGCGCCTGAAAAATCGCAGCAAAAGATTTGATAAGCAACTCGATCGCGAATTCAATCGCGGGCGGCGCGGTAACGATCGTTATTATCAAAGCCGCATTCTTCAGATTTCGGAGAACTTCAAAGACGCAGCGAGCGATCTTGAAGACAGCTTCGATAATGGACGCGGTCGATACGATAGAAACCGCAACAGCGGATCTTACGAAGCGCAACAGCTGATCAATCTTGGTCAGCAACTAGGACGCGAAGTTCGCAACCAACGATTGAGTTCTAATCTCGAAAACGACTGGTATTCGATGGAGCAGGATTTGCGCATCATAGCTAATTACTATGGTTACAACTATGGCGGACGTAATAACGGTCGCGGACGAAACAGAAATGGCGGATACAACAACGGCGATTGGCGCAGCAAAGTTCCATTTCCGCTTCCTTTCTAATTAAAGTTTCCAATGGAACGCTCGCAGGAAATGGCGAGTCGGAAGCCCGGGTCTAACGATCCGGGCTTTTTCTTTGTCTTGAGTTTGTAATTTGTGATTATCCATTTACGATTTAAACGTGTTCGGAACTCTATATCTCGTTGCAACGCCGATCGGAAATCTTCAGGACATCTCATTTCGGGCAATCGAAACTCTGAAGTCCGTAGATCTCATCGCCTGTGAAGACACTCGTCACACGCGAAAACTGCTCACTCACTTTGGAATTCAAAACAAACTCGTCAGCTATCACGAACACAATGAGATGCAGCGCGCCGACGAAATAGCCCGCATTCTGGCAGAAGGTAAATCTGTCGCCATTGTTTCCGATGCCGGCACTCCGGGAATTTGCGATCCGAGTTTTCGTGTAGTAGAAAAAGCCATCGATATCGGCGCTGAAGTCGTTTCGATTCCGGGTGCGGTCGCGTTTGTAAATGCACTCGTCGCTTCCGGACTTGCGAACGATTCGATTTTCTTTGGCGGATTTCTTCCCGCGAAAATGACCGAGCGGCGAAAATATCTCCGCAGCGTTTTAGCGATTCCGGCTACGCTGATTTTTTATGAAGCGCCGCACCGCATCGAAAAGTGTTTACGCGATTGCCTTGAGATTCTCGGAAATCGGAAGGCTTGCCTTGCTCGCGAACTCACGAAAATTCATGAAGAGATGATTCGCGGAACCCTTGCGGAACTTGCGGTTATCGCCGAACAGAAATCACCCCGAGGTGAATTTGTTTTGTTGATCGAACGAAAAACACTTGATCCTTTAGACTCACAAATTTCAAATGAAGGCGATCTCGTGAATCGCATTGCAGAGTTAGAAAAAGAAGGACTTGATCGAAAATCCGCAATGAAAAAAGCGGCGAAGGAATTTGGTCTGACACGCAGCGAAGCCTATCGCCGTTTAGTTTCCCAAAAACTATAAAAACAAAAATGGTCACACAATTTCGAAAAGATTTTGCGTGACCATTTAAATTTCGTTAATCAGCTACTTACCGTTGTTTAAGTTCAGGTGGCAATTCTTTATCTATTGCCGGACGCGTTTTGAGTCCCGCAACTTCCCAGAGCGTAAGGAAAATCGTCCTCGTAACCTTTTCCATTTTTAGGTAGTCAATCTTGTCCGCCTCATCTCCCGGTTGGTGATAATCCTCGTGGACGCCATCAAACCAGAAGACAATCGGAATTCCATTCATGGCATAGTTAAAATGATCTGATCGGAAAAAGAAACGATTAGTGTCTTTCGGATCGTCGTAGCGGACATCATACTTGAGCTTCAGATACGAATTATTGACGGAATTGGTAACGTTTCCGAGAGTAGAACTCATCATCTGTGAACCGATTACATAAATCGAATTCTCATCCGATAATTCTTCGTTGCAAGGTTTTTGTCCGGGTTTTAGGTTCGTGTCGCATGGCGCAAGATAACCTGGCTTTTTGCTCCGTCCGATCATGTCAATATTCAGTTGAGCGACGACGTTTTTGATATTCACCGTTGGAAACTTATTGAAATATTCGCTTCCCCACAAACCTTTTTCTTCTCCACAATGCCAGACGAGAAGAATCGAACGCTTCGGACGAATCTTCGTTTGCGCCAGCGCTTCGGCAATTGAAAGTACGGCAGTCGTACCGGACCCATCATCGTCAGCGCCATTCCAAATCTTGTCGTCGCCTTTCGCATCCGGATTTATTCCGACGTGATCGTAATGCGCGCCGATCGCAACCATCTCATTTTTCAGAACCGGATCGGAACCTTCCCAAATTGCGACGACGTTTTGCGTAGGAATGCGTTCAGGCTTGATCGTGACGGAAAAACTTGCAGACTTCGGCGACGCAAATTCAAAGGCTTTCTGTTCCGGATTCGTCAACGGATTTCCGGTTTCGCCGGCAAAAAGAGATTCTGCTACTTTTCGCGAAATCATTATGGTCGGAATCGACTGACTTGCTTTTGTTTCGCGCAACTTCTCTATCGTTAAGCCGCCACGTTCTGTTTGAGACCGGGCGCGCGACCATTCGACTTCACCGGGTTTCGCACCGATCGCGATCATTCCAACCGCGCCCTTGATTCGAGCGTTGGTTCCCGGATCAGCCCAGTCCTCGCCGCGCTTGCCACGAAAATCCTGAAACGTTACCCCGCGAGGTAGTCCATCGGTATAAAATAAAACGATTTTTCCTTTCACATCGATACCTTGGAGCGAATCAATTCCTTTCGCTTTCACAAGCCATCCATTTCCGCCAAAAACCAAGGGCGCATTTACGGAGCTGGCAACCGGCGCGGCAAGAAAATCTTCGCCATAAACGAGTTTCGTGCCGTTAACTTCGGCAGACTGTGAATCAGCTACATTCCGCGATGTAATCATCGTCTGAAAATACGTTCCGTTGTCGCCCGCAGGCTTAAAACCCCAACGCTTCAAATTCAACGCAATAAACTTTGCGACCGTATCGAGTCCGCGCGAAGG
>DAITAB010000048.1:0-14169 GCA_036824525.1 Pyrinomonadaceae bacterium
CGTTTTCCGTGCTTAATAGTTTTCGTCCGAAATTCGCACAAGTGGGCGCGGTCCAACTCGAGCAAGTTGCGTCGATCGGAAATAGCCGTTACATCGGAGCGCTCTTTGAACTAAGAAACCGTTACCGAAAATTCGGTCACGGATTTGGCGGTTCTATGCGACTTGCTTATACGCTTTCTACTCTTAAAGACGACGGAATCGTTAATACCTCTGAAGCTACTCTACCCGGTGACTTCTCGCGCGAATGGTCTCGCAGCTTGGCGGATCGAACACATAGACTCGCCATCACCGGAACACTTGATACGCCCAAATGGTTGGGCAAACTTCGATTTTCGCCGCTATTCAGATATGGATCGAGCGCTCCATTTAATGTTTCATCTGGTGGGGTTGATCGTAGCTTGGATGATATCAGCAATGACCGTCCTAACTTTAGTGGCAATGTGAAAGACATCAAATGGCGGATTTTTGATACGGCGTTTCCGCAGGCGTTGGCGGATCAATTCACGCTGGCGCCAATCGGCAGTCCTGGCAATCTCCGGCGCAATGCGGGTCATGGACCAAGCCTTTATCAGCTAAATTTGAATGTTAGTCGCGATTTCAAATTCGGGGAACGCGTTCGCATTCGCCCTACTGCGGAATTTACCAATGTGCTGAATCTTAATGTTTTCAGTTTTGGGTCGAACTTTATCAACTTCGATTTCTTAAACAGTACCAATGCGACGACCGTAGCTAATGCGAAAGCTGGATTTTTAGCTCCGACACGCACCATAACATCGCGGCGCATGAGGTTAGGAATCCGATTCGATTTCTAAATCGAAATTAGCGTTCACGTTTTAAGACCGTTTTCCATTGAAAGCGGTCTTTTTTTGATTGTCGATTGGAATATTTTAATGACTTCGCAATTCTGCGTGTGATAGTTTAGTAATGAGCCGGTAATTTCGGAACTGTCATGCCTGTAGTAGATCACGACAAAATGCCTTTTACGGAAGTTTCGGTCGAAGCCGTTCTGCTCGATGCCGATCTTTTCGTAAAGTACAAATCGCCCGATAAAGCTTTTAATCTTTTACACGGCGCGATTGAGCGAAGTCCGCGTTCGATTCCTCTTCGCGAGAAGATGCGTGAGATTTGTATCAGTCACAAGAATCTAACCGAAGCCGCGCGGCAGTGTCTCGCGTTAGTTTCGCTTTATATCGGACGCGAAGATTTCGATTTGGCATATGACCGTTTGCAAGAAGCGAAGCTTCTCGATCCGCGAATTTCCGTAGTGCCCGGACTCGAAGCGATTCGTCGCGCACGAAGACCTTTATTTGATGCCACCCGCGAACGAAAACCGGTCGAGATTCGCACCGATTTGGTTCTCTCCGGAAATCTCAGTTACATCAGTATTTTCGATGCCGTCCAGGCGATCGAGAATTCGCGTCTGACCGGATTGCTGGTTATCAAATCCGATCTTCAGATTGCCAGCATTTCTTTTAACGAAGGAAAGATTGTCGACGCAGAATCCAACGGCAAGAATGGAACCGTTGCATTCCGCGATATTATCGAAATCAACAACGGCGCTTTCGAGTTCTCAACTTCCGATGCTGAATTTCCAGTGGTTATTCGCGTCTCCAGCAACACAAATTTTCTTCTCGATATTCTTACCCAACTCGATACCGAAAAAGCCGAACGCCAAGGATTGCGAAATCTCGCTTCGGAAGACGTGTGATCAATTCCGCCAGATTGCTCGAGCTACTTTATCGGCATTTCTCCGCGAATTTTCGCTCCGTATTCAATCCAATCAGACGCTACGTTTCCAGCTCGAATTAACGGTTTCCTGCCCTTCGCTTTAACCTTCGCGATTTTGTTTGACTTCAAGAAAACAACAAAATATAGTGGTATGAGTCTCCCGACCACACTATAGAATGTTTAAGCTTCAGCGTCTCGAAATCACTGGATTTAAATCGTTTGCCGATTATACCCAAGTCATCTTTACCGATGATGGAATAACTGCGGTCGTCGGACCGAATGGTTGCGGCAAGTCGAATGTTTCCGAATCAATCGCCTGGGTTCTTGGCGAGCAGCGTGCCAAACAGCTTCGCGGCGAGGAAATGAAAGATGTGATCTTTCAGGGCACTAGCAAACGCCAACCAAGCGGAATGGCTGAGGTTGTTTTGCATCTTGTGCGCGATAATTCGACCTTTGATTTCGAGGAAGAGGAACTCGGAGATATCGACGAGGCTTTGGGTGAAATCGACGAACGCTCCGTCACTCTCGATTCACTGGAATCAACTCATATCGGCGAACCGGAAAACGCGGTAGCGCAAACTTTTCAATCCAACGGAAATGGATTTCATTCGCACTCCTCGGAAGGCGGCGCTGCGGTCGCGCGACAGCCGATTCAGGTCGGACATGCCGAAACGAAAATCAAAACAAAGAGGCATTGGAAGCCACGTCAAATCGCTTTGGATTTTGCGCCCGGCGAAGCTGTTACCGTTGCCCGAAGACTTTATCGTTCAGGTGAAAGCGAATACATACTCAACGGAAAACCGTGTCGGCTGCGCGACATTCATGATCTTTTTGCCGGCACCGGACTTTCCGGCGCCCACTACGCGATCATCGAACAAGGACGCATCGGACAAATTCTCTCCGCAAAACCTTCCGATCGCAGAACGCTAATCGAAGAAGCGGCGGGAATCTCAAAATTCCGCACGCGCCAACGCGCAGCCGAAGCGCGACTCGAAGGCGCCAAAACGAATCTTAGTCGCATCACGGATATCGTTGACGAAATCGACAAACATGCCAATAGCCTTCGAAGGCAAGCGGCGAAAACGCGTCGCTTCTCAACTCTTCGCGAGAATTTGCGTGAGATGCAGCGGAATCTCTTCGCCGCCGAAGGCGCATATCTGAATGAGCTTTCCGAATCGCTCGGGAAAAAACTCACTGAAGCTGTTTCCAACGAAAAGAAGATCGCGGACGAAGTTACGCTTACGGAAGCTGAATTTAAGAAAGCGACGCAGGATGCCCGCCTTGCTGAAGAGGCACTGGCGGAAGTGCGCGCCCAGCATGCGGAAAATGCCTTGCAGCGCGATCGAGCCGTACGAGATCTCGAATATAAGAAAGAGCAACAGGAAAGTTTTCAGGCGCGCGCAAATTCGCTTTCGCTGGAAATCAAGACGATTGAAGATCGGGTTGAAGTTGCGCGACGCGAATTCGAAGCGCTGGAAATTGACGAGCGAAATGAGCGTGCGATCGCCGAAAAAGAACAGCAGGAATTGAGCACCGCTGAGGTTAGTTTTCAGACGATGGTTTCGGTTCTTAAGTCGCTCGAACATCAGATTGAAGAGAATCGAAACCAGTTGATGCAACAGTCCGCTGCGGTCGAACGTTTTGACGAGGTCGCCTCTCATCTTGAACAGACGATCGAACGTCTCACCGAGCGTCTCGAAGGACTCGATCGCGAAGCGAAACGCGCCGACGAAGTTCATCAAGAGCACGTTGCCGAATCCGCCAAACACGAAAATCTGCTTGTTGAGGCGCGCACGAAGCGCGAAAAACTTCAGCAGCAAAATATTGCGCTTGCGGCAGTCTTGGAAGAGGCGCGAAACAGTTTGCAGAATGCCGAAAAAGCATTTGCCGATTCGCGTGAAGAGTTCTCGAAGGCGAATCATCGCCGCGAAACTTTGCGCGAGTTGGATGACCGTCGCGAAATTTACGCACCGGCGGTTCAGACACTTTTTGCCGAACAAGAAAAGATTGGAGTTCATCTTCTCGGAACACTCGCCGATAAACTGAAAGTTACGCCCGGATTCGAGCGCGCGATAGAGAGCGTTTTTGGAAGTCACCTCGAAACAATTTTAGTTTCTTCTATTGAACACGCGCGAAGACTCAGCAGACATCTCGAAACAAATAATCTCGGACGCGCGGCAATGCTCGTTGTTGCAGACGGCGAATCTGTATTCGACGAGAATCGAACTCCGGCGGCGCGCGAAGGCAACTCCATCGTCAATCATCTCGGGATCTCTGATGCGTTTGCCCGTTTGATTGAAAAAGTTTTTCCGCGGCAGGCTTCGGCAAAATTGGTAGAGAATTTCGAAAGCGCGGAAGTCTCGGATGGGGAAGTTTTTGTAAATGAAAGCGGCGAGATGCTCATCGGAGGAAACCTTTTCATTGGCGGAAAGGCGCGCACCAATGAAAAAGGATTTTCTTTGCTCGCTTTCAAGCGCGAGTTGCGCGATCTCGAAGAAAGCACAAAACATTCGCTCTCGGCGATTGAAACGCGGGAAAGTGCCGCGCAGTCATTGCGGACGAATCTGCTTGGACAAGAGCGTCAGATCGGTGAACTGCAGGGCTTGTTGCAAGTAGCCGAACGCGAAATCCTCTCGCAGGAAATTCACGCTAAAGCGCTCACACAGGAAATCGAGCGCGCAGAACGACACAAAAAAGTGGTCGAAGATGAGCGCACTCAAATCAGTAAAGAACTGGCTGAGGTACGTTCGAAACAAAAAGAATCAAAGGAAAGCGCGCTTAAGGCGGAAACTGCCAAAACTGAACTTTCGGCAGCGCTCCTGCGCATAGGTGGAGAATTGTCCTTTGCCCGGGGAAATGTCGAAACGGAAAATGCGAGCCTTAATGAGAAAAGCACCCGTGCCGCAACTGCGGTGGAAAGAAGCCGCGCGGCAAAAAATGCGCTTGATCGTTTGGGTTTGGAAAGCAAAGAACTTGAAACTCGCCTGCAGCGTTACCACCATGAACTTCGGTCGAACGAAGAAAGCCTTGCGGAAATTGCTACCGCCATTTCCGGTTTGAAAGTTACGATTGAATCAACTGCCGACGAGAAATTGCGCGAGCAAGAAGAACTGAATGAATCCGTGGCGAAAGTTCAATCCGCGCGTAAAAATGCAGATGAACTCAGCGGAGTTCTTGGCGAATTGAATAAACGCTCAGCGGAAGCGCGCGATAGTCGCGGTGAGATCGAGATTTCTAAAGCGGAGACGAAAACGCGTCTTTCAAATCTCGACGAGCATTGCTTGCAAGAGCTGAGTCATTCGCTGATTGAGTTGATGAATACGGTAGAACTTCCCGAAGGCTTCGACCTCGAAACTACCCGCACGGAAGTTGATGAACTTCGTCGTCGGCTCGAAAATTTCGGCGCGGTGAATATGTTGGCTGTCGAGGAATTAACGGAAGCTGAGGAGCGTCTCTTATTTCTTACGTCGCAGCGCAAAGATATCGTCGATAGCATCGAAGCGACCGAAGAAGCACTTCGCGAGATCAAGAAACGTTCGCGCGAAAAATTCCGTCAGGCATTTTTGGCGATCAATGAATACTTCAGCGAATTTTTCCGTGAACTTTTCGGCGGCGGAAATGGCGAGATGAGTTTGCTCGAAGCGGAAGATATTCTCGATTCGGGAATCGAAATCGTAGCTCAGCCGCCGGGAAAACGTCTGCAAAGTATTCTTCTTCTCTCAGGCGGCGAAAAAGCCATGACGGCAATCGCGCTCGTAATGGCAATCTTCAAATATCGCCCTTCGCCTTTCTGTCTGCTCGATGAAGTTGATGCGCCACTCGACGATGCAAACGTTGGCAGGTTCGTTGATAAAATTGCGCAGATGTCCGAAAACACCCAGTTTATCGTGATCACTCACAACAAACGAACTATGGAAGCCGCGCGTGCGCTTTACGGCGTAACTATGGAAGAACCTGGCGTTTCGAAAGTTGTTTCAGTAAAATTCGCCTGACGTTTCTTGTCGAGAGTTACCGCTAATGATCATCGAAAAGTTTTTCCGATTTGCGACTTTAATAACTCTTTCGTTCGTGCTGATTTCGGCTGTATTTTCCCAAACGACAAGTAGAAAAACTCGCGCGAAAACAGTTCCGGCGAAAACGGTTTCGACAACTCCTGACGTTCCCCCAAAGAAAAATGCGCGCCCCGAGGATACGGTTGAAAGTCCAACTTCAACTACCAGCGAACCACAGAAGAAGAATCAACCTCGGTCCGCCAAAGCTGCAAAACCAACTCAGAACAAATCCTATTCCTACTTCTTTGAATTCACGCAACCGGATTTCACGGTGCGAAAAATGATTCTGGAACACGATGAAAGCGGGAAGGGAATCCTTACTTTCGAAAAACAAGGTTGGGATGAAACTTTGACCGATCCGGTTGAACTTTCGGCGACCTCGCTCGAGAGAATTAATAAGTTATTCACTGCCCTGAATTTTCTCGATTCAACTGAGAATTACCAGTCAGAGCGACACTACGCACATCTTGGAGTAATGAAAATCCGACGTAAGTCCGGCGAGAAATCGCGCGAAGTGACGCTTGATTGGAGCGACAATAAAGACGCAAAAGCGCTTGCAGATGAATATAGAAAAGTCTGTGATCAGTTTGTTTGGATCTTTGACGTAAAGCTCGCGCGCGAAAATCAGCCGCTCGAGGCGCCGAAGTTAATCGGTAGTCTTGAAACTATGATCAAACAGAAGTGGATTTCTGATCCTATGCAGCTGGTGCCGTTTCTAAAAGAGCTCGGCAATGATGAGAGAATTCCCTTGATCGGAAGAAATCGCGCAATGAAAATTGCGAAAGAGATCGAGAAAACCGCGGAAAAAAATTAGTCGTTTCTACAAAATCCTAAAAAGTATTTCGCCTGGCGGAGAAATTCGCGCTGTTTAGATCGCCGGTACCGGCAACCGTCGCCTCGATGGGTGTGAAACTGTGAAAGCGCAACTCAGGAACGATAGTATAGATGTCGCCGGCAGCGATGTTTGAGAAGCGATAATTTCCGTCGCCATCGGTTTGGACTTTTTGAATTGAGCCGTTGGTTTCATTTCGCAAGGTCATTCGAACACGTCTTACTCCTGAACCACTCGCAAACGAAATTCTTCCGTTAATAACCGCAGTTGCTCCGGGTTGTCCCGCAATAGTCAGAATTACTCCGCTTCTCGGAGGAAGCGTTACAACTACATTTCCACCGCTTACGGTGAAATATGTAACCTGACCGGAAGCGATTCCGAGATAATCACGGAGCCTCTGACCATCCGCAAAATAGGCACTGACGGGAATGGCAACAGTATTAGCAACCACACCGTTGTTCATCGCAACGATCACTTTCTCTGATTGCAATACTCGTGCAAAGGCGAATGAGTTTTCGTCCGTCAAACTCGGAGTTGTGTCGCCCGTTAACAGCTCTTCGAAGGTTCCGATTCTGAGCGAAATGAATGCCTTCCGAATCAATCCCAGAGTTGCATAAAAGTTTTTTACACCGGCATCGGCAGGTCCATATGCATTCTGATTTCCATTTTCGTCTGACCATGGATAAGGCGCACGATTATATGGATCATCTTCCGGAAGTCCGCCGCCAGATCCCAGTGAAGGTGAATTGATTGCAACTTCATCGCCATAATAAACCATCGGCGCGCCGAGATAAGTAAATTGAAATAGCGCGGCGAGTTTTAATCTCTCTTTGGCATCTGATTGTGTTTCGGTAGTGTTTTTTAAAACGTACAAAGCGCGATTCGTGTCATGAGAATCCAGCAAGTTCAACATAGAAAGCTGCGCCGGTAATGGATAATCTTCGCGAATCGATTTCATCGAAAGATTGAACTGCGATGGTGTAAGTCCGATGATCGAATTCGTTCCGTTGTTGTCATTGTCGAGCCAATCAAAACCTCGCGCGAAACCCAAAACGTTTTTCCTGAATCTATAATTCATCACTCCATCGAGTTGATTGCCTGCAAGATAACGACTCGCATCCGGCCAAACTTCGCCGATCAAAGGCGCATCGGATTTATAACTCCGTGCATAATCGCGATATTCGGTCCACCAATTGTTTGAGATATTGTCTGCTACGTCGAACCGCCAACCGCTCGCTCCGCGGTCGAGCCACTTTTTCGTCACGTTGTTTATCGGATCGCGATAAATGAAATTTCTTACGGCGTCGATCTCCGTCAATTCCGGAAGTCCGCCGAAACCGAACCACCCTACATAATGGGAAGTAACACATGGAACCGTAGTCGCGGTCGCATTCCACGAAAACCAGCTTCGATATGACGAGGCGAAACTTTCGCATCCACCGAGTTCGGGATAGCGGTGAAAGTAATCCATATAGAGACTGTCTTGCGAAACATGATTCCAAACGCCATCGAGAATGATCTTTATGCCACGCGCATTCGCCGCCGCGATGAGCGAATCGAAGGCGGCATCGCCGCCAATTTGCGGAGCGATCTCAAGAAAGTTATCGGTATCGTATCCGTGATTCGAACGGGCTGAGAAAACCGGATTGAGGTAAATCGTGTTGATTCCCAGACTCTTTATGTAATCAAGTTTTTCTCTTACTCCATTTAGATCGCCGCCATAAAATTGCGAACCATAAGCGTTGTTGTTTCCCGTTGCCCGCGGATCAACCATCAGTTCATTCCAATTTGTATGGGTGATGTTGGCTGCAGGCGAGGCGCCGTAAAGTGAAGGGCAACCAGAGGTCGAACCTGCTCGACACCAGTCGTTTGAAACATCGCCATTCCGAAAACGGTCCACGAAAATTTGATAAACGGCGGAATTGTGTAACCACCCGGGAGTTGAAAAGTCCGCCTTATAGACGGTGAGCTGAAAAGCGTGGAATGGTTCATTATCCGCCGGCGCACCTACGCCGCCTTGATTGAGATTATCGTGATCGCCGAGATGTTCATCGCTGTAAAAATCCTCATCGGTTCCATCCACTACCCGAAATTTATAGTAAAAAAGTTTTGGAGAAACGGGCGCGGCAAAATTTATCTGCCAGAAATCATAGGTGGAATCACTTGAAGCAACGGCGAGCGGCTGATCATTCGGACCGACGGTGTTTCCCGTCGTCGGATCGAGTTCATAAACTCTTAAGAAAACGTTTGTGACGTCGTTTCGTAAAGTGCGGAAACGAATTGTAACCGGCGAACCGACCGTAACCGCGCCGAAAGGACTTCGGTAGAAATTATCAAAAGTATCGTGTCGCAGTCCGCTCCAGGTAACGTTGTTGTCATTCGGTGAAGCGTAAATGAACGAACAAAAGGTTCCGACAAAAGATAAAAAAATGAAAATTCTTCTGAACATTCGCACTCTTGATATTACGCGTTCGCGGCTTTCAACTTCTCGATCATGCGCCGATATTAACAACAAAAGTCCGGAGTTTCATTTTAAAATCGATCCATCCGGAGAAATTTGTGCAGCAGTCGCTCCGAAATTTGCCAACGAGAGATTCTTGATTACTCCAATTGCCTCGCCCGAAGGATCGAGAACCGGTCCGCCGCGACCAAGCTGCTTGCCCGCTCGGATTTTTCCTTTGGAGAATTTTCCATCGGGCAGAAGTTCGATTTCAAAAATCGCGGTCAGACCCTGCGGACCTTTTAGATTAAACATTCCGTACGTCGCAAAATTTCCCATCGAATAAACAATCAATCGATCTTTGTACATTTCTAATCCGCGCAAGACGTGCGGTCCGTGTCCGAGCACCAGATCGGCGCCGGCGTCAATCACCGTACGCGCGAATGCCGGAAGATTTCCGCGCGCTTCGCCGACGTAAATTTCCGTGCGATTCGGCACTAACTGCGCTCGCTCGCCTTCTCCTCCACCGTGAAATGATACGACTACGATGTCGGCTTTCTTATTCGCATCTTCAACCAAAGTGCGCGCCGCCGCTAGATCATTGATGTTTGGCACAATATTGTTGTGTGCAAATCCGATGAAGGCAATTCTTTTATCTTTGGCTTCTAAGATAGTCATCGCAAACTGCCCGCGATCGCTACCGGCATGTTTGATTTTCAAATCATCCAGAATCTGCCGGGTCGAGGTGCGTCCGAGATCGCCGAAATCGCCCGCATGATTATTCGCAAGGCTCAAAACATCGAAACCGGCTTCCTTCAAATAGAGTCCATAGCGAGGCGGCACTCGAAACGCAAAACACTTGGTCGAGGTCGGTGAACACTTCGAAGTAGTTCCGCCTTCCAGAATCGGTCCCTCGAGATTTCCGAATGCGATATCGGCAGCGGAAAGAATTGGCGCGACTTCTTTGAGAAGATTTGCGCCATCATTTGGCGGCAAGAAAGTTTCGTTGATTGAGGTGGAGCCGAGCATTATGTCGCCGACTGCGGCAATCGTAACCGGCGAAGCTTTTTGGCTAAGGACTCGCGACTCGCGAACCGGAGTCGGCGAAACTTCCGCAAAATTCTTTGTAACCGGAATGTCCGCTGAACTGCTTCCGCACGCAAAAATTCCAAATAGGACGTATCCAACGAGAATCGCAATGAGAGTAATTGTGTTCGACATAAAAACGGCGACGCGAATCCGCGTCTTGAATGCTGGTCAAAGAGTAAACGCGAGCGCGCAAAAAATCCAGAAACGACTTTTGTAACCAAAACATTTCGAGCACATCCGCTTGCAATCATAAGTGCCGTAAGCGTTTTCTTAGGTAGTTGCATTTGAAACATTTTTATTTTTAATTTGTAGAGATGTCCGGAAAAACTTTCTAGGCGTATACTCAAGAATATTCTTAAAAAGGAAGGGTTCACATTATGAAACGGCATTGGATTCTTGGAACACTGGTTTTGTTCATCGGCGTGCTTTCGCTTGGCTTGTATTTCAACCCCAACGTTGCCGCGAGCATCAAGAAGCAAATATTTGGCGATGAGCCGGACATTCCCGATTTTGCCAAATATAAAATCAATAAAGAAGAATTCATGACGCGCCGCGCCGAGCAGATCGCAATGTTTCGCGGCATCGAAAAAGACAAACCATTTGATCCGCATATTCGCGTAGAAGCGATTCGCCAGATGGAAGTTCAAGAGCAATTGTTGGCACGTTCTTTTGCGCCGCAGGCGGCTTGGACCGAAATTGGACCGAATCCGATTCCGAATGGTCAAACTAACGTTACCTCGACCGCGGTTTCCGGTCGCACGATCGCTATCGCCGTTCATCCAACGAATCCAAACATAGTTTATGTCGGCACGGCGCAAGGCGGACTTTATCGCACTACCGATGGCGGAACTACGTGGTTGCCATTGATGGACAACGCGCTGAGTCTGGCGATCGGCGCCATCGCTATCGCGCCTTCGCAGCCGGATACGATCTATGTCGGAACCGGAGAACCGAATTTTTCCGCAGATAGTTTTTTCGGAGTCGGTATTTATCGAATCGATAATGCGAGCACTGTTTCGCCGATCATCACGGGTCCGCTAAATAAAGACGCGACGAACGCCGATGTATTTACCGGACGCGCGATCGGCGAAATTCTCGTTCATCCTACTGATCCGAACACGATTTTTGTCGCATCAGCTTCGGGAGTCGGCGGAATCGGCGCTGTCGCGAATAACGTTTTGCCGAGTCGTGGTGTTTATCGTTCGACAAACGCAATGACTGCAAGTCCGACGTTTGCAAAACTGACCGGGCTTTTGGCGAATGCAAATGTGAGCGTAAGGGACATAATTTTGGATCCGCTCAACCCTAACTTACTTGTTGTCAATCCAATCAACGCAACGGTCAATGCAGGAGGAATTTACGTTTCAACTGACGCGCTTGCCGCTTCTCCGACATTTACTCAGAGAGTGATTTTCAATTCGGGATCAACCAGTGAACTTACCGCAGAGTTCGCGATTCAGCATACGGTCGGAAATCCGAATCCGACAATTTATGCGGCAGTTGGAAACGTCTCCGGAGGTTTGTATATCAATACCGACGGAGGAACTACGTGGACATTGCAAAACGTAACTAACTTTTGTTCACCGCAGTGTTTCTACGACATCGCAGTTGATGTTGATCCGACGAATGCAGCGACGGTTTATTTGGGCGGCGCTCCGGCACTGATATTCGGACGCTCAATCGACAGTGGCGTTGCTTTCACCACTAATGCGACGACCGCAATCGGGCTTCACGGTGACACGCACGCAATCGCGGTCGCTCGGTCTTCGCCTTCCACAATTTACTTTGGTTCGGATGGCGGAATATCGAAATCAATTGACGGTGGTATTACTTGGACACCTCTTAACAATTCAACATTTCGTGCGACGCAGTTTATGAGCATCGCCGTGCATCCGATTGACGCGAACTTCACGATCGGCGGAACTCAGGACAACGGCACCAATTATTATCGCCCGAATGCAACGTGGACTCGCGCTGATTTTGGCGATGGCGGTTTTGCGGTGATTGATCAGAGCGCCGTGGATACAACGACCGTAAATATGTTTCATACATATTTCAATGCGAGCAGCCTTCAGGGTTATGCGTTCAATTCAAGCCCGGCGACTGCGTTTGAAAATTGGAGCTTTCGAGGATGCCAATCTTCGGGCACAACTGTGAATGGAATAACCTGTAACGGCACGGTACTTTTTTATGCGCCCTTGGAACAAGGACCGGGAACTCCGAATACGATTTATTACGGATCAGACCGGCTTTATCGTTCCGCGGATCTGGGTGTTACGCACACCGTGGTTAGTCAAAACCCGATTGCGGCAGGAGCGCCAATTAGTGCGATCGGAATATCTCGGCAGAATGACAATGTAAGAATTGTCGGTCAAAGCACCGGCGGAATTTTCGGCACGAGTGTCGGCTCAGCCACTTTGACTGATCTCGATCCGACTAACGTTGTTCCGAATAATTATGTAGCGCGTGCTGTGGTTGATCCTAACAATGCAACAACAGCTTACGTAACTTTGAATGCATTCGGCGTGACGAATGTTTGGAAGACAACGACTCTCAGTAGTCTATATGACGAGAATAGCCTTGCACCGACCTGGACCGCGGCTAATAGCGGACTTCCCGCTGTTCCCGTAAATGCGTTTGTGGTTGATCCGCTCGATTCAAACCGGCTTTATGCGGGAACAGACATAGGCGTTTACAACTCGATTGATGGTGGCGCGAATTGGCTTCCGTTTGGAACCGGTTTACCGAGAGTTGCGGTTTTCGATATGGCTATAACCGCCGGGCGACTACTGAGAATCGCGACACATGGACGCGGAATGTGGCAGACGCCGGCAGTTGGAACGACGGCTTCAAATGTTTCCGTGTCGGGCAGAATTCTTGCGTCCAACGGAAGCGGAATTCCTCGTGCGACTGTTCGCATGGTGGATCTGCAGGGAAATACACGCGAGGTGAAATCTAATTCCTTCGGGTATTACTCCTTCGAAGGAGTTGCTTCGGGGCAGAATTATGCTTTCCTGATTTCTGCAAAAGGTCATGAATTTCAACCGCAGGTAAGGACGATTAGTGAAGCGGTAGATGACCTGAATTTTGCTGAGAGTAACTGAGCGTAACTCGATTGGTTTTATTGATTGACGGCGAACAATGTGTTCGCCGTCTTTTTTGTGCGAGTCCCGACTCGTCGCAACCTTCTTTACTGAATCATAGGATTGCAGTTGAAGACGACAACCGTATATTTCTTTTTTAGCGAATCCAAATCTTCGCCGACGCCTTGCTCGGTTTCCACTTCACCTGCAGGCGGATTTCCATAACACGCTGTTTTGAAAAAACGAATTTCTTTGTTTTGCACGTCAAGAAGTTTACGGTTGAAGCATTTTGCTTTCAGACGAACCAATTCGGCTTTGACGGTGCGATTATTCTTGTTGTTTAAGTCCCACGAAACGACATCAGAAAGCTGAATCTCAGCGGGAAGACATTTATCGAAACTCTCGATCAAAGGTTTTTTCACCGTCGCTTTTACAAGGCGTTTGCGCTTCTTCGTCTGCGAAAAAGTCGTCTGCGATGCGCTACTCAAGAACGCGGTCAAAAACAAAATTGAAAGCGCGATCGGTAAGGACTTACGAAGATTCAATTCAAATCTACGCATCGTTATTATAAGGACTGGTCAAAATACTTGCGGTTTTTGTTTGCAGATCTTTTCGTTTGACTCGTATGAAACTCGATTTGCCTGACAAAAGTTTAACGTAACTCAACAAGTCACATGTTCAGAGCTTCGCTTATGCGCTTTTCAAATTCAAGCCGGTATGCGGTTTCGCAGCGGCTTTTGTTGTGAGCTGCGACGATTCTCTTATCTGCTAAACTGTAATACTCCACTTCGAACGTTGCCCCTACGCCCCTGCGTAAAACTACCGGTAGTTTTGGATCCTCCGATATGCCTTTGGCGTTAATGAACTACAACGCGGAAATGTTCCCCGTCGAACTCAAAATGTAAAACTGACCGCCGCCGAGATAGATAAGTTCGACGGAACTTG
>DAITAB010000211.1:0-4305 GCA_036824525.1 Pyrinomonadaceae bacterium
TACCAGAGAAAATGCGAGATGGTGACCGGAGAGACCCCGGCGGAAGCGGCGGCTCGCACGCGTGTGTTTTTTGATCGTCGAGGAATCATTACTGAAGCGGACATCGTGTTAAATCCCCGTAAAACTTTTTCCGACAACGGCGAGTTTGGAACATTTGATCTTGAGTCAACGCTGACACACGAAATCGGACACCTTTTAGGACTGGAGCACTCGGACCTTCCGGGTGCGACGATGAATGCGAACGTCGGGCGAAACGGGTTTTACGGCGTACCGAGTTTTTCCGGTCGCACGCTTTCGCGTGACGACATCGCGGGAATTCGCGCGCTTTACGGAAATCATGTAGTGACAAACGAGTGTTGTGGAACGATCGAGGGAAGAGTGTTGGTTTCGGGATCTATCGATACCGAGGTGCAAATCAAAGTCTGGGCTCAAGACAAGTCCACGGGAGCAATCGCGGCGATCGTCTCGGCAAATGCGCGTGGGCAATTTAAGATGGCCGGCATCGAGCCAAATTACTACGAAGTTTTTTGCCAAATTGAAGGCAAGAAATCATTGACCGGACTCTTCGGTGTAACGAGCATCGGGACTGCTTCCGTTTCAAAATTGAATACGAGCTTCGTCTCTGGACAGGTTTTTGCCGACGTCAACAAACGCCGGACATTTTTATTCGGCACTAATGGCTTGCTGTCGAAAGTCGCAGTGCCAATGGTCGCAGGTGGAAAATATTCCTTTCTTATTGGTGCCGAAGATTCTACTGATAATTTCGAAATCGAGCCTACAAATACTCAATTGAATGTTTTTGGAACTTCGTCTCAGCCAATCGACTATGGCAACGGTTTGAACGTCTTCACATTTGAGATTGGTCTGTCCGCGGAAATAGCAAAAGGTGATTATTCGATCATGGTGCAAGATGGATCGGGTAACCGATATGCCTTGATCGGCGCAATAACGATTGAGGATTGATTGAAACACTCCGTTTTCGAACTCCGCCCTAATATTTAAGCTTACAAGAAACGTCCGGCAATTTTTCCAGGATTAGTTAATTTGAAAATTGCATCGGGTAATGCATAATTGTCTTGTTCACCTCCCCGGTGAACACAAGATCACGAGGGGTGAGGACTCGTGGTCGACCGGGCGACGGCGTGGGAGACGTCGCTCATTAATATCGAGCACATTTCGATAACACTGAAGACTTGACCAATTATTTCCTGAGCGTAAGATTTGTTTGTTTCAACCTGAAAATTGGTCTAGTTAATTTTTAGTTTTTGAAAGTGCTTTTAACAAACGCGCGACTTTGAATGGGGAGACCGCAGATGTATTGAGTCTGGCGGTCTTTTTTTATTTAGCATATGGAACAAAAATCCGGGAAACCATCGGGCAGTGGGTTCAGACGTTGGATGCTCGAGGGAGTGAAGGAAATAGAAGGACCTTACGAGAACGAGGGACAACACCACACGCATCCATGGTGGAAAGTAATGTGCCTGACCGGAGTAGATTATTTCTCGACTCTCGGATATCAGCCCGGCATCGCATTTCTCGCTGCCGGTGTTTTGTCACCGGTTGCTACTTTTATACTGGTTGTCCTCACTTTGTTTGGTGCATTACCGATTTACAGCCTTGTAGCGAAAGAAAGCCCGCACGGTCAAGGTTCGATCGCGATGCTTGAAAATTTGCTCTCGCGCTGGAAGGGTAAGCTGATGGTACTTGCCTTACTTGGTTTCGTTGCGACCGATTTTGTTATTACCATCACACTCTCTGCCGCGGATGCCACAGCACACATTCTCGAGAACCCCTTTGTCCTTTTACATCTTCCTTGGATCGATCATCCGGTCATCGTAACGCTATTGCTTATTTCTGTTCTCGGCGCGGTTTTTCTTAAAGGATTCAAAGAAGCAATTGGAATTGCGGTTTTCCTTGTTGCGGTTTACTTATTTCTGAATTTACTAATCGTAGCTTTCGGATTTTACGAAGTACTCACACACCCGGATTTGCTTCGCAACTGGAAATCCGCACTCTTTACGAACAGATCTGACAACTCCGCTCGATCGATTTTCTTGATTGTCGGCTTGTCCTTAATAGTTTTTCCGAAACTGGCACTTGGACTTTCAGGATTTGAGACCGGGGTTGCAGTGATGCCGCTCGTTAAGAGCCCGAACCGAATCGGAAACACGCGAAAATTGCTAATGACTGCCGCCCTGATCATGAGTTTTATGCTCATATCCACAAGTTTCATTACAAGTATCATAATTCCGGAACGTGAATTTTGTTCGCAGGTCGCTTGTGACGATATCGAGAGGCTTGATGACATTCCGGAATATTGCGCTTGTGGTCAGGAAAAAGGGAAAGCTAACGGACGCGCTTTGGCGTACATTGCTCACGACAAAGTCGGAGAGGTATTCGGTGACAGCATCGGAAATGTCTTCGGAACTATTTACGACGTTAGTACGATCTTAATACTCTGGTTTGCCGGTGCTTCGGCAATGGCGGGACTGCTTAATATTGTTCCCCGTTATTTGCCGCGTTACGGCATGGCACCGGATTGGTCAAAGGCAAGGCGCCCATTGGTAATCGTTTTTACTTCGATTTGTTTCGCGGTTACTTTGGTATTCAATGCAAATGTTGATGCCCAGGCAGGTGCCTATGCCACCGGTGTTTTAGTCTTGATGAGTTCCGCGGCAGTTGCAGTGACGCTCTCCGCGAGGCGCCGCAAGAGCGGCTGGTGGCCCGCATTCGCTTTGATCGCTCTTGTTTTTGTGTATACGACGGTCACGAATGTGATCGAACGCCCGGACGGTATCAAAATCGCGTCACTTTTCATTTTCGCAATTATCGCGGCTTCTCTCTTTTCACGTGTAATGCGCTCAACTGAAATTCGCATCGATCAGATCGATTTCGATGAACAAGCCCGTGCATTCATCGAAGAGTTCGCTGAAGGTGAAATTCGAATTGTCACAAACCGTCGCGAAGTCGGCGATGTTTCCGAGTATCGTTTTAAGGAACACGAAAAACGTGTCGATAATCATATTCCGGCGAGTGATCCTATTTTATTTTACGAAATCACACCCGGTGATGCTTCGGAGTTCAAAGGACGTCTGGAGATTAAAGGTTACGACATTGAAGGTTACAAGGTTCTCAGAACGGAATCGCCTGCGGTTCCGAATGCGATCGCAGCTTTATTGATTCACCTTCGCGATGTGACCGGAAAAATTCCCCACGTTTATTTTGGATGGAGCGAGGGAAATCCGATTAGCTACTTAATCCGATATATCGTTTTTGGCGAAGGCGATACAGCGCCGGTAACTAGGGAAATATTGCGTCAAGCGGAAGAAGATCCGGAAAGGCGTCCGAGCGTCCACGTCGGTGGTTAGTCTGCTAAGAATTTTAGATTTATGAAAATACTGGTCGTTGGTTCAGGCGGACGAGAACACGCGATCTGTCATGCGTTCAGTTTATCGGATCGTGTTCAGGAGATTTTCTGTGCCAGCGGAAATGCCGGAATCGCGCAAATCGCAAAGTGCATTTCGATAAAACCTGACGATGTTAAATCCCTTTCTTCTTTCGCAGCCGAAAACAAAATCGATCTTACATTTGTAGGCGGAGAGACTTCACTAGCGCTCGGAATCACGGATAAATTTGAAGAGTTCGGTCTAAGAATAATCGGACCTTCCCGAAAGGCGGCTCTCCTCGAATCAAGCAAAGTCTTCGCAAAAGAATTTATGTCGCGACATGGAATTCCGACCGCGGATTTTCGCGTGGCGAATTCCGCGCGCGACGCCGTTTCGATTCTTGAAAGCGGACACTTTGCAGATCGCGGCGTCGTCGTAAAAGCAGATGGGCTTGCTGCCGGTAAGGGTGTGATCGTCTGCTCAAATTCCGCCGAAGCAAGAAATGCGGTCTCCGAAATATCGTCTGGCGAAATCATTTCGAAAGAAGCGGCTTCAAAGATTGTGCTTGAAGAAAAAGTTTTCGGTCGCGAAGTGTCGCTGCTAATGTTTTGCGATGGGAGAAATTTCGCACTTATGCCTCCCGCCCGAGATCATAAGCGAATCGGCGAGGGCGATACCGGCGCAAATACCGGCGGCATGGGAGTGATCACAGACGCAAATTTGCTCAGCGCGAAGCAGCTTGACGAAATCGTTTCACAAATTATCGAACCAACGCTAAAGGGCGCAAGAGAAGAAGGATTTCCGTTTCGCGGAATTCTCTTTCTCGGATTGATGATGACGGCGGAAGGCGCGAGTGTTCTTGAATACAACGTGCGCTTCGGTGATCCCGAGACTCAGGCGATTCTCGTTCGACTGGAAT
>DAITAB010000212.1:0-4274 GCA_036824525.1 Pyrinomonadaceae bacterium
CGCGCCCGCAAGGTTCTGCTTACGACATCGGCGCAGACGAAATTGCGGGAGCTCCCGGAACTGTTCAGTTTAGTTCGGCGACTTATTCAGTCGGCGAAGCGGGACCGACCGCGAGTTTGACTGTCACTAGAACCGGCGGCAGCAATGGCGCGGTTACGGTTAACTACGCTTTGAGCGGCGGCACGGCAACCGGCGGCGCGGCTTGCGGCGGCACGGTTGATTATGTAAACACCGGCGGCTCGGTAATGTTTGCCAATGGCGACGCAGCGGACAAATTTATTCTTGTTCCGTTATGCGACGATTCATTGTATGAAGCGGATGAAACTTTCAATGCAACACTTTCGATCGGTTCGGGTGGCGCAACAGTGGGCACGCCGAATCCGGCGGCGGTGACGATTACGAACAACGACACGGCACCGACGATTTCGATAACGGATGTCACACAGTCTGAAGGCAACGCGGGAACATCCGTGTTTGGTTTCAATGTGTCGCTTTCAGCGGTTAGCGGATTGCCTGTGACCGTTCATTACCAGACGGCGAACGGCACGGCAACAACTGCGGACAGCGATTATGTTGCAGTTCCGGATACGGTGCTGACAATCCCGGCGGGCAACACCAGTCTCGGTACTCTTGGAAATGTGCTGGTAACGGTAAATGGCGATACGAAGTTTGAAGGAAATGAAACCTTCTTCGTAAATCTATCAATGCCGACCAATGCGACGATCCTGGATAATCAGGGACAAGGAACAATTAACAACGACGACACGGCACCGACCATCTCGATAACGGATGTCACGCAGGCTGAAGGAAATTCAGGCACGTCGCAGAGTGTCTTCCTTGTGTCGCTCTCAGCGCCGAGCGGATTGACGACCACCGTTCATTATTCGACATCGGATGGCACGGCTACGGCAGGCAGCGATTACGTCGCCATTCCGGATACGGTATTGACTATCAACGCGGGCAATACAAGTCTCGCAGTGGTGGGTAATCTTCCGGTTACAGTTAATGGCGATACGACACCGGAGGCTAATGAGACTTTCAATGTCAATCTCAGTATGCCGACCAACGCGACGATCTCGGATAATCTGGGCGTCGGCACGATCACGAACGACGACACGTTGGCTCCGACTGTAACTACAAATGCGGCGACGCTGGTTACCGGAACTACCGCGACCCTCAATGGTTCGGCAAATCCAAATGCCGCAGCCACGACCGGATACTTCCGCTATTCAACTACTAACCCGGGAACTTGCGACGACGTGTTCGGAACACGTGCGCCTTCGAGCGGCGGCTCAAGTTTAGGCTCTGGCTTAGTACCGGTCGCTTACTCGCAAGGAATTACCGGACTCAGCGCGGGAACCTATTACTTCTGTGCGATTGCGAATAACTCGGTTGGTAACGGGTTTGGCTCAGTGTTGAGTTTCACGATTTCGAGCGACTCGACCGCGCCGGTGATTACATACACACCAATTCCGAATACGACTTTAACGACGAATCCGGTCTTGAGTGTTACGGCGACAGATGCGGTTGGAGTAACCGGAATGACAATCTTCTGGCGTGTTAACTCGGGAGCATACACTTCTGGTGCTTGCAGTCTCTCGGGCGGCACCGCTCAAAGCGGAACGTGGAATTGCACCATCGGTGGAGCGCTGACTAACCCATCCTCGATTTCGTATTACGTAACCGCGCAGGATGCGGTACCGAATACTGCTTCGAATCCGACTGGCGGATCGATGGCGCCGAATCTTTTCACAATCGGATCGGCGGCAGTTCCGCCGGGCGCTTACAGCAATATTTCGCTTTCGGGTGGAACTACACTCGGCGGAAACGTAAGCGTCAGCGGTGTGTTGACTCTTGGCGGAACCATCGATACCGGAGCGAATACTCTGACTATCGGTTGCGATGGATCGCTTGCGGGAGTAAGCCCTTCGGTTTATGTAATCGGTAATCTTGCAAAAGATTTCTGTGCTACCGGAGCGTTTACTTTCGGAGTTGGAACTGTGGCAAATGGAACGCTGCAGGATGCGGCTGCGGTTGGAGAATATACACCTCTGACTGCGAATGTAACTTCGCTGGTTACTAATCCATCAACTCTCACAGTGAGTGTTTTGGATGAATTCGTTCAGGGAAGCGATCGCGGACAATCGGCATCGCGGCTCTGGGATGTTTTGGAAACCGGAAATCTGACGGCGAATCTTTCGTTTACTTATGTCGATCCGCTTGATGTAAATGGAACGGAAGCGAATTATAAAGTTCTGCGTCGGGAAGGAATCCTAACGGCACTTTATCCGGGCGGCACCGTAGATGCGGCGACCAATACCGCAACCGCACCCGGCGTTACGAACTTCTCGCGCTGGGCGGCAGGAAATCTCTTGCTTTCGGCAGCTTCATCTTCAGTCTCGGGTAGAATCTTGACCGCGGAAGGTCAGGGAATCCGAAATGCTACGGTGATTCTTTCCGGCGGTTCGCTTGAGCAGCCTCTGGTTACTCAAACCGGAACCTTTGGTTACTACACATTTACCGGAGTTCCTTCGGGCGCAACTTATTTCATAACTGTTCGCGCGAAGCGATTCCAGTTCTTGAACCCGACTCGTGCGATCACTCCGGTTAATGACGTAACCGATTTGGATTTCACGGCTGAACCGGGAAGCTCAGGACTTCAAAGCGATCTTCAAACTGAAAAGAATGAATGACGTTTTCGAAGATGAAAATAAATCAGGACGGGCAAATTCGCCCGTCCTTTTTTTGTGAAACGCAAAAAGGAAAAGTGAAAGAATGAAAATGGAAAATGGAAAATGGAAAATGGAAAATGGTTAATTGTTAATTGTAAATTCGCGGTCAAAACTCAAAATTCGAAATTCAAATCCAAGACCGAAGACCGAAGACCGAAGACCAAAATCCAACCCGATACCTGCCTTTTCTCGTCGCCGAAGGCGACGAATAAAATAGCCAGGTGTGAGCGAGCGCCTCGCGAGCGACACGCCTGGTCAGATCAAATAAATATTCCGACGCTGAAAGTGTCGAACAAATTTCGCGCACTCTGCGATGCAATCGCCGTCCGCCCAGAGTGAAAAAGTGAAAAAGTGAAAATGGAAAATGGAAAATGGTTAATTGTTAATTGTAAATTCGCGGTCAAAATTCAAAATTCGAAATTCAAATCCAAGACCGAAGACCAAAAACCAAAAACCAAAAACCAAAAACCAAAAACCAAAAACCGAAATCCAACCCGATACCTGCCGTTTCTTGTCGCTGAAAGCGACGAAGAAATTAGCCAGGGGTGAGCGAGTGTAGCGAGCGCGACCCCTGGAGAGATAGAAATATAAATTCCGACGCTGAAGGCTTCGAACAATTCTTGCGCGATTTGCGATGCAATCGCTCGCCGAAAGCGCGCCGGGCGAATCCGCTCGATTCCGCGTAAATCTAATATCCTCTTTTGCGGTAATGCGAGCGGTTGAAGAAAAAATCTTCCGCCGATGGTGCTTACCTCGCTGCTCTTGTCCCTGTGCCGGTTTGCAACCCGAAGCGTTTTGCTTGACATAACCGTGCTGAGAGACTATTTTCTACGGGTTACTTAACCCCAAAAATCAAATAAAGAAGTAGCAGTCTTGAAATTTCGAAGCTCCGAAAGCCGAGCTGGTTTTGTATTTCGTGAGCGAGATTTCTAAAAGGTTTTCGTATCGCGCCAAGGTTCCGGGCGCGGAGTCTATTTTTATTTGCCCCCGATCCCATTTGCCAATTTGGAGAATTAAATGAACAAGTCGTTTCGCGCAACCTCTACATCACTTCGAATCATCACCATCGGTATTTTATTCGCGTTAGTCTCAAGCTTCGCTCTCGCCGCGAACTGGGAATCCGTGCGCGCC
The DNA here is from genome assembly GCA_036824525.1 of Pyrinomonadaceae bacterium. Classification (GTDB taxonomy): domain Bacteria; phylum Acidobacteriota; class Blastocatellia; order Pyrinomonadales; family Pyrinomonadaceae; genus DAITAB01. The sequence goes on from DAITAB010000212.1 coordinate 3,864, forward strand.
TACGCCGCCGCATCCGGCAGCGCCTTCGGTTTTTTTGCAACGAACGAAGCAACTGCGAAGTCCGTGGCAGCGGACGACAATTTCGCTCCTACGGCAACGTTAATTTCGGCGACGGGGGACGGTGGTTTCGAAACCGGTGCGGATTATCCGACGAACGGTTGGACGCTTGTTCAAGGCGCAAACAACCGGCTTTGGGTGGGTGCGACAGCTGTTCCGTCTGCAGGTGCGAATTCGGGATTTTCCGGTTTAAGCGCAGCATCTTGGACCGGTGAAGCATTGGCAAACGTAAATCACTTTTACCGTGATATTACTTTTCCAGCCGGTGAGACGGCAATTACTTTATCTTATAAGTATAAAATAGTTGCTCAGGATGCGACCTTTGATCTATTGAAAGTATTCTTGGTTCCAACT
>DAITAB010000049.1:0-13910 GCA_036824525.1 Pyrinomonadaceae bacterium
GAAGGTGTTCGATGACATTCAGCGTGTTGCAGCCGATCGAACCGGTAGAACCGAGAATGGAAATTGATTTCATTATTCAGACGTCGTGACGCGAATCAGAATCGCGCGCTATTTCCTGTCAGTACCGCCTGCGGTAGCGGGCGGTTTAACGCGAGTAATACAATTCCCTACAAGCAACTGAGTCATTCAGATTCAACCATCCGCTACCGCAGATGGTTCTGACAAATCCTCGCGCGAAAACTCAACGCTCCAATTTCTTCACGAATTCCTTTGGCGCATCAAAACGATTCAATTCGGTCTTCCCCTCCGCGCGCTGTTTTTCGAGAAACTCATTGAACTCCGCTGATTTATTTTTCGGTACGCTCAATGTATGCCAATCCTCCACGCGAAAATGCTTGGCGAGAAAAATTATCTGACCGATGTGAGAAGAATAATGCGTGAGCTGACGATTAATCGCTTCGACAACAGTATGCGCCTCGCCGCGAATCACTACGGACTTCGAAAAATCTTCCGGCGATATGGGCTCGAGGGCTTCAAACAAAATCCTCCAGCCACTTTCCCAAAATTCCAGAATGTTTGCACGCGTTTCGCCTTCGAGCACGACGAATTCGCGGTTGCGATGTCGGTCCGGCTTTTCGCCATCGGTCGTAAGAAAATTCGTCCAGCGCGAATGAAGATTTCCCGCAATGTGTTTCGCGATGGTCGCGATCGAATTCGATTCCGCGTCTATCGTTCGGAAGAATTCTTCGTCGGAAACTTGCGCGATAGCTTTATCCGCGAGTTTTTTGTAACTGCGAAAAGATTCGAGCACATCGCGTTTGTAATTTTCGATGATGTCTTTCATTTCTTCTCCATGTTATCGCGATAGTAATCGTGTATGAAATCCTTCATCCAAACCTGCCACCAGCCGATACCGTATTCTTTCGCCTCGGAATTTGCCTGCTTCGCAGTCCAGCCATCGAACTTCATACGGTAAACCGCGACGACCGTTCCGGTTCGATCCGCGCCGCGTTTGCAATGAACAAAAACCGGCTGATTCTCGGGCTTACGAATTTCCTCAATAATCGCGTCTATTTCGTGATCCTTCGATTTGAACCAGTTGTTCAGCGGCATACTGACAAATCGCATTCCGTTGGCTTCGACGATTTTCTTTTCGCCCAAAACTTTTTCCTGTGTATCGCGAAAACTGATCACGGTTTTTATTCCGAGTTTGGAAAGCTGCTTTACGCCTTCTTCGGTAGGCTGACCGCCGCGAAAAAGTTTTTTGTTAACTTCGTGAAAATTCGGAAGGTCCTCTATTTTGGATTCGGTTCTTTCAGTCATTGCGAAAACGAGAACGAGAAAAGTTATTGACAGGAATAAAAGTTTTTCCATTTTAGATCTATGCGCCCTTGCTTACGCGCGGGCTACTGACACTGCTCATCGACGCAGGCGCTTCGCGACTTCCGCGCGGTTTACCGTTTCCTGTTCGCCGCTTGTCATATTTTTGAGCGTTACTTTATTTTCGGCGAGTTCGCTTTCGCCGATCACACAAACGAACGGAATATTTATCTGCGACGCATATTTGAACTGCTTTGCGAGTTTGTCAGCTTCCGGATAAACGAGAACGCGCAAACCTTGCGCGCGAAGCTCGCTCGCGAGTTTCAAAGATTCCGCGACGCTTTCTTCATTCCAGATCGTGACCATCACATCGGCTGAATCGAGTTTGAGTTTTCCCTCATCAATCAACTTCTGAAACATTCCGCGTTCTTCCATCACGACGATGATGCGTTCGAGTCCGAGCGAGAATCCGCACGCGGGAATCTGTTCTTTGCCAAACATTCCGATCAAACCGTCGTAGCGTCCGCCGCCGGCGATGCTCCCATCAAAATCGCCTTTTGTTAAAACGACTTCAAAAATCACGCCTGTGTAATATGACAAGCCACGAGCAAGAGTAGGATCGACTTTAATATTTTTTGCATGCCCAGATTCAAAAATTATTCGCCATAACTTTTCCAAGAATTTGGTAGCCTCAGTTCCACGATTGGAATCTCTGAAGATTGAATATAACTCAAGAAATGAATTCACGTTCCTAGCAACATTTTTCGGTAGATCGATTCCTTTTTCAATTTCCGAATGACCCGCAGCGTCAACATGAATCGAAATAGCATTTTCAATTGATGTTTCGGTTTTAGTTTCGAGCTGTTTTTCGAACTTCAAAAACTCTAAGAGATTTAGTTTTTGTTTTTCAGCTAACCCCTTTTCGGCTGAATTCTTAATAAAGAATTCCATAGCAGTCATGAGTTTCTTTGTAGAGTCTTCTGAAATACCAAGTTTGGAAAATTGTTGTTTGAACTCGATTTCCCCGATTTTATCAATCTTATCGAGGGTAACTAATGCGTTTGCATGAGCCTCATCGGGAATATCAAACGATCTTAATAAAGCAAAAAGTAATTCACGATGATTTATCCGTAATTCAAAATCGTCAAAACCCAATCTCGTTAGCACATCACAAACCGCGGAGATCAATTCCGCTTCGACGATCATCGAACTCGAACCGGTTGCGTCAACATCGCATTGATAAAACTCGCGGAATCTTCCGCGCGCCGGACGATCGGCGCGCCAGACGGGTTGAATCTGATAGCGTTTAAAAAATTTCGGAAGTTGGTTTTTGTTGTTTGCGACTACGCGCGCGAGTGGAACGGTCAGATCGTAACGTAAAGCGAGATCGGCGAGAGAGTTTGCAGTGTTGACTGAGTTTGCCGGGTTCTGCGAGTTATCAGCCTCGGTCAACTTCCTTAACTCTTCCTCGAGTTTCTCTCCGCGCTTGAGAATTTTATATATGAGTTGATTGCCTTCTTCGCCGTATTTTCCCGTGAGCGTTTCGAGATTTTCAACTGCGGGAGTTTCGAGCGGCTCGAAGCCGTAAGATTCGTAAACTTCTTTTATGATTCCGATCACATATTCGCGCTTGCGAATATCGGCGGGCAAAAAATCGCGCATGCCGCGCGCGGGTTGTGTTGAGCTCATACGCAAAACCATCTCGCGAAAATGACGGAAACGAGAAAAAGAAATCTAAGATTATCTTTTTCCCGTTTGTCCGATCATTTCAATTTGAAATTTCCGGGCAAATTCAAATTCTGATTTTACGCGATGAACGGCGCGAATAACGAATCAAACAAGACTACAACCCGAAATTCATCCCAGCGTAAATCATGTTGGAGTTATATCCGATGTTGATATTTCCCGTATAAAGATTCGACATATGGTAGTACTTGTAACCGACTATAAAGTTGCGGTTATTTTTCATACCGATTTCCAATCCGCCGCCTAAGTCGCCCGTATAATTGATTTTTGCGCCCGTTGCCCGTGGCTGAAGCGGAGTGCGATTATCCGGAACTATTTTAGTGAAGTACATGAATCCCAAACTTCCCGCGAGAAAAGGTTGATACTTTTTTCGATTGCGGAAATTCAGTTGAAGTCCTCCGGGAGCAAATCCGGCGCCATAAACGGTAGTGCGATCACGAACGGTTCGAGTCACTCCGGGAGAAACTTGGTAAATTCGCGTGCGCGGATAATTGAGAACGGCGACCGGAGCAATATCCAAAAGATATTTGAGCTTCATCGAACTCGATTCGCGGATACTATGGGAATAGCGAAACGCCAAAATTCCGAAGTTTCCACCGGCAGAAGCGCCAGCCAGATCTTTATGAACAGTTGAGACGCCGCCCCAGAATCCGATTTCGTTTCGACGGGTTGAATATTCTTTCTTTTCCGCGGAGGTTGATGTTTCCGTAGAGTCAGCAGCATCGACAGATTTCTGCGCTACTGCCTGTGAATAAAATAAAACTAAGATTGCCAATCCGAGCACGATGCTTCGAACGTTTACTTGTTGATTAATCAAACTAATTAGCTCCTTTTTTATAAATGTAAGAAAGCCGGACGTAATTCCGCCACGAGCTTTCTAAATTACTTATCTCTTCGCTTTTAAGTTCCCGTTTTACACGCGCCGGACTTCCCATCACGAGAACCCGCGGCGGTATTTGCGTATTCGGCGTAACGAGTGAGCCCGCCGCTATCAATGACTGCTCACCAACCCGAACACCATCAAGCAAAATCGCTCCGATACCGATCAGACTTCCCTTTTCTACGTAGCATCCATGAAGCGTCACGTTATGTCCGACCGTTATTTCTTCTTCCAGAATCGTCGGATGGGTTTTCGATGAAACATGAATCACCGTGGCGTCCTGGATATTTGTCCGAGCGCCGATGCGTATGAAATTTACGTCGCCCCGCAAGATGGCGCCGAACCAAACACTCGACTCCTCGCCGAGTTCGACGTCGCCAATCAAAACAGCGCTTTCCGCTACGAACGTGCTAGCCGGCACGACCGGACGTTTTTCTCCGAAAACTTGAATCATGTGTTGCTAATATGAGGGCAAAGCACGTAGTGTTACCCAAAACGAAAGATTTCGCAAAGTCAGTTGCTGTGAAGTTTGCCTCTGAATAGACTGCTTTGGTAGCCTGTATTTTATCAAACAACTGTTTCGCGGCTTCGGTCGGTTCTATTGCAAAATCCGCCTTTTAGGAAAATTTATGTCGAAAGCACCAAAGATTCTGGCGTTTGCGGGAAGTTTGCGAACTGCTTCATTGAATAAAAAAGCCGTGAAGATTGCCGTCGAAGGAGCACGAAATTCCGGCGCGAATGTTACTGAAATAGACCTAAGGGACTTTCCCGTTCCTCTTTATGATGGCGATATTGAATCTACAACGGGACTTCCTGAAAACGCGATCAAGCTTCAGGATCTAATGTTTGATCACGATGGATTTCTCATCGCATCGCCGGAATACAACAGCGGAATCAGCGGCACACTCAAAACTTATATTGACTGGACGTCGCGCCCGCGCGGCGAAATGAAAGCCGGTGCGTGTTACGCCGGAAAAGCCTGCGCGCTGATGAGCGCATCGCCCGGCGGACTTGGCGGAATTCGTGCATTGCCAAATGTGCGTTCGATTTTGGGCACGATGGGCGTTTATGTTTTGCCCGAGGATTTCGCGCTTGCGAAAGCGCATGAAGCTTTCAATGAGGACGGAACGCCGAAATTAGAGTTTGTAAAAACCGCACTCCAACGTTTGGGAAAAAATCTTCACGAATTCCTGGTGAAGATAAACGTTTAGAAAGTTCGCGCACTTCGCTCCAGGGGAAAAGTCATGCCAATCAGTCACATTCCAAATGGATTCACCAGCATCACCCCGTATTTTATCTGCGACGACGCAAAACTATTCATCAAATTTATCGTAGATGCGTTTGGCGCTGAAGATGCCGGAACGCACGTCGAGGACGGCGCGATTCGACATTTTGCATACAAGGTTTTCGGCTCGATGGTCGAAGGCAGTCAGGCGCGGGACGAATTTGGCGCCACAAAAATCTCCATTCATCTTTATGTTCCGGATTGCGATGCCGTTTACGAAAAAGCGATAGCCGCCGGCGGAAAATCCGTGTTTGAAGTAACCGATATGCCTTATGGCGAGCGCAGCGGCGGCGTTACCGATCCGTGCGGAAATAATTGGTGGATCGCGACGCAAAAAGTTGATATGTATCCAAAGAATTAGCGACCGTATGGCGTATAACGAAGTACTTGCCGAAAGAATCGCACTGTTTTTGGAATCTCGAAAGATTGGCTTCGAGACGAAAAAAATGTTTGGCGGAGTTTGTTTTATGGTTGACGACAAAATGTGCGTCGGAGTTTTGAAAGATTCGATGATGTTGAGAATTGATCCGACGATGCACGGCACGTTGTTGAAGAAAGAAGGCTGCCGCGAAATGGATTTCACAAAACGTCCGATGCGCGGAATGGTTTTCGTCGATTCATTCGCGCTCGAAACCGATCGGGAGCTTGGCGATTGGATTCAAATCGCCTTGGAGTTTAATCCGAGGGCGAAAGCTTCAAAGAAAAAATAACGCGCAGATAAGGAAAACAATATGAAAACAATTCTAACGATTTTACTTGTATCAATGGAAGTTTTCGCCCAAACTTCGTTTCAAACATTTTCGTGGCTCACAGGTTGTTGGAGCGGCGATATGAAGAACGGAAAATATGAAGAATGTTGGACCGCGCCATCTGCCGAGTTTATGCAAGGCTCGGGACGAATGATCGGCGAGAATAAAAAAGTTCGGATGCGCGAACACATGACGATCGAAAAAGGCGGCGAAGATTTCGTTATGTACGTTTTGGGTTATGGTGAAAATTTGAAACCCGAAGAACAAGGAGCGATTCCTTTCAAGCTCGTAAAATTTTCCGCGAGCGAACTCATTTTCGAAAATCCGAAACACGATTATCCGCAACGCATCACATATACAAAAAAGCCGGACGGAAATTTGTCCGCGCGTATTGAATTACTTTACGGAAAAAGTCCTGTAACTTTTCCGCTGAATAACTTGTCGAAAAAAAATAAGGAGAAAAAATAATGTCAGAAGCTGCTGCACCGGAAACCGGAATGCCGACACACGGCGCATTTTGCTGGTCGGAACTTGCGACGAACAATCTCGAAGCATGTCGGGCTTTTTACAAAAACGTTTTCGGTTGGACGATGGATCCGAGCAAAAACGCGGGCGTCGGCGGAATGGAATATCAGGAATTCAGTCGCGTCCCCGGCGAATATCCGATGGGCGGCATGTATGACATGAAACACATTTTTGGCGACAACGCGCCACCGCCGCATTGGGTGAATTACATCGCGGTTGACGACGTTGACGCCGCTGCGGCACGAGTCGTAGCACTCGGCGGCGAATGTTGTCATCCCGCGAAAGAAATTCCGAACGTCGGAAGAATGGTGACTATCAAAGATCCAACCGGCGCAGTCGTGATCTTGCTCACATTGAAGCAGGCGTAGCGACAAACGAATTTAGCCAGGCGTTTCTGAAACGATCATCGGTTTCAAATGTCGCTGACGCGACATGAAGCGGTTCTATCGCATTCCGTGGGTTAAAATCCACGGCAAAACTCTCAATATCGCTACGCGATTGTTGGAGGAGTAAAGATCGACGAAGGAAAAGATATGAATGTTACAGAAAATTTTCAAAAATTAGTCGGAATGTGGAGCGGCAGCAATCGCCTGACGATGGCGCCCGAAGATCCGGTGAGAGAATCGGAATCAAATGCCTGCGTTGGACTTGAAGCAGGCAAGAAATTCCTGAAGATCAACTACGATTGGAATTTTGACGGCAAACCGCAAGAAGGTCTGATGATTTTGGGCTTTGGTAAGGAATCGAAAATCACGTCGGTTTGGATTGACTCGTTTCATCAGAGTGGCGATTTTATGAATTGCGTCGGAACAATCAAAGACGATCATATTTCCGTTAAAGCTAATTACACGCAGCCCGAATATTCCGACTGGGCATGGCGAACGGATGTCGATTTTATCAACGATAATTCGTTTTCTTTCACGATGTACAACGTTGAGCCCGACGGTACAGAGCAGATTGCCGTCGAGGCAAAATTCCAAAGGAAGAAATAAAATGGCTGAATTTGCAGTACCGAAACACGGAACAATTTGTTGGAGAGAATTGCATACGAGAGATCTTGCAAAGGCTAAAGAATTTTATCGAAAGCTAATCGGCTGGGAACTCGAACAAAGCAAACTTGCGCCGATTGAATATCCGGAAATTCATGTTGACGGAAAAGCAATCGGCGGAATGATGGAAATCAATTCCACTTTCGGCGAAGGCTGGGAGAATATTCCGCCACATTGGAAAACGTATATCGCGGTTGATGATTGCGACGCTGCTTTCGAAGCAGTGAAAGCAAACGGCGGAAAGGTTTTTTGTCCGCCTTTCGATGCGCCAAACGTAGGTCGAATGGCTATGGTGAGTGATCCCAGCGGCGCGTTTTTCTCGATGATTCAGTTTAAGAAAGCGTAAAAGGAAAATTGTTTTTGCTCGACAATTAGGCACGCCAAACCAACCTGACTTTCGTTACAGCAACGACGTTTGGACATTTGGAAAAGACTAGTGATACTCCCAGTGACGAGGACCGCTTCGTCATAAAACTCCTGGGTATTTCAATCTTAAGGGCGCGCTCGATCCATTATTCACCTTTAGTCTTTGTTCGTTTCTCGAAGTCATATGACGCAAATTCACGTACTTAATGGCGACGCCTTAGTTACTACTTTCGAAGCATCGAAAATCGAGGGCGAGAAAATTGTTTGTCGCGAGTGTTTAATCGACGGTGCGGTCAATGCGCCTTCGCTCGGAGAGTTTTGGAAACAACGCGCTGATTTTATCGAGAGCACATATTCGGAATCAAAGAATTCGTATATGAGAGACGTTGCGGAGGAACTCGCAAAACTCCTTCGATTGTCGCCTGCCGACGAGGTTTATCTTTGGTTCGAACACGATTTGTTTTGTCAGATTAATCTTTGGTTCGTAATTTCACTTCTAAGAAATTCAAAAGCGGGAAAAATCAGCGTCGTTTTTCCATCTTTGGCAGATCAGCCAAGAATCACCGATAGCTTCGGAGGAATTTCCGTAGATGGTGCGAAGAAAAGTTTTCTAAAAGCGAAACGCCTGTGCGAGGCCGATATTGCGCTTGGAGCGGAACTTTGGAAAGTTTACAAAAATTCCGAACTTGAAATACTCCAAGAACTTTCAGTTCGTGAATCAGCGTTTCCTTTTCTTCGCGAAGTTTGCCAACTCGAACTCGAACGCAAGAAAAACGATCGCCCGAAAAACGCTCTACGCAAAATCGTCGCCGAAGGCGTTACGGATTTTCGCGAAGTGTTTCAAAGATTTCTTGCAACCGAAGCCGCTTATGGTTTTGGCGATTCGCAGGTAAAGCGAATGCTCGAGCAAATCGGTTAAGCTTGCCAAATAACGTCAAAAAGAAATAATTGAACGAATCAAATCGCTAGATCGATTGGAGTCGGAATGATTCGAAAAATCTTGTCGGTGGTTGGCGGTCTTTTCGCCGGCGGCATCGTCGTCAAACTCGTTGAGGCTCTTGCCCACGCCGTTTTTCCGATTTCCGCCGGATTGGATATGAATACACCGGAAGGGATTTCGACGTACATCAAGAATTCGCCAAGCACAGTTTTGCTGTTTGTCGTTGCGGGATGGACGATCGGTTCTTTTATTGCCGGACTTGCGGCGACCATGATCGCGCGCGAACTGCGTGGGGTTTATGCGCTCATCTGCGGCTGCATTTTTTTCTTGCTCATACTGATGGTTTTGTTAGTGATTCCCCATCCAATTTGGGTGTGGATTGTCAGTCTGGCACTCATCGTTCCCGCGGCATGGATGGGGTTTTTGCTCGCGCGTATAATCCGACGTTGAAAATGAAGATCAACCAAATATCTCGCATCTGCAATATTTTTATTGACCTAAGAAGACGTGAATTCTGTATCGGGGCAACGAAAAGCCGGTATGCGCAATTAATTTCGAAATGAAAAGTTTGCACGACAATTTCAAGTCCGGAACCTCTGAAACGCCGCGCGGCATTTTCGAACCGGAAATTCGCGGCTCATTTCAAAATCATTGAAGTTCTGATGAGCGAGGCTAAGGCAAAGATTATTGGTATCGCGCCGACGTTAGTCGTCAACGACGTTGTAAAAACGGCCGAATATTATCGCGACGTTCTCGGTTTTAAAATACTTAGTTTTTTTGGCGAGCCGCCCGTTTATGCAATGGTTGAGAGAGATTCCTTTCCGGTTCATTTTGGAAAATCACACGTCCAAAAGATAAACACGAATGAATCGATCCGCAGCGAAACTTGCGATTTCGTGATTTGGGTTCCGGAAATTGAAGCCTTCTACAATGAAGTGAAATCACGAGATGCCGAGATCGTTCAAGATATTGTTCGGCGATCTTACGGACGCGAATTTCTCATTCGTGATTGCGACGGTCATAAAATTCTCGTTGTGGATTGAAGATTTCTATGTTGCTGAAAAACGAAATTCTCGATTTGATAATTGCGGGAAGAATTTCCGTAGTGTTTCGTATGTGGAAAAAGCCGACGGTAAAAACCGGCGGAACCTTGAAGACGCGCAAAGGAATTTTGGCGATTGATCGAGTGGAGAAAATCTTACCGTCGCAAATCACCAACGCGGACATTAAGAATGCCGGACTGAGGAGTCGCGATGAGTTGTGTTCATTTGATCGCGAAGGCGATTTGTATCGAATCAAAGTTCATTACGCCGGCGAAGATCCGCGAATTGCCTTGAGGCAAAATCTAGACAAAGCGGAGCTGAAGAATGTCTGCGAGCGGTTGCGAAAAATGGGCGATTGGACGGCGAAGTTTCTGCGAATGATTCACGATCAACCCAACATTCACGCGCAAATTCTCGCCGAGTCAATCGGTCTCGAAACGCGCGTTTTCAAACCGCGGGTGCGAAAGCTAAAAGCACTCGGACTGACAGAAAGTTTGCATCCTGGTTATCGCTTGAGTCCGCGCGGTAAGAAAGTTTTGAAAATGCTTTCGTGATCCGATGAAACTGAAAGTGGTTAGCAGGCAATGAATATTGTTCCAATAATAAGATGTAAAGATATTGGACTGTCGGTGGCGTTTTATACCGGCGTTTTGGATTTCGAAGTTATGAATCCGGATTCTGACTTTCCCTATAAGGTGCTCGTGCGCGAAAACCAGCGCCTCGATCTTTCAGCTTTGAGCGGCGACGGAGTTTTCGGTTCGAAGGTTTTAGTTATCGTCGATGACGTTGATCGGCTTTACAAAACAATTAAGGAACGCGGTTTGGATTTGAATGGAAAATCCGGCGTTCATCGAGCGCCAGTTGACCAAACTTGGGGAATGCGCGAATTTTATGTTGACGATCCGGACGGAAACACCGTTCGTTTTGCGCAGATAATCTCGTAACCTTCCATTTATTAAGGACGAACGCATGAAAAATAAACTGATGGCATTTGTTCCGACGCTCGACGCCGCGAAGGCAAAAGCGTTCTATGCCGAAACCTTAGGACTGGAATTCGTGTTTGACGATGGCTTCGCGCTAGTTTTTGTAGTTGAAGGTGTACTGCTCCGAATTCAAAAGGTTCAGGAATTCACCCCACACAAATTTACGTCGCTCGGTTTTGAAGTTGAAGACATTGTCGCGAGAGTTAACGAACTAATGAAGAAGGATGTCGTGTTTGAAATTTATGAGGGATTTGGTCAGGACGCACTCGGAATAATGACATTTCCCGGCGGAGCAAAAGTCGCGTGGTTCAAAGATCCGGACGGAAATTTGTTGAGTCTTACTGAAATCGGAGCGGGCTAGAATTGAACAGTAAAACGAACAATTAAAAAGGAGAAAGTTATGGATAAGACAACGAACTCATTAAACTGGTTTGAAATTCCGACCACGAACATCGCGCGCGCAAGGAAATTCTACGAAACGATTTTCAAAATCGAGATGGAAGACATGCCGATGCCACAATTGAAGATGGTGAGTTTTCCCGCCGATATGGAAAGCGGCAAAGCAAATGGCGCTCTGGTGCAACACGAAATGTATTCGCCTTCTGATAAAGGAGTAGTGATCTATCTCAACGCAAATCCAAAGATTCAAGATGTGATTGATCGCATTGAACCTGCGGGCGGAAAAATCCTGATTCCGAAAACGCAGATTAGTCCTGAAATCGGTTACATGGCGTTTTTTATGGACACAGAAGGAAATCGATTGGCGCTTCACGCGGAGAATTAATTTCGCGATGTTTTTTCGCGCAAGATCTACGCGCGACCTCGGAATTCTGATCACCGATTACTGACCGACAACTACAAATGATTATCGCGATTGACGGACCTTCGGGCGCTGGAAAATCTACGTTGGGGAAAAAACTCGCGCGCGAATTCGGCTTGCTTTATCTCGATACCGGCGCGATGTATCGTGCGGTCGCTTTTGCCGCAATGGAAAAAGGAATCGCGCTCAATGATCGCGAAAGCGTTTCAGAGCTTGCGCAAAATTCGCAAATTAAACTTGAAGGCACGCCGGAAGATCTGCACGTTTTCTTAAACGGTCGCGACATCTCAAAAGAAATCCGCTCAAACGGTGTCGGACAAGCAGCCTCTATCGTTTCCACAATTTCTGAGGTAAGAAAAATTCTCGTTCGACTGCAGCAACAGCTTGGCGCAAGCGCCTCGAAAGGATGCGTTCTTGATGGGCGGGATATCGGCAGCGTCGTCTTTCCAAATGCGGACGTAAAATTCTTTCTCACGGCGCGACCGGATTCGCGTGCGCGACGCCGTTTCGAGGAAGACACTACGCGAGGAATTTCGACCACTTACGAGAAAACGCTCTCCGAGATAAACGATCGCGATAAACGCGATGTGACGCGTGCCGACTCGCCGCTCACCATCGCTGACGGAGCAGTTGTTTTGGATACCAGTGAAATGGAAATTGGAGAAGTATTCGAACAGATGTCGGGCATCGTTCGCGAACACGCGAATTCGCAATCTCCGATGAAGTAAACTTCCGGTTAGAGAAACGTTGAATTGTTTGACTTGCCGAAAATCAGCCGCTAACATTTCATACACTTTCGCTCCCGTAGCTCAGTTGGATAGAGCAACAGCCTTCTAAGTTGTAGGTCGCACGTTCGAGTCGTGCCGGGGGCACCACACCTTGCATTATTCTTTGTTTGCCATTAACAACAGCGACTTTGACTTGAAGGTGTTTCGCAGCCTTTATGATCGAATCAGGTATTAAGAGACCGGTTGCCGAAATAGTCGCAGTTCTCGCATGCGTAATGGCAATCGAGTGGCTGATACTTCCTTTCACCCGCAGTCCATTAATTATCGCGATACCGGTAATCATCGGTGTTGTAATAATTTTTTTTGCACACCGGAAGCGTAGTGAATCAATTGGCGATGTCGGCTGGAGATTTGATGGGTTCATACATTGCTGGCGGATTTTGATTTTTCCCACTGCGATACTTGCGGTTCTCACTGCGGCGATAGGTTTTTATTACGGGAGCTTTAAACCACAAGCGCTCACCGAGTGGTCTTTTAAAAATAAGTACCTATTTATGTTTTTATGGGCGGCGATTCAGCAACATATTCTGCAGGCTTTTTTTAATCGTCGCTCGCAGGAAATTTGGGGAAAGGGATTCGCGAGTTTGGTTTTCGCTACCGCCGTGTTTGCGCTGGCGCATTTGCCAAATCTAACGCTGACTGTCACTACGTTCATCGGAGGGCTTTGCTGGACCGCAATTTATCAAAGAGTTCCAAATCTATTTGCTCTTTCAATTTCACAGGCACTGCTTACCATCTTGCTTTATGTCTCAGCTCCATCTTCCTTGCTTCACGGCGGTAGGGTCGGCTTCAACTATTTTCGGCTATGATTTCTTGAGAGACTTTAATAAAATTCCCTCTTGGCTGTTACAATTGTTATTTCTATGGCGGCTATAGTTCAGGGGTTAGAACGCCAGATTGTGGTTCTGGATGTCGTGGGTTCGATTCCCACTAGCCGCCCCATTCATTCTTTCCCATAAGAGAATCCTCGGTTTAGAATTCACAAAATGCCAGGCTATTGAACGTCTTATTAATTTTGGGGGAGTTAAACGTTAATTTATTCTCATAGCCATCCGACACTTAATTAAATGAACCGCCTAATAAAAAACTTCCTGAACGTAGCTTTCATCGTCTTGTTGACGAACGCCGTGTATGCGCAGCGACCACTTGCGCCATATGCGAAGGATGAACTCCTGATCAAGTTCAAAAGCGGAACTAATCTTTCCTCCGCGATGCAGGCTCCGGAATTCGCGGGCTCGACATTGATCGAAGAGCTCGCCGACTTGAATTGGAAACGTTTAAAGCTGTCTCCGGGAATTTCGGTCGAGTCCGCCATGAACTTCTTGGCAAACAATACTTCAGTAGAAAGCATTCAGCCGAATTTTTATTATCATTTGCTCAATACGCCAAACGATCCGCAATTTTCCGCGATGTACA
>DAITAB010000050.1:0-13897 GCA_036824525.1 Pyrinomonadaceae bacterium
TTCGTTTTCTCCGCATCGCGCATTAAACACAACATCGAGAAATTGAAGCGCGCGGAGAGCCTTGCAAATTTGCGTCTGAAGATTTGTTATGCCGCGAAGGCAAATTCGAACATGGGCGTACTTCGCACCGTAAAGGAGTCCGGCGCCGATCTGGAAGTTAATTCCGGCGGCGAACTTTTCAAAGCGCTCAAGATCGGTTTTCGCGGCGATCAAATAATTTTCAACGGCACGAGCAAGACGCGCGACGAGATTGAGCAAGCCATTGAAGCAGAAATCTACGCGATTCAAGTTGATTCGATTTTTGAATTGGAAATGATTCGCGAAATCGCTTCGTCGAAAAAAAAGCGCGCGAATGTTTCGCTGCGACTCGTTCCGGAAATCGAAACGAACACGTTACATGGACTTCAGACCGCGTTGCTCACATCGAAATTCGGCATGATGCCGGCCGAAGCTTTTGCCGCATTCGCACAATACAAAAACGATCCGCATCTGAATTTGTGCGGAATTCACCTTCATCTCGGTTCGCAAAATCCCTCTGCTGAACCTTATATCGAAGCATTGCAATCTCTTTTTGAAGGTTTGAAACACATCTTTGAGACAACCGGCGTAAAACTTTCGCACCTGAATCTCGGCGGAGGTTTTCCGGTGAATTATCTTCGCGACAAAGAATCAAGAAAGTTGTTTTCAGATGAAAGGGCAGATCTTTTTTCTACAGAAATTGACCCGGCGGAAACCTTGAAACTTTCCTGGAATGCAATCGAACGTGCGGCAAAAAACGCGAACGCGGAAAAATTGTTGAAAGAAATCACCTTGCTCATTGAACCGGGCAGAAGCGTAATCGCTGATGCGGGAATTTGTCTGACAACGGTGCGAAACAAAAAGACGCGACCGGTCGCGCAAATCCAAAATTCAAAATCGGAAATCCAGAATGATACCTGGTTACTCACTGACGCCGGTTTCAACATTCTTCTTTCGATGGAAACTTACAAGTGGTATTACGAATTGATTTCTGCATCGCGCGCGGAAGAAAAACACGACACGCCTTACAAAGTTGCCGGTCCGCTTTGCGATGGTGGCGATGTTTATTTCGACATCGAAGGCGAAAATCGCCTGCCGGATTACAGATTGTTGCCGCGCGATGTTGAGCCGAATGAAATTCTAGCGTTGCTGAATTGCGGCGCTTATTCGCTTGCGCAGATGTTTCCTTATAACGGTCGCGCGCTTCCCGCCGCGGTTCTTATAAAAGAAAACGGCGAGATCGAATTGATTCGCCGTCGTGATTCATTTGATGATTTGGTCAGCAATGATATTTGGTGAGCTTGGACTTCAATTTGTTTCCCTTACGAGTTGCTTAAGTATTTGCTTGTCCATATCGTCGGGTTCGATACCGATTCGTTTATAGATATTCCCAACATTTACGAGCGCGTTTACACGTTCGGCTGAATCGCGAATCATAGGAACAATTTTCAAAGCCGCGTGAAGCAGTTCTTTTGCACGCTCCTGCGAACCCGCCAAAGACATTCCCAAACCTATTTCTCCGAAAGCCTCGCAGCGGGCCGAAATTTGTTCGATGTTTTCGCCAATAGAATTTGCCTCTTCGAAGAGTTCTAAGGCTTTTTCTTTTAACCCATTTGTAAGGTAAACCGTTGCCGCTGAAAGCAAAGCGCTGGTTTTCTCGAGCGCCGCTGGAATTTCTTCGACTACACCTTTTAGCGAAGCTTCTTCAACTGATGCACACACCTTCGCAATTTCGATCAGTGCCTGGTTTCTCGAAACGTCAAAAGGATTTTCGTTTGCGACAGCAACTGCGCGTTCAATTTTTCCATACTGCGCATATCTTACCGCGATGTTGGCGAGAACATCATATCGCTCCCGCGAATCGCGTACCTCGCGGTCGCTTTGGGAAAGCACAATCGCGTGGGCTTCATCGAGCGCGCCCAAAGCGTCGTTTATTTCATTCTTCAACGCGAATTCCTGTCCGTATGCAATCAATGTCACTGCAATTTGAATCTTGTCGCCGATTAAATCGAGCGTCCGGTCGGCGAGTTCGATCGATCCGGCGCGCAGAAAATCGACACTTATAAATGCGAGAAGGCTATCGCGATGAACATTATCGAGCCTCTCGGCTTCATCTCTGGCTTTGGATAGTACTTCGATCGCCTTATCGTTTCGCTGAGTGTGTATAAAACTCGTAGCGAGCGAATGCAGCGCACGAATTTTTTCTTCGGCGTATTCGATTTCGTCGCAGGCATCAACCGCCTTAAGCAGATATTCTTCGCACTTCGCAGGATCGCCGGCTTCATGAGACTGCAACCCGAAAGTTTGAAAAGAACGAACTTTTACCGGTGGAAAATCAATTTGCGACGTAGTTTCCAAAGCCTTTACCGCGTCGCCGCCTTTGAATTCATGCGACGCAATTTCAGCCAGAGTTTCGGAAGGATGATCGAGCGCCGCCACAATCTCGCGGGCTTTTTCCAATTCGCCCATCGCTGCCTTTCGAAAGGCAATTTTCTCCCGCGCCACCGCCTGAAAATTTACATCGTCGATTGCCTCGGCGAGTTGAAATGCGTATTCATCGTCGTCGAGTTCCGCACATTTTTCCGCGATATCGCAAAGCAGGCGATCGCGCACTGATGTATCGCGAATCGCATCGGCAAACTGCGCGGCTCGATCTACGTCGTTGCTTTGAAGAAATTCGGTAGCCACTCTCCGCATTGCTTGCGAATGTCCGTCTGCGCTTTTGACGTTTTCAGCCAAAAGCGCGGCGCAGGAAAGAATATCCGTCTCCGCGTCATCGATGACGGTAATCAACTGAGTCATAATCTTCTGAACTAAATTTGAATTTGAGGATCAAATGCGACTAAAAACACGGATAACCGAATCCGGAAACCAATCGGTAAGCGAATGTGTTACCGCATCGGCACCGGCACTACGTAAAATCTTTTCGTCGAATGTATTGGTTACTCCAAGCGCCTGCATTCCCGCTTCTTTTCCGGCGCGAATTCCCTGCGGGACATCCTCAATCACGACGCATTCCTTGTGCAACATTGGATAATGCCCCTGAACATTCCGCAGCGCATCGAGTTGACGAAAAGCCGTCAAATAACATTCGGGGCTCGGTTTATTTTCACTGACGTCTTCACTGGAAATGACGACATCGAAGAACTCGCCCAATCCGGTATTTTCGAGAACAAAATTTATCTCGCGGCGATTTGCCATACTGACCAAACCGATCGCAAAGCGCTTTTGACACTTTTTCAGAAATGCTTCCACTCCATCGCAGATCGGTATGCCATTACTAATCGCGCCTCGCCAGGATTCCATTTTCCTCTCGATCACTTCGTCGATTTTTTCATCCGTCAATTCTTTGCCGGCATTTTTGAAATGATGCTTTAGGAAAGTTGCGTCGTCGGTTCCGGTGAGACTGTAATAGGAATCGGCCGTTACCTCGATGCCTTCATCGCGGAGCACGTCTTGATATGCCTTCAATTGCAGCGGCTCATCATTTATCACCACTCCATTGAAATCCATTAGTATCGCTCTGATCATTTTTTTTGACCTTTCCGTTTATCGTAAGAATTTTTCGTGAAATACATTTCCGCGTCCGAGAATTCCCTGCGGATCAAAAGCCTTTTTAAACTCCACCATTTCATTGATGTAACGCTCGCCGAATTGCGCGTAAAGATAATCGCGTTTGAGTTTTCCTACGCCGTGTTCGGCGGAGACACAACCGCCAAGCATAATCGCCTGGGCGATAAAACGTCCGTATAAATTTCGTGCCCGCATCGCTTCAGATTCATCCTTCGGAAGAATGTTTACGTGCAGATGATTGTCGCCGATGTGTCCGAAAACCACATAATCGAGCGCGCTCTCCTGCAGCGATTTCTTGTAGAATCGAAGCATCGATTTGAAGTTTTCATCGGGCACAGACATATCGGTCGAAATTTTCCGTTGTTTGTTGCGAACGTTGCGTTCGTTGACGGCAACCGGAAGCGAATGACGAAATTCACGCATTTTCTCGAGGTCGGATTCGGAAGTCGTAAACCACGACAAGTCCAAAGATGCGTTATGTTTCTCAAAAAGCGCATTCCATTCGGCGAGCAATTTCTCCTCAGAAGCTCCAGTTGTTTCCTGTTCAAAGAAAATCGCGCCCGCCATTTCCCTCGGCACATTCGAAGACTTCTCTCTGATTAATTCCAGTGATCGGTCATCGAAATATTCGAGCAAAACCGCATCGAAAAGACTTTCACCGGAAGCATTGGAAGATCGACTCTCAAAGGAAAGATTACGCGCTTCCGCGACGAAATTTAAGAGATCAACTTCATTTATGAAAAACACGATGCCGCTCAGAAATCCCTCGGGCTTTTTGAGCAAACGCAATTCCGCTTCCACTATTATTCCAAGCGTTCCTTCGCTTCCGATGAAGAGATCAATTGCATCCGGCTTTTTCGAAGTGAAATATCCGGAGGTGTTTTTGCGTGTGTTAGCGCGATCATAACTTGGAACGCGCGCCCGTATAGTTTTTCCGCTCTCGGTTCTTAATTCGATGGCGCGGTCTTCGCCGGCGAAAATCTCTCCGCGTCGCAATTTCAAAACATCGCCATCCGCAAGAACAACGGTTAGAGCCTCGACGTAATTTCGCGTTGCGCCATATTTAAAACTTCGCGAACCCGAAGCGTTTGTCGCAATCGTTCCTCCGAGTTGGCAGGACCACTCGGTCGGATCCGGCGGATAAAAAAGCCCACGCGAATCTGCCTCTTTTTGGAACGAGTCAAGAATTACACCCGGCTGAACAATTGCTTTCCCGCCATCGGAAGTCTTTTCGATTGAAATAATTTTGTTGAGCTTATGCATCGCGATCACGTCGCCGCCGAAAGGCACCGCGCCGCCCGCGAGTCCGGTTCGCGCACCGGAAATCGTAATTGACGTTTTTGTCAGCGTCGCTTCCGCGATTTGCTTCCGGATTTCATCGACCGAAGCCGGAATCAAAACGCGCGAGGCATTTCCGCCTTTAATGTTGCTCGCATCGCTTAGGTAATCCTGAATTTCGGCAACTGCCGTTTTCGTCAACATGCGGAGATTATAAACGGAAAGCCTTGAAGCACATAAGTTAAACGCCGCAAATCTCGAAAATTCGGGCGTGGAGTTTTAAAGTTTAGTTATCGCAATGCGATTTCACGATTTCTGAGATATGTAAGTTTGTTTCGAATTTCTGCCGCCTGTTCAAATTTTAGTTCCTTGGCGGCGGCGCGCATTTCATATTCAAGTTGCACGATAGTTTGTTTCAGTTGCTTCGGTGAATACTCTTCAACTGCATCAAGCTCCAAAGGAATTTTGAAATAATCTGCTTCGTAGGCGGTAACGAGTGTTGCCTCGATCGGTTTAACGATTGTTGTAGGAATTATGGAATGCTCTTCGTTATAAGCTTGCTGAATTTTTCTTCGACGCGCCGTTTCATCAATCGCGTATTTCATCGATTTCGTAATTTTATCGGCATAGAGAATCGCTCTGCCGGTGGAGTTTCGTGCTGCTCGCCCAATGGTCTGAATCAAACTCTTTTCGCTGCGCAGAAAACCTTCCTTGTCGGCATCGAGAATCGCGACCAGCGAAACCTCGGGTAGATCAAGTCCTTCACGAAGCAAATTGATCCCAACCAAGACATCAAACTCGCCACGGCGAAGATCACGCAGAATCTTTATACGTTCAAGCGTCTCGATATCTGAATGTAGATATCGTACTTTCACTCCAACCTCTGCGAAATACTCCGTCAAATCTTCCGACATCTTTTTCGTGAGCGTCGTCACGAGTACGCGTTCGTCGCGTTCCGTTCGCTTTCGACATTCTTCAAGAAGATCATCGATCTGTCCGCGGACTGGTCGGACTTCAACCTCAGGATCCAGCAATCCGGTCGGACGAATAATTTGTTCGATAACTTCGCCGCCGGTTTTCTTCAACTCGTAGTCTCCAGGCGTTGCCGAAACAAAAATTGTTTGATTGATGCGGGATTCGAACTCTTGAAAATTTAGCGGGCGATTATCCTTGGCGCTCGGAAGTCTGAAACCATAATCCACCAAAGTTCCCTTTCGCGACTGATCGCCCTTAAACATCGCCCCAAGCTGCGGAACAGTCTGGTGCGATTCATCGATTACCATCAAAGCATCAGGCGGAAGATAGTCGAGAAGTGTTGGAGGCGGTTCACCGGGAAGTTTACCCGTAAGATGTCGCGAATAGTTTTCGATGCCGCGACAGAAACCCATCTCCTTAATCATCTCAAGATCGTACATCGTTCGCTGATGAAGTCGCTGCGCTTCCACGAGTTTTCCGCTTTCGATTAAATGCGCCTCCCAAACTTCCAGCTCTTCTTTGATAGTCTTGATGGCGCGTTTTATCGTCGGTTTCGACATCACATAGTGAGATTTCGGATAAATCGGAACCCGCGAATCGTGAGTCATAATCACTTCGCCGAGGAGCGGATCGATCGTAGAGATTGAATCAATCTCATCGCCCCATAGTTCAATTCGATAGGCTTTGTCCTGATAAGAAGGGTAGAGTTCGACGACGTCACCGCGAACTCGGAAAGTTCCACGATCAAACTCGATTTCCGTTCTTTCGTATTGAAGCTCAACGAGTTTTTGGAGTAACTCCTCGCGTCTGATTTTTTGACGCGGCTCCAAAAACAAAAGCATTCCGAAATATGCATCCGGATCGCCGAGTCCATATATACAGGAAACACTCGCGACGACAATTACATCTCTTCTTTCAAACAAAGCCCGGGTCGCGCTTAATCGGAGACGATCTATTTCTTCGTTGATTGTCGCTTCCTTTTCAATGTAAGTATCCGAGGCTGGAACGTACGCTTCGGGCTGATAGTAATCGTAATAAGAAACAAAGTACTCAACCGAATTGTCTGGAAAGAAACTCTTGAATTCCTGATAGAGCTGAGCCGCCAGAGTTTTGTTGTGTGCGAGTACCAGCGTAGGTTTTTGGACTGCGTTAATTACGTTGGCGATAGTGAAAGTTTTCCCACTTCCCGTTATCCCGAGGAGCACCTGATCTTTCACGTTATCGTTTAAGCCACGAACAATGGTCTCAATCGCCTGCGGTTGATCGCCGGTCGGCTTATTCTCGGAAACGAGTTTGAATTCCATAGACAAAAAAATCGACGCCAAAGTAATAGATCATTTTACTTTGACGCCGACTACGTTTCCAATTCGCAGTTGTTTTTCGTTGCTACATGACGATATTTACTGCGCCACTATTGCTTTCAACTTCCGAAAACTTTTCCGCCGGTAAATTCGAAGCGGCGCCCGAAGCGCTTTCGGACTGCGGCGATTTTGCGTTACGAGAAACTTTAAAGAGATGAAGAATCGCCTGACGCACGTTCATGTCGAGGTGCGAGGCAACCGCTTCGGTGAGCACTTCGGTTTTGTCCGCCTTGATTAAAAGCGATAGCAACGCGAAGGCTTCCTCAGCTACATTTGCGTCGCGATGAACCAGGCGGTCTAATGCCCGATCAACAAACCCCGCATCAATCGCCGCATAGGCGGCTTGCCCTTGCCGCGACTTGTCGTCTGACTGAATAACGCGAATCCAAGCTTGAGTTCGGTCAATGGTCAGACGCGTAATCGCGCGCGCCGCAGCGGCACGAACTTCACGAGTTGGATCCGCGCAACAAAGAAGCAATGTTTCGAACACGGATTCGTGATCGAAATCAGCCAGTACCGCAACCGCTTTCGCGCGAAGCGAGGCTGAAAGATCATAAAGCGCGATCTGTGAAACAGCTTCGACCGAATTTCGCGTCCGGAATGCCATCAAGATCCGAAGCGAAAGATCGCGAACCTCTTCGTCCTCTTCTAATTCATCCTGGACTTGCTCGATCGCATTCATCAGCGATTCATCGTTGGATAATGGAAGCGGAATAAATTCATCCGGAGTTTTCAATTTATCGAACGAGAAAATGGGCAGCGGTCCAGGCGAGAATCCTTTGAGAAGCTCGTTATCGGAAACCGGGTCCGAGCTCGAAACCACTTTGGAATTTACACTACGAAGTTTTTCTGCATTCTTCGCGCTTTGAAGCTCCTCGCGCTTCTTTAATTTTTGTTTGTAGTCACGTTTTCGTTTGGACTCGGTGACGACCTGCTTTT
The DNA here is from genome assembly GCA_036824525.1 of Pyrinomonadaceae bacterium. GTDB lineage: Bacteria > Acidobacteriota > Blastocatellia > Pyrinomonadales > Pyrinomonadaceae > DAITAB01. The sequence goes on from DAITAB010000050.1 coordinate 8,145, forward strand.
CACGAAGCCAGGCCATTTCTTCATTCATGTCCACCGAATTTGCGTCCCAATTCTCTTGTCGGTTCTTCAGTTTCTCGTTTTCGATTGCGTGACTTTCTTTCTCAGCGGTCTTTGAACGAAGAAACCAAATAATTGCCGCGGAAAGTCCCGCCGCGAGAACAAACAACATCACATACCACCAACTTTGATCGTTTGCGGTTGGTGCTGGAACCGGCGTCGGTTTCGGAACTCCCGAGACCTGAAAGTAACCAAAGGCGGAGACGGCGTTGGCCAAAACAACGGAAAACGCGCCTACGAGCGATTTACGAAATATGTAATTCGAAAACATGGTGATTTTAATTTTTTCCTGAAGTTTACTACGAGACAGTTGATTGGAGGCGAGAGCGGTCGAAGTAAGCGAATGCCGAGCGTATCGGCATAAGTGATTCGGGCGTGGAAGCCCAACCCACATTATTATGCACTTTTCAATTTACCGTGTCATCAAAAAAATATTCTCGACCCGAAGAAGGAAAATCTCTATCTGTTGAGACTATGAAGTTAAATGCCCGTCTGCTCGCGACTTTACCGATACCCGGTTTGGTCTTAAAGTTTACCTTTACGTCATCAAGTCCTTTCGGTCTGGTAATAAATATGTTGACGACAGACACGCTCAGTCATGCCGATCTTAAGAATTTCCATCTGCTACATCGAGGCAAGGTCCGAGACGTTTACGAGATTTCAGATTCGCAGCTACTACTCGTTGCTACTGACCGGCTCTCGGCGTTTGATTGCGTCTCACCAACTCCGATTCCTTTCAAAGGAAAAGTGCTGACGCAACTTTCGGCTTTTTGGTTTCGACGTTTGCAAGAGGTTTTTCCGAATCACCTCATAACGGAAAACTTTGAACTTATGCCCACGGAAATTCACGAACATGGTGAGCTTCGCGGACGGTCAATGATTGTGAAACGGACGACGGTTTTTCCGGTCGAATGCGTAGTGAGAGGTTATTTAGCGGGCTCCGGATGGAAAGACTATCTTGAAAACCGAGAAGTTTGCGGACACCGCCTTCCGAAAGGCCTGGTCGAGGCTGATCGATTGCCGTCGCCAATATTCACGCCCGCAACCAAGGCGCAAAAAGGACACGACGAAAATATCTCGCAAGCCGAATTGGAAAATATCATTGGAGTTGAGACCGCAACCAAACTCAAACTCGTTTCTCTAAAGCTTTATCAGCAGGCTTTCGATTATGCGATTTCGCGTGGGATTATTTTAGCAGACACCAAATTCGAATTCGGATCGGACAAGAATGGAAACATTCTTTGGATTGATGAGGCTCTTACTCCCGATTCATCGCGGTTTTGGGCGGCTGACGAATACGAACCGGGAAGATCGCCCGCATCATTCGATAAACAATTTGTGCGGGATTATCTGGAGTCTTTGGACTGGAACAAGAAACCGCCCGCACCCGAATTGCCGCCCGAGATTGTAGAAGCAACTTCAAAAAGATATTTGAAAGCTTTTGAACTTCTTACTGAAGAGCCGCTTAAAGATTAATTTCTATCGGATGCGTTTTCGCACGAATTTCTATTCCAAGATCTTAATTTCATCGCCAACTGAAATAATTTCTCCGGCAATTTCGGCGATCAGGTTTTGTCCGAAAAGAATTTTGTTTTCTTGGCGTCGAAAGTCCGCCAGCGTTTTTAAGGGTTCATTGGAATCTGCAGTTCCCGTCTCTTGATCGATGGTCGGAATTACGCAACGTTCGCACGGTTTTACTACACGAAAAATTGTCTTCCCGATCTGAATTCTTTTCCAATCATCTTCTTCAAATGCGCCCGATCCATTTACTACAAAATTCGGACGAAATCGATTCATCGGAACCGGGTTTCGGAGACGCGAATTCAAGTCACTCAATGAGCCTTCGCCGATGATCATGAAAGGATATCCATCCGCAAAGCTCACGTGATCGTCCTCCTTGAAACGAAAAAGCGGATTCACGCTTCTATAAGTTTCTTCCGGCATATAAACAAGCCGACACTCCATTCCTAACCTTTCGGAAAGCCAAGAGTTCACTTCGTCTTCGTAATACATCGCGATGCACTTTGATTTCCAAATGACGACTTCAATTGCCTTTCGTTCAACCGGTATCTTAGGGATTTCTAACGACTTCTTTGCGTCATCGTGAATTACAAGTGATTTCTCGTTAATTTTCACCCCTAACAACGACATCTTCGGGCGTTCGCGCTGCGTAATAAATCGATTGTTTGAATCGACCAACATCCAGCGGCGATCGTCTGCGAGACCACGTCGCGTAATGGTCGCTGAATTCATTGACGATCCACCTAAAGACTTGATTGGAAATATATTAAGCTGGCTGAGTCTCATAGTAAGCACGACAACATAGCTTTCCGAGTTTGCCGGAATTTCGCATTTATTGCCGAATTTGAGACGCTTGACAGTAAACCGCGAAATCAACTAAATTAGCAGTCAAGCGTTGCGAGTGCTAAACTATCTAACACGAGCAATAAACACAACTCGAAATTGTAACTTTTTAAGGAGTAAATGTAATGGCAACTACGATAAAACCACTACACGATCGTGTGATCGTAAAACGCCTGGAAGAAGGCGCAGACAAGACTGCAGGTGGACTTTTCATACCGGAAACCGCCAAGGAGAAACCACAGGAAGGTGAAGTAATCGCGGCAGGCGCCGGAAAATTCCGTGAAGATGGAACCCGTCAACCGTTGGATGTAAAAGCCGGTGACCGAATTCTCTTCGGAAAATATAGCGGTTCCGAAATCAAACTCGACGGCGATGAATTTTTGATTATGCGAGAAGATGAAATTCTCGGTGTGATCGAGCGTGCCGGAGCGAAAGCTAAGTAAGTTTTTCACGGAAATTTGAAGTGGCTTTAGTCGCTTCGAAATCATAAACGCGGGATTTCAATCAAAGAGAAAATCCCGAATATCTCAAAAAGGAATTTGGAGAAGACAAAAATATGGCTAAGCAAATTATTCAGGGAGCAGATTCACGTGCGGCGATTTTGCGCGGCGTAAATCAGCTGGCAGACGCGGTGAAAGTAACTCTCGGACCGAAAGGTCGCAATGTAGTAATTGATAAGAAATTCGGTTCGCCGACGATTACCAAAGACGGCGTAACCGTAGCGAAGGAAATCGAGCTCAAAGATGCGCTGGAAAATATGGGCGCGCAGATGGTTCGCGAAGTTGCCTCTAAGACGAGCGACGTTGCGGGCGACGGAACAACGACCGCAACAGTCCTTGCGCAGGCGATTTTCAAAGAAGGCGCGCGCACCGTTGCTGCCGGAGCGAATCCGATGGCGCTTAAGCGCGGTATTGAAAAATCCGTAGAGAAAGTCGTGGCGGAAATCGCGCGTCTTTCGAAACCGGTTTCCGGTGATTCGATCGCACAAGTCGGAACAGTATCGGCAAATGGCGACAAGACAATTGGAAATATCATTGCACAGGCGATGGACAAAGTCGGAAAAGATGGCGTGATCACGGTTGAAGAATCGAAGACTATGGATACGCTGCTGGAAGTTGTTGAAGGAATGCAGTTCGATCGCGGTTATCTTTCGCCGTATTTCGTCACCGATCCCGAAAGAATGGACGCAAATCTTGAGAATCCTTTTATTCTCATCAACGAAAAGAAAATCAGTTCGATGAAGGATTTGCTTCCGATTCTCGAACAGGTTGCGAAGATGGGCAAATCAATGCTGATTATCGCGGAAGACGTTGAGGGAGAAGCGCTGGCTACTTTGGTAGTAAACAAACTGCGCGGAACTTTAAACGTTTGCGCCGTAAAAGCACCTGGATTCGGCGACCGTCGCAAAGCGATGCTTGAAGATATCGCAACGCTGACAGGCGGAAAAGTAATAAGCGAAGATCTCGGCATCAAACTTGAAAGCGTTAAGGTCGAAGATTTGGGCAGAGCGAAAAAGATCACGATTGATAAAGACAACACCACGATCGTTGAAGGCGCAGGTGCGGCGGAAGCGATTGATGGACGCGTGAAAACAATTCGTGCACAGATTGACGAAACGTCGTCCGACTATGATCGTGAAAAACTGCAAGAACGTCTCGCGAAATTGGTCGGCGGCGTTGCAGTTATCAAGGTCGGCGCCGCAACCGAAACCGAGATGAAGGAAAAGAAAGCTCGGGTTGAAGATGCTATGCATGCAACACGCGCGGCGGTCGAAGAAGGAATCGTTGCGGGCGGCGGCGTTGCCTTGGTGCGCGCTTCGAAAGTCCTCGATGATTTCAAAGTTGATAGCGACGATACGGATGAACAAATCGGTGTCAACATAATCCGACGCGCGCTCGAAGAACCACTTCGACAGATCGCACAAAACGCGGGCAAAGAAGGCGCAGTCATCGTAGAGAAAATTCGCGACGACAAGAATCCGAACTTTGGATTTAACGCGGCAACCGAAACTTTTGAGGATTTGGTAAAAGCAGGCGTTATCGATCCTTCGAAAGTTACGCGCACTGCACTTCAGAACGCGGCTTCGATTGCGGGATTGATGCTTACGACCGAAGCGATGATCGCGGAACTCCCCGATGAAAAACCGGAAATGGGCGGCGGTATGCCCGGCGGCGGTATGGGAATGGGAATGTAATCCGGTAAATAAGAAATCGGATCTTGAGAAGGGCGAGTTTTTCACTCGCCCTTTTTTTATTCGGTCAGTCCTCCGCGAGAAGCCTCCGAGAACGACAACTTGACTGGAGTTTTCCTCGCATTCAATATCTTTTAGAGTAACTGCCCAAGATCTCGACCAACAAAATTAATTAGGAGCAAGAATGACAGACTTAAGATTGAATCCGGAAATTCGCAGAGGTGTGTTTTTATCACTTCTGGCTTTGGCAATTATTTCTCTATTACTGATTTCATCCGATTATTTTTCGGCGAAAGCACAAGTATCGAATGCCGGTAAAAAGAATTCAACCCGCACGGAAAGCCACGAAGCCGGATTGGAGAACTATGACATTCGCGCCGATAAATCGGCATTTGAGAAGATCGCCGGATTTCGTCAGGCGCAGAAGAAAGACGCGGCGGTCGTCGCGGATATCCGAGCTAATTTTGTTTCAGGCGAAGAAGCTTTGCGTTCAAAAGTTCCGTCGCTGAAGGTTGAATACAACACAGACATCCGCACGCCCGAAGTCATCGCGCCGGATGTCAAACAAGGACGAAATTTTCTGACAAGTGAATCCAACGCGAAACGCTCGGAAATTCTGCGCGGCTTTGTAAAAGAAAACAATTCATTGATTGGCGTTGATGATTCGCAAGCCGATGCTTTGAAAGTGACGGCCGATTACACCAACCCCGACGGCAATCTGTCGTTCGCGCATCTCGAACAATTTATCAACAACATTCCCGTTTTTCGCGGCGAGATAAAAGCCGGATTCACGAAAGACGGTCGGGTTATTCGAGTTATCAATAATCTCGCGCCGGGACTTGAATACGAAAATCTCTCCACTAATTTCGGGGAACCTCTTGATTCGGTGAAAACTGCGGCGGAGAATATTAAACACACGTTGACCAATCCTGAGCTCCAAAAAAACAACGCTGTATCAAATAACTTGAAAACTGTTTTCGGCGAAGGCGATTGGGCAACGTCGGCTGAAAAAATGTATTTTCCGACCGAACCAGGAGTCGCAGTTCCCGCTTGGCGTGTTTTGATCTGGCAGCCGGTGAATGCGTATTACGTGATAGTTGACGCGGAATCACAAACTATTCTCTGGCGCAAGAACATCACT
>DAITAB010000213.1:0-4236 GCA_036824525.1 Pyrinomonadaceae bacterium
AAGGCGAAGATGCTGACTCGGAGATTCTTCTCCGAAACTTTTTTTCGCCTGCGCTTCATCTAAAAAACTCGAGAGGTAAATAGAAATGACAAAAACTGCCCCCGTACAGGAAAACGAAATGCCGCCAGCGGCATTTGTATCGAATGTTGCGATGGGCGCCTTGATGACTCAGGCGCTTTCCGTCGCGGCAAAACTTGGAATTGCCGATCTCTTGATTGACGGCAAAAAAAGCATCGCGGAACTCGCAGGCAAAACCGCTACGAATGAACACGCGCTCTATCGCGTGTTACGAAGCTTGGCGAGTATCGGAATTTTTTCCGAGGTCGGCGAGAAAGAATTCGAGTTAACTCCAAATGCCGAAGTTTTGCGTTCGGATTCGCCCGAATCAATGCGAAACGGCTCCATTTTCATGGGCGAATCGTGGCATTGGCAGGTTTGGGGAAATCTCCTTAACAGCGTGAAGACCGGCGAACCTTCGTGGAAATTTACACACGGCGCCGAAGTCTTTGAGTTTTTCTACAAGAATCCTGAGGCGAGTGAGATTTTCAATAATGCGATGACAGAGATGTCTGCATCAGTCGCGCCTGTGATCGCGCGAGCTTACGACTTCTCCGGAATCGGAACTCTCGCGGATATCGCCGGCGGACACGGATTTCTTCTCGCGAAAATACTTCAGGTGAATCCTTCGATGAATGGAATTCTCTTTGATTTCGAACACGTGCTCGCCGGTGCGGATGGAATTCTCGAACGCGAAGGAGTTGCAAAACGTGTGGAGAAAATTTCCGGCGATTTCTTTGTGGAAGTTCCGCCCGCGGATGCATACATAATGAAACACATCATCCACGACTGGGACGACGAGCGTTCGATTATGATTCTCCGCAGCATTCACCGCGCGATGAAAGACGACGGAAAAGTCCTGCTGGCTGAATTCGTAATTCCCGAAGGAAATGAACCGCACCCGGGAAAATTGCTCGATCTGGAAATGCTTGTCTCGCCCGGCGGCATCGAACGCACTGCGAAAGAATTCGAAAAACTCTTTGCGGCTTCGGGATTCAAACTCACGAAAATTGTTCCGACTGAATCTGCTTATTCTGTGATTGAAGCGGTAAAGGCATAAGTCGTACAAATGATTTCGGGTTTAAAGAACGGCGAGTTTTGGCTCGCCTTTTTTCTTTTGCGTAGATTAGCCGAGGTCAATATTGGAATTACGCACAAATACTCCAATTTTATCGATTTGATCGAAACCTTGCGCGGATTGATTCGTAGTAACTGATGTCGTAAAAATATCTCAAGCGATCCAACGTTATTCTACTAAGGAGTTTTTATGTACGAATTTGCGAAGAAATTTTTATCGTTGTCCTTCATCGTTGCCTTACTTTCGCCGATCTTTCTCTCGACGGAGATTCGCGCGCAGGGCTCGGTTCCGAAGATTCAGTTTGAAAAATACGTGTTGTCGAATGGCTTGCAGGTCATTCTTCACGTTGACCGGAAACTTCCGGTCGTTCACGTTAATCAGTGGTTTCACGTCGGCTCTGCAAATGAACGCCTCGGGCGCAGCGGATTCGCACATCTTTTCGAACACATGATGTTCCAGGGTTCGAAGAATGCCAATAAAGAATATTTTGAATATGTGGAAGCAGCCGGCGCGAATTTGCTTGAGGGCGGTGTGAACGGAACGACGAATGAAGATCGCACGAATTATTTTGCGACCGTGCCTTCGGGCAATCTTGAAAAAATTCTCTGGCTGGAAGCGGATCGGCTTGCAACTCTGCCCGAAGCTTTGACCAAAGAAAAACTAGACAATCAAAGGGACGTTGTAAAAAACGAACGCCGCCAAGGTTTGGAAAATCAGCCTTACGGACGCGCCTTTAGCTTACTTAACGAAAATCTTTTCCCCGTCGGACATCCATATCAACACACGGTAATCGGTTCTCACGAAGATTTGACCGCCGCCAGTGTAGACGACGTAAAAGAATTCTTCCGCAAGTATTACACGCCAAACAATCTCTCGCTGGTAATTGCCGGTGACTTTGATCCTGCTGAAGCAAAACGCCTGGTCGAAAAATATTTCGGAACGATTCCGGCCGGACCGGCGCTCGATCGTCCGGCAAAGTCGGTGGTGAAACTGGATAGCGAAAAGATTATCGAGGTGAATGATCGCGTTCCGCAGGAGCGAACTTATTTCGCATGGAATTCTCCGGCTTACTTTGACGCGGGCGATGCCGAGCTCGAACTTGTCGCGACAATTCTCACCGACGGACTTTCCGCGCGTCTGAACAAAGTTCTGGTTTTCGACAAACAGCTCGCATCGAACGTCGTCGCATTTCAAAGCGGACAGCCGCTCGCGGGCGCGTTTGCGATGTGGGTCACCGCGCGTCCGGGTTCGGATTTGAAAATGATCGAGAATATCGTCACTGACGAAATCGCAAAACTCGCGAAAGACGGACCGACTCAAATGGAGCTCGATCGCGCAAAAACGAAATGGGAATTTGGATTTATTTCGGGTTTGGAAGGAATCGGAGGCTTCGGCGGAAAGTCCGATTTGCTAAATCAATACAACACATTTTTGGGCGATCCCGGAAAGTTTGAGGATGATCTTGCACGACGACGCAATGCGACGGTTGAAAGCGTGCGCGCCTCAGTTGATAAATATCTCAACACGCGAAATCGTCTGCTGATTCGTTTTCATCCGGAAAAATCCGGCAAGCCTTCGCAGGTTGCGATTGATCGTACGCAGGAACCTGCGCTCGGAAGCGATCGCCCGTTTATGGCGCCGGAAGTGAAATCCGCAAAACTCGAAAACGGGCTGGAAATTTTCGTGGTTGAAAAATCTGAGCTTCCAAAAGTTTCTATCTCGCTCGCGACACGCGCGGGAAGCATCGCGGATAGCTCGGCAAAAGCCGGACTCGCTTCATTGACTGCGCGTCTGACGCGTCGCGGAACCAAAACGCGCGATGCGTTGCAGATTGATGAAGCGCTCGGAAATCTCGGCACGGGTATCGGCGCGGGCGCGGGAAAAGAAAACGCGTCGCTTTCGCTTGAGGTTTTAAAGCGAAATCTAAATTCTGCGCTTGAGGTGATGGCGGATATTGCGATCAATCCTTCGTTTCCCGCAAGCGAATTCGAACGCGAAAAGAAAATCGCGCTGGATAATCTCGCACAAGCCGCGAACAATCCGAACGCAGTCGCGAATCGGGTCGCGATGATGCTCGCCTTCGGCGCCGATCATCCATACGGACGTCCGAACGGCGGATTGCCTGCGACGGTGCAAGCGCTAACACGCGATGATCTCGTGAAGTTTCATTCGAGCTATTGGAAACCTGCGAGTTCCGCGTTGATTTTTGTCGGCGACATCACGCTCGCGGAAGCGACTGCGCTTGCGCGTCAGCATCTCGGTTCTTGGTCGGGCGGCGCAGCGCCGGCGGTAAATGTTCCCGCGGCGAAACCGATGGGCGCGGGCAAGGTTTATCTGGTTGATAAACAGGGCGCGGCGCAAACCGTGATCGCGCATGTGCTCACCGCTCCGCAAAGAAAATCGCCGGATTTCTACGCGCTTTCTTTGGCGAATGCGGTTTATGGCGGCGGCTTCGGTACGCGTCTGAATTTGAATTTGCGCGAAGATAAAGGTTACTCGTATGGTGTTTTCGCCTTTCCGCAGTTTTTTGCAAATGGCGGAACGTGGATCGCTTCGGGCGGCGTCCAGACAAATAAGACAAAAGAATCCGCGGTTGAATTTATGAAAGAATTGAAATTCATCGCGGGTGAAAAACCGATCAGCGAGAAGGAATTTTCGACGGCACGTCTGACGAAAATCCGCGGCTACGCTCAGCAGTTTGAATCTTACGGACGCATCGCCGGACAAGTCGCAGATCTTTGGACCGCGGGACTTCCGATGACCGATCTGCAACGCGAAACTGCGGAAATCGGAAAGCTCCAACTCGCGAACGTGAATTCCGTCGCGGCGAAATACGCGGCCCTGAATGGAACTTCGTTGCTGCTCGTCGGCGATCTTTCTGTAATCGAAACGGGAATCCGCGAACTGAATCTCGGCGAGATTGTGATTCTCGATGTTGAAGGAAAACCGGTGAAGAAGTAACGCAAAGTGAAAAAGTGAAAAGGTGAAACAGTGAAAATGTGAACGTCTGAAACGTTGAGAAGTTGGCAGTGTCAGTAGCCCGCGCGTAAGCAAGGGCGCAAAGTCTGGCGGTTATTCTATTCCGCAAAATGAAAAAGGGT
>DAITAB010000390.1:0-1297 GCA_036824525.1 Pyrinomonadaceae bacterium
CCAATAAAGGCGTGAGAATGGAGTCGCATCTAATAAGAAAAGTTATAGATCGCGATGGAAAAATTCTCGAAGAGTGGAACAATGAGAGTTCGCGTGTGACCAGCGAGTATGTCGCCGGAACCATGGTTTCGATGATGGAAGGAGTTGTGCGCGGCGGTGGAACCGCTTCGGGTGCAAGCGCCGGCGGACATCCGCTCGCGGGGAAAACCGGAACTGTAAATGATCATACAGATGTTTGGTTCATCGGATACACACCGACATTTACAACCGGAATCTGGATGGGAAATCCGCTGCGTAAAGAATCGCTCGGATCATATATGACCGGCGGACACGGCGCAGTGCCATATTTCAATGCGTTTATGATTCCTTTTATGAAAGATAAGCCGCGCGAACGTTTTCCGAGCGTTCCGGCAATGCCTGCGGAAATCCGTGCGCTCAATGAACAGCGGAAACGCGAGCAAATCGAAAAACTCGAACGCGCCGATGAACTCGGGCGCCGGCTTGGAATTCTCTACGGCACGGGAAAAAATGCGATTCCGAAAACCGGACCGGTTGAAACTGCACCGGTTGGAACCTCGGATTCGAATTCATCGCCAACAACAACTTCGTCTCCAACTCCGAAGCCCGCTGACGACGACAAAGAGCCTGCGCCTACTCCGCAGACGGGAATTCCGGCTCCATCTCCGAAAAAAGGCGAAGTTCCAAAAGTCGAAGAACCGAAACCGGACGATACAACCAAGCGAACAAAAAAAGGCGATAAGGATGATAAGTAAATAAGGAAATCAGGTTCAGCCAGGGTTTGCTTTAACACGCACGAAGTAAGTGTGTTTTCGTCGTCGCGCTCCTCTTGTCAGAACCATCTGCGGTAGCGGATGGTTTACGCTTAACGATTGAAACGATTGCCGACAACTCGATCAAAAACGTTCAACCGCCCGCTACCGCAGGCGGTTTCGACAAATTACTATACCTTCACCGCGCGATTCTATTTCCAAAACGATCATAACCAAACGTTTGAATCCAATTGACAGGAGATGTCGTCGAAGTTCCGTTGCTTTCCTTCGCCTCGGTCAAACGATCGAGCGGATCATATTTGTACGTCTGGACAAAAGTCGCAGAGGGAAGCGTGATCGTCTGTTTGGTGATGTTGCCGGTGTTCGCGGTCGCGCCGTTCGGGAGCAACTCGCCGTATTCATAATTGAGTTTGAAAAGACTCGTGTCGTTTGCATTCGCACCAAGTCCGAGTTCAGAATCTGCGCGAGTTTGGTTATTGTCTGCAAACTTCTACTGTTTGAGTTTT
>DAITAB010000214.1:0-4188 GCA_036824525.1 Pyrinomonadaceae bacterium
TAGAGTAATTGTTTTATCAATACTAATTTTGAGCTTGCTCATTTTTGCTGCCTGCCGAAGGTCCATCGTTGCAACCGCCGATCTTGAAGTCGTTCCCGCGCCGGCGACAACTCTCGATGCAAATGATTCAGTTTGGAGAGATGCGCCAACTCATGTTTCAAAATTAATTCTGCAGGATTTGGTGGAACCTCGTTTGATGGAGGCGTCAACACAGGAAGTTCAGGTGCAGGCAATTACGGATGGCAAGGAAATCGCTTTTCGAATCGAGTGGACTGATGAAACGCAAAACGATATGGCTAAGCCGCATCATTTTATCGACGGCTGCGCCGTGCAGATTCCGTTAAAGATTTCCGAATCAGTGCCTGCTCCGCAAATGGGCGAAGCGGGTAAGACCGTCGAGATTTCTTATTGGCGGGCGGATTGGCAAGCGATTGTTGATGGCAGAGTTGATGAAATAACGAGTCTCTATCCAAACGCGAAACCAGACCATTATCCTTTCAACGCAGAATCGTTGAAGAAGAATCCGCAGGCTCAACAGGAAACTGCTTTGCGTTATGCACCGGCGCGAGCAATGGGCAACAACCGCCAAGGTCCGCGTCAACAGCCGGTCGAGGATCTGATTGCCGAAGGTCCCGGAACGCTCACGCCAAATCCGCAAGCTTTCTCAAAGGGAAAAGGAATCCGAATGTCAAAAGGCTGGACAGTTGTCATGACCCGACCAGTTCCCGAAGGTCTCTCAAAAGAGAAGCCTTCTGAAATTGCATTTGCGATATGGGAAGGCTCACACGGAGAAACCGGCGCTCGAAAGATGCGTACCGGATGGGTAACTCTGACGATGAAATAATCTATACCGACCGCGCAAGCGGGCTGAGTTCGAAAGGAAACTATGGAATCAAAAATACAAGAAAATAATCTCCTACTCGAAGCGGCCGAATGGCGTCTCATCAGTTTACTGTTTGAATGTCCGGTGGGTGACTGGCAGGTTCAAGTTAAGGAACTCGCAGAAGAAGTAAAAGATTCCAACTTGAAAAAAGCGGCAGATCTTGCTGCCAGCGAAGCGGGCGAAGGTGTTTACCACTCCATCTTTGGTCCCGGCGGTCCGGCGCCGCCGCGCGAGGTAACCTATCGCAGCTGGACTCAACCCGGTTATCTTCTTTCCGAACTTTCAACTTATTATCAGGTCTTTGGTTTTACGCCGGAAACCCGTGAAACTCCTGATCACATATCAGTCGAAACGGCATTTCTTGCTTACCTGAAACTAAAAGAAGCTTTTGCAAACGAATGTGGCGATGTGGACAAGTGCGAAATAACTTCGCAAGCCGCAAAACATTTTGTTGAAGGGCATCTTTCAAAGTTCGTCGAACAAATTACAAAATCGCTTTCATTTTCGGGCGTTGAATATCTGGCGCTAACGAGTGCGGCTTTATTTCAGCGCGTAGGAAAAGATAAAGACAAGAAGGTCCGACAGATTTTGCCCGTGCTTGATCTGACAGAAGAGGAGATTTTTGAATGCGGTGAAATCTAAAAGGTCGCGCGAACTATGCCATGGTCGCAAGAATGCTCTTGATGTCATCTTCTGAAGTATCGGGGTTTATGAAGCAAAATCGTGCGACGGTTTCGAAGTCCTTTCCAGTTCGAACCTTTGTCGGCGCGACCAAAGCGAACCCGGATTTGTGATTTTTATAAGTCCAATTACGATAATCTGCCGGCGACCAACCAAGGCGGCGAAATAATACGCACGACAAACTCGGTTGTCTCACCAGCTCGGTCGGAGGGAATTCGGAAATAAGTTTTCCGGCAATTTGTGCCAAAGCGATTCCGCGTTCGATTGCTTGTTCATAGCGCTCGGTGCCGTGCATCGCTAAAGAAAACCACAAGGGAAGTCCGCGAACTCTGCGCGTCAGTTGAATTTGATAGTCGGAAGGATTGAAACCTTTCGTTCCATCGTCCGAAAAAATGTCGAGATAGGAACCTTCTTGTTGGTGAGTCTGTTTCGCAAGTTCGGGATTCTTATAAATCACCGCACCGCAATCGTAAGGCGAAAAAAGCCATTTGTGCGGATCGATCGTGACGCTGTCCGCCTTTTCGATTCCTTTGAATAAATGACGCGCCGAACGAGCTGCCAATGCGCCTCCGCCGTAAGCCGCGTCAACGTGAAACCACAAATTGTTCTTTTTACAGATATCCGCGATTCCGTCCAGATCATCGATGATTCCGGCATTAGTCGTGCCGCCGGTAGCGATCACCGCAAAGACACGACTGCGTTCTTCGGCAGTTAATTTTGCAATTCGCGCCTCGAGTTGTGAGGCTTCAAATTTGTCTTCCGTTTGAACAGAAATTACGTCAACGTCGATCACTTTTGCCATCGCGCGAACAGACGAGTGTGCCGAAATGGCAGTGATCACAATTCCGCGCGTCGAACTCTTGCTTTCGTCAATCTTCCGCCAATTTTCGCGGGCAGTCACCATTGCCGAAAGATTCGCCTCGGTTCCGCCGCTGGTGAAAACTCCGAAGGCGCCTTCTGGTAAACCGGTGAGCGAAACGAGCCAGCGCATCGCTTGATTTTCCGCAAAAATACATCCGGCGCCTTCGAGCCAAAATGCACCGTGAACGCTCGATGCCGATGTGACCAAATCAAACATCACTGCGGCGCGCGTAGGCGATGCGGGCACGAACGCAAGATGACGCGGATGATCGATCGATACGCTTGCCTTCATTAAAACATCTCGAAAAAGTTTGAAGGCTGTTTCGCCGCCGATTCCCTTCGGAGTGATTGTCTCGCCCACCAGAGCCTGCAGTTCCTCTTCTTTTCGCGGAAATCCGAGCTCCGGATTTGCGTCTGTAATCTTTCCGATGGCGTATTTCATTACGTCCATCGTCATCTCTACGAGGTCCAAATCGATATTGTGCATACAGTCAGATGATACTTCTTAGACGGGAATTTTCATCAATCGGAAAAAACCAACGGTAATCATATTGAATATACAAACGAATTCACGAGTAAATTGTCGGCGAGGTTCAGTGACGTCTTTTGAAAATGTTTTTCACGCGATGAAATTTCGCCGTGGAATGGAAAAAACGAAAAAGCGTATGAATTCACACACACGCCCGCCGTCGGTTGTTTCCAAAAAAAAGCGGAATTTCTGACAAAAAACGCTTCAAACGAATTTTCGAAAGACCATACCGGTAAATCGCAAGTAGGCGAGCAGTATATGAAATTGAAAAAGCGCGTAATACCTAAACTCCGACCGCAAGCGCTTTTGTCTCGAGTTCGATAGCTTTCGGAAAAAGCAAATTATTTTCCAGATGAATGTGCCGATGAAGATCGCGCTCGAAAGTTTCCATCCGACTATATAGCGCCGTAAAACTCGGACATGCTCCATCGGGAAGCGTGTAATCATTTGAAAGCTTGCGCATTTCTGCCAGCAAGCTGCCAACTTCGTCGTGTTCCATTCTCATCATCCGAATCGGATTGTTTACCGTTCCGAAAGGCGGCACTGAAGCCAAACTGCCATGCGCGAGATTTGTTTCGAGGTTTTTGATAAAAGGAAACAGAACGGCTTCTTCTTTCATTAAGTGCGGATGCAAATCATCGCAGACGCGCTGAAACACTTCTTTCAACTCCAGAATATACGGGTAATGTGAACCGTGGCGACTCGATACCTTTTGCATCAGCGGCGGCAACTGTACCAGTTCCTGCTTTGTGTAGGTGTGATGCTTGTCCAAAATGTAGTCAATTAATTCTGTGAGCGAGGCGTGATTAAGCGAACTGGTCTCCGCATCTTCCTTCACCTCCATTACGGCGCCGATTTTATTCATTACGTCGGCAGGATCAGCGCCGACTGTACGGCATGCTTCATCGAATGGCCTATTTCCATGACAACAATAATCAATTTTGTACTCCTCAAATACCCTGGTGGTTTGAGGCATTTCGAGGGCAATCTCGCGGACTGTTTTCGTCTGTAGGTTTAGCATGATTTTCTCCCCATAAACTGTTACGACTTATTGTCGCGTTTTCTTATCAAAAAAATATGATTTGAATCATATTCTTCCGACGATTGCGCAATCAGCAGGCTTTCGAATCCTTTGGATGAGGAAAACTATCAGATTCGTCTTCATTATTTCGCGGGTTGAGACACGCGAAATCTTTCTCAATTGAAATTCGTAGTTCAGTTCCGTCTTCGAGCT
>DAITAB010000215.1:0-1522 GCA_036824525.1 Pyrinomonadaceae bacterium
AAATCAAATTATTGCAACAAAAAGCGGCTTACGCCATTTACGCGAAAGCCGCTCGAAATTGGTGCCGAGGGTCGGACTCGAACCGACATGAGAAGTGAATCTCGCCAGATTTTGAGTCTGGTGCGTATACCAATTTCGCCACCCCGGCAGGAAACTAAGATAATAGTTTCCTTCAAACCAGCCGTCAACCGCTTCGCGCTTTACCAATTCGCGACGCCAAATAATCACACAAACTCTTGCAAACTAAGTTTAAACATGTTAAATTCATTCCGATTGCGCCATCCCCCATTTTCGGTGTAACGCAATTTCTCCACTTGTTTTGAGGAAAGCCATTCTTCGCCGCTCCATTTTCAAATTCAAATCCGTTAAGGACTCACCCGGAAATATTTATGTTTGAATCCCCAGAATCGGTGAAGAAAATTTTAATCGTTCAGAATGGCGAGGAACGCGGACGCGTTATTTCCGGTTACCTTTCAAAGCAATTTCACCCAATGAGTGTCCCGACGGCTGAAGAAGCACTCGAAGAGCTACGAAAAGCCGAGTTCGAAGTGGTTTTGTGTGACCTTACTTCTCGCGATACCGCATTTTCTTATTTGATGCCTCGGCTTCAGATTATTTCCCCTCGCACAATTGTAATTGCTCTGGGCGAAAGAAATTCAAGCGATGCCGCAATCGGAGCATTTCGGGCGGGAGCTTTCGATTACATTCCAAAACCTTTTGAGCTGAATCAACTCGAGGCTGCGGTAAATCGTGCCGCGGAACACTATGAGCTGAAGCGGATCAAAGAGAATTATCAGTATCATTTGGAAAACCTCGTCGCGGAACGAATGATGGAGGTTGATCGAGCGCTTGAGCAGGTCGAGAATTCATATCGTACGACACTCAAAGCGCTGGTTCAGGCGCTTGAAACGCGGGATTTCGAAACTCATGGACATTCCGAACGCGTCGTAACTTTCAGTCTTCGCTTAGGACATGAACTGGGACTCACGAAGGACGAATTACGAAATCTTGAATTAGGCGCGCTTCTTCACGACATAGGAAAAATCGGAGTTCCCGATGCGATTCTTCGTAAGCCGGCAAAACTTACGGACGCGGAGTGGGAAAAAATGAAACTCCATCCGAAGCACGGAAGAAAAATTTTGCGCAACATTCCGTTTCTTGAGGGAGCATCGCGAGTCGTTGCTCAGCATCACGAAAAATGGGATGGAAGCGGTTATCCGAATGGAATGCGCGGCGAGGAAATTGATATCGGCGCACGAATTTTCGCGGTGGTAGATGCTTTCGACGCGATGGTCAGCGATCGTGTTTATCGAAAAGGACGCCCATATAAAGAAGCACTCGAAGAGCTTGAGCGATGTGCGGGAAGTCATTTCGATCCGGTAATCGTTGATGCCTTTAAGGCGATTGAACCTGAAGATTGGGATATTCTTCGCGAGCGATCGCTCGAAGAACGCGAAGAGCCTTTATCTTTCCAAGCTGTTGTCACCGAACTTGTGTTTATGCGTCAACAGTTGGATTTGGT
>DAITAB010000215.1:1622-4147 GCA_036824525.1 Pyrinomonadaceae bacterium
CTCGCCTGCGATTGCACTGCGGTGATGGCCACGGCGTCCACAATATCCTCCGCTTTGCATCCGCGCGAAAGATCGTTGCACGGGCGATCGAGACCTTGCAAAATCGGTCCGATTGCCGCGCCGCCGGTTAGGCGTTCGCTGAGTTTGTATGCGATATTGCCGCTGTTGAGATCGGGAAAAATTAAAACATTTGCGCGTCCGGCGACCTGCGAACCCGGCGCTTTCGATTGACCAACGCTCGGCACCAGCGCGGCGTCCGCCTGAAGTTCGCCGTCAATTTCTAAATTCGGCATTCTCACGCGAACTGTTTTTGTCGCCTCGACAACTTTGTCTATCAACTTGTGCGATGCGCTTCCTTTCGTAGAAAACGAAAGCATCGCGACGCGCGGTTCAACTTCGAGCAATGCGCGACACGAATCCGCCGAAGCAATGGCGATCTCCGCGAGCTGCTGTGAATCCGGTTCGATCACAACTCCGCAATCCGCGTAAATCATCGCGCCTTGATGACCAAAATTCGTGTTTGGTACAACCATCACGAAAAAACTCGAAACTGTTTTGAATCCTTCGCGAACTCCGACGCAGTGAAGCGCCGCGCGTACTGTGTGTGCAGTCGTATTGGTCGCGCCTGCGACCGAGCCGTCAGCCTTACCAAGCTTGACCAGCAGGTTTCCGTAAAAGAGCGGGTCTTTTACGATCTGTTCGGCTTCTTCGAGCGAAACGCCTTTTGCTCGGCGTAGTTCGTGATAAAGCATCGCCAATTTTCCAAAGTCCGAGGAGTGACGATGATCAATAATTTCGATGCCATTCAAATTTGCACGGGAGACGCGAGCTGTTTCGCGAATTTTTTGTTCATCACCGATTAGCGTGATGCGTGCTATCGCATCGCGCACACACATTTCCGCTGCGGCGACCGTGCGCGGATCGTCGCCTTCAGGAAGTAGGATGTGTTGCAGATCGGCAGCGGCTCTTTGTCTTATTTGTTGAAGAATCATTTCGTTTGAGTTTCGAAATTTAGCATACAACCGCGCAGTTGAAAACTTGCACTAATCGCGCGGTCTTTCTAGACTTGCTTAAAGGATAAACAAGATGACGCAGACGAAAATGATCAGAGTCGAAAATAAGCCCCGCGCCGGTAAGCTCCAGGTGAAAAGCCGTATGAGCAATATGCTTATGTTTTTGCCGAATATGGTGAAGCTTCTGGGAAGGCTTTTAAAGGATTCGCGTGTACCGCTAACTGAAAAAACCTTGTTCGTCGCGGCGATTGTTTACGTAATTTCTCCGCTCGATTTTATTCCCGATTTTATTCCGTTTGTAGGACAAGTTGACGACATTTATTTGGTTGCGCTTACTCTTTTGCGTCTTTTGAACCGAACGGATGAGAACATCGTGCGCCAACACTGGTCAGGCGGCGGCGATATTATTTCGCTCACCGATTCAATCGCAAAACTTGCTCCTTCAATTCTCCCGCGAAGAATTTCGCGTGTGCTTTCATCGCGAGTTGAGATGGCCGATGCCGGAAAGATTCTGAAAAGTGTAGCGAAGCGTGACCAGCCCTTAATGGTGGAAATCCCGGAGATCGATCCGAAGGGCTAGTTTGAATTGCAGAAACACGCACGAAGTAAGTGTGTCGCTATCGTTCCTTTCGATTCTTGTCGCTGGAAGCGACGAAGAAAATAGCCAAGGGTGAGCGAGCGAAGCGAGTTTAACCCCTGGAACGTTCGTATTGGAATTTCCGACGCTGAAGGCGTCGAACCCGCAACGCGAATTTGTCCGACGCCTTCAAGGAAAAATCATTTCTTTGTTCCCTTCGCCTCATTCCAAAGCGAATCAAGCTCCTCAATCGAGCATTCTTCGAATGATTTTCCGCTCGTCTTCAATGCGTCTTCGATAAACTTAAATCGCTTTCGAAACTTCATATTGGTTTTCTTCAAGGCAGTTTCCGGTTCTACTTCCAAACGTCGCGCCAGATTCACCGCCACAAAAATCAAATCGCCGATTTCTTCTTCGAGTTTTTCTTTTGCGCCATGTTGAATCGCTTCGCGCAGTTCACCGACTTCTTCATCGAGTTTTGAAAAAACATCCTCGGTCTTCTCCCAATCGAATTTCAGCTTTGCTGCTTTACTCGAAATCTTTCCGGCTTCAAGTAAAGCGGGAAAACTTCGCGAAACATCGTCGAGCACTGAATCCTTGGGCGTTTCTATTTTTCCGTTTGCTTCGCGTTCGGCTTTTTTGAGTTTGTCCCAATTGTTCAATACGTCACTTGCCGAATGAAGGGTCGCATCTGCGAAAACGTGTGGATGACGCAACACAAGCTTCCGTGTAACTCCGCTGACCACATCTTCAATCGAGAAATCGCCGCGCTCTTTTCCGATCACCGAATGAAAAATCACCTGAAGTAAAACGTCGCCCAGTTCCTCGCGCAGATTCGCCGTCTCACCCGTCGCCATCGCCTCCTGAATTGCGTCAAATGTCTCGTGTGACTCCTCAAGAAGGTATTGGGCGAGCGACCCGTAGGTTTGCTCACG
>DAITAB010000216.1:0-4142 GCA_036824525.1 Pyrinomonadaceae bacterium
CGCGAACGGCATTTTCCATCGAGCCTGGAATTTATCTCGCAGGGAAATTCGGCATCCGTTCTGAAATTGATGTATATCTTTCGGAGAACGATGCAGTCATAACCGCGCCATTTCAGAAAGAGATCGTCGCCATAATGAAGTAGGCGCTGTCCGACCGGGAAAATATTCAAACGGGATTTTCAGGATAGGCAAGATTGATAAAGTGGTTATCCTCTGAATCTTGTTTATCTTGTTAATCAATTCCCATTATGCAAGGCGCGACTGATTTAGATTCCAACAATGCTTAATTTCGCCATCGAAACCGCGCGCGGAGCCGGACACATTCTTCTCGATAAATTCGGGAGCAAACTCGACGTAAGAAAAAAAGGCGACATCAATCTCGTCACCGAAGCTGATCTTGCGTCCGAGAAATACATCATCGAATGCATCAAAACTTTCCATCCGCGTCATTCGATTCTCGCCGAGGAATCGGGCGCCTCGGCGGTTGATGAGTCAAGCAAGTGGCGCTGGATAATTGATCCGCTCGATGGCACCACCAATTACGCACACGGTTATCCTTGTTTTTGCGTGACGCTCGCGCTCGAACACAAAGGTGAAATCGTAATCGGCGTTACTTACGATCCAACGCGCGACGAAATTTTCGCCGCAGAAAGACATCAAGGCGCCTCGCTCAATCGAAAAACGATTCGCGTTTCCGAAACTCGAATATTGAGTGACGCACTTCTTGTTACAGGATTTCCTTACGATGTAGCGCAGCGCGAAAATTTTGCGCGACATCTTACAGATTTTGTAGTGAGCGCGCGCGGCGTGCGCCGCGATGGTTCGGCGGCGATTGATCTCGCATATGTCGCCTGCGGACGCTTTGACGGATTTTGGGAAGAAGGTTTACACGCGTGGGACGTTGCGGCAGGTATGTTGATGATTCAGGAAGCCGGTGGAAAAGTCACTTACTACGACGGATCGCCTTTCAATATTTACAAACCACCAATCTGTGCGAGCAACGGATTGATTCACGAAGAGATGCTGCGCATTCTTAAGTGAAGAAATGCGAAAGTGCATAAGGGGAAATGTAAAGAAGCTGATTAGGTACTACGTTACACCTTGTCACATTTTCACCTTTCCAACTTCTTAACTTTCAAGGCACGAAAGCGGACGGAACAGCTCTGTCGCCATTCTGTCCGAAATTGAACGCCCCAAAGCCGGCAGTGCTTCTTAACAAAAACCAATCGTTTGTATTCGGACGGAAAACTGCAACGTCTGATTTGCCGTCGCCGTCGTAATCGCCGACGACTGGAATATCGCCCACATCGCCCCACGAAACTCCGTAATACGCGGAATTCGCCGTCAGCAAAACATAAAAATCCGGTTGGTTCGGATCAGCCGCGGCGCGGAAGACCGCTACGTCGGTTTTGCCGTCGCCGTCGTAATCCGCCGCGATGGGTTTATCACCGAGAGTGCCAAAAGGAAACGCAGTGTAAGCATTGTTTGAACTCAAATAAAAATGCCAGGTTCCATCCGCCGGACGAAAAACCGACAACTCACCAAATCCATCTCCATCAAAATCTACCAACTGCGGAATGTCGCCAATTGCGCCAAACTGCTGCGCGAAAAATTGATTTCCTAGACTGCGAAGCTGATACCACACTCCATCGGATGGACGAAAAACAGCGATATCGGCCCGTCCATCGCCGTCAAAATCATTCGGCAGTGGAATGTCGCCACTCGCTCCGAATGGCAACGTTGTAACCGAATTTGAAAGGCTATTGAAAATCCACCAAACTCCATCGCGGAAGATCGCCAAATCCGTTCGGTTATCGCCATCGAAATCCACCGGAACAATTTTATCTGTGCCCGAGCCCCAAGTTTGTGTCACATCGGAATTACTTCCACTCAAGCGAGTTGACCAAAGACCATTCGCCGGACGAAAAGTGGCGAGATCCGTTTTTCCATCGCCATCGAAATCGGAAAAAGACTTCGCGATTCGTGTGATAACCACATCATTTCCATCGCCGCCGAGATATGTAATCCGAAAAGCCGTGTTCAGCGCGCCACTAAAAATTCCACCTTCAGGCGCATTAAGGAACGTTCCGTTAATTGCGTCGGTTCCGTCATTTTTCAGAATCGTAAAAGAATCACCGATGGCGGAGCGATAACCACCCCAAGGAATCGGAGCGAGTCGGGCGGTGCTTAAATTTACGATTCCGGAAACATTTAATTGATCGTGACCGTTTGCTCCGGCAGTTACGCCACCGATCTTGCACGCGTAAATTCCATTGGGCGTAAAAGTGAGATTTCCCGTATTCAAAATTCCGGTGGGCGACGTAAGAGTACCTGCGCTGATCGCGCCTTGATTTACATTTACCGTGCCGACAGTTCCGGTTCCGCCGAAACCGCTCAGAGCGAGAGTGCCGCCCGAAATTGTCGGATTATCGATCAAAACCGAACTGCCGGGAATACTCGCATCCGCTACGAAAATTCCGTTATTAACCGTGATTGCTCCATTGAATCCACTTGCCGCAACTAACAAAACCGCCCCGCTGCCATTTTTGATAATCGATCCTGAGCCGGAGATAAGTCCGATGCCGAAGCTGCCTTCGCCATTAAATGTTACGGAACCCGCGCTGATACTCAGAATTGCTATTGTCGTAGTTGAACCTTGAACTGAACTGAAAGTTTGGGGAGACGAAAGCGAGAGCGCAGTGTTGATTACCGGTGTTCCACCATTGATATTGAGACCGTCGGTTAAGCGAAGAGGATTTCCGCCGATTGTGTAATTTCCGCCCTCGATCGTGATTGAACGGAAACTCGTGAAGAGGAAAAAATTATTGTTGGTTGAGAATTGCGCGGACGTTACGGGAAAAACCAAATCGTCGTTCGCAACGGGCCCAACATCGTTTACCCAGTTTACGGGGTTGTTCCAATTGGCATCGGTTCCGCCGCCATCCCACGTTTTAACGGCGGAAATTGCGTTGGACGAAAACAAAAAGACAAGAATTAACGGCAAAAATTTCTTCATATTTTTCTTGGTGGTACTAATTTCGTCAATCGGGTGTAGGCGAATTTATCACAAAAAGACTCGGTGGGACTAAAAGATCGATTATCTTCGTGGTTTCTCGTCTTTCGCGGCTTTTTTGCCTGTGTTAGTCTAAAAACCTAACCTGGCGCGAATCATTTGGCGAAAATTAATATGGCGTGGTTTCGACGAAACAAACCGAAAATCGAAGTAAAAGATAACCGCGAGCGGCGAGTTAAAACCGAAGGAATCTTTGTAAAGTGTCTCGAATGTGAAGCGCCGCTCTACAAAGGTGAACTCGATGAATCCCAGCAAGTTTGTACTCACTGCGGATATCACTTTCGGATTGACGCGCTCACGCGTCTCGAGAATTTATTCGACGATGGAAAATACGAAGCGCTTGATGAAGATGTTACGAGTACGGATCCGCTCGAATTCGTTGACTCAAAGCCATACAAAGATCGTATAAAGCAAGCACAGAAATCTTCCGGAATTCCCGAGGCGATCCTTACCGGCAAAGGTAAGGTCGATGGGCATCTCGTTTATGCCGGAGCGATGGATATGTCTTTCATAGGCGGTTCGATGGGTTCCGCTGTGGGCGAAAAGATCACACGCATAATCGAACGCGCAATCAAGTCTCGCGGCGCGGTCGTGATTTTTTCCGCGTCGGGCGGCGCGCGTATGCAAGAAGGAACATTGAGTTTGATGCAGATGGCGAAAATTTCCGCGACGCTCGCGCAACTTCACGAAGCGCGTCTGCCATTCATTTCTGTTTTGACTGATCCGACGACCGGCGGAGTTACGGCGAGTTTCGCGATGCTCGGCGACATAATTATTGCTGAACCAAAAGCACTGATCGGTTTCGCCGGTCCGCGAGTGATCGAACAAACCATCCGGCAAAAACTTCCTGAAGGTTTCCAACGCAGCGAATTTCTTCTCGAACACGGAATGGTTGATATGGTCGTTGACCGCCGCGAACTTCGCGAGACGATTGTTCGTGCACTGAGTTTTATGATGAACCGCAGCCTCGTTTGATTTCTATTCGAAGTGGATTTCAAGGCATCTAATCAATATCTCTTAAGTCTTGGCAATGAAGTTTCAACCATGAAACTCGGGCTTGAGAATATCC
>DAITAB010000217.1:0-4141 GCA_036824525.1 Pyrinomonadaceae bacterium
TTCGATTTTAGGTACCGAGCATTCTTTTTTTGTTTTCAAGCAGAAGACGGCATACGAGATTACCGTCACCGGTGAAACATTCGTCGCGGAAGTGATGGGAAACAAAATACGCAAATTCGCGGTAGTGCCGGAGACATTTCGACTGCGTGAAGGCAGCACGGATCATCTTCATGTGACGAGTCCGGAAGAAAGCGCGAAAATTGTTCGCGATGTATTTTCGAGCAGACGACGCGATGAAGCGCGTACTCTTGTTGTCTTAAATGCCGCGGCGGCAATTTATATCGGCGGACTCGCACGCGATTTTATTCACGCAGCCCGGCTTGCCGAACAAAGTATCGATAGCGGACAGGCGCAAAATAAACTCGAACGTTTGGGACACGCGACGAATAGATAAATACATTAAACATTGAGCAATAAAGATTGATCATTGTTCGTGGTTCATTGTTCGTGGTTCATTGTTCATGGTTCATTGTTCGTGGTTCATTGTTCGAGGTTGGTTGTTCGTTGATAGTTGGTTTTTGGTTTTTGTTGCTTGATTCTTATCATCCTTCATCCTTCATCCTTCATCCTTCATCCTTCTTGCTTTCTGCTTCCTCCCTTCTCGAATCACGATTTACGATCTACCATTCAGCGTGTTTTATTTTTTCGCGCTCATTTTGCTTTGGCTGAGTTGGAAATCTTTTCGCAGCGGAATCGAATATTTGCGTTTCTTCGAAAAGGAAATCGCGAAACCTATTGCGGATTTCACACCTTTTTGTTCGATCATCGCTCCGTGTAAAGGTCTCGACCACGAACTTTACGAAAATCTTTCCGCGTTGCTCGCACAGGATTATCCGAATTACGAAGTAATTTTTGTTTTGGAAGATCGAAATGATCCGGCGATTTCCGTCATAGAAAAAGCTGTCCGCGAATCCGCCTCGGTGTCTGCGTCGAACGCGACGACGAAAATTCTTTTTTCGGAACGCTCCGAAGACACTGCGCAAAAAGTACACAAGCTTCGCATCGGTTCATCGCATATTTCAACGGAAGCGCAAGTGCTGGTTTTCGTCGATTCCGATGTGCGTGTGAATTCTCGTTGGCTTGGATTTCTTGTCGCGCCGCTGGCGGATAAGCGCGTTGGCTGTGCCACCGGATATCGTTGGTTCATCGCATCACGCGGATTCGCTTCGCACCTTCGATCCGTTTGGAACGCATCAATCGCTTCGGCTTTGGGCGCAGATACCGCAAAGAACTTTTGTTGGGGCGGTTCACTCGCGATCAGGCGTGAAATTTTTGAGCGGTTAGAAATATCGACTCGCTGGCGCGGAACGCTCTCGGATGACTTTACGGTCATGCGCGTATTGAATGAATCTCATCTGCCAATCGTATTCGTTCCGCAATGTCTTAATGCGCAAACAGGAAACTGCACTTTTTCAGAGTTGCTCGAATTCACGACGCGCCAAATGAAGATCACGCGAGTTTACGCGCCGCATCTTTGGCGTGCATCGCTGATCGGTTCGCTCCTTTTTTCTTTAACGTTCTGGATCGGCATCGTTCTGCTTTTCTTTTTACCATTCGCCGAAATGGATTTTGCCATAACATTAATTTTGCTCGCGGCAATTTTTATTTTCGGACTGGGGAAAGCGTATCTTCGATTCAAGGCAGTGAAATTGGTTCTTGATGACCACGGCGAATCCTTTCGAAAAAGCCTCGGTGCGCATCTTCTGCTTTGGACGATCACTCCTCTGATATATTTCTACAACTCGTTTGCGGCATTGTTTTCACGGAAACTCGTTTGGCGCGGCACCGAGTACGAGCTAATATCGCCGACGGAGACAAAGATTATTCGTTCTGACAGCGTCGCTTGAAAATATGATCGATCAGAAAAATCCTTTCGATGATGATAAGCAGCCGAGCGCCGAGGAAGAATTTGAGGCTGACAAGAAATCCGGCTATTACAAAGCGCCGTTGGAACCGGAAACGCCGGAGGAAACAATCCGTAAAACCGGATTGGCTTGGTCCGCCGTAACAAGTTTGGTTGTTTCGATCATTCTCTTTTTGATTGTGGGTTGGTTGCTCGATTCTTTTTTGGGAACCGAACCGTCTTTTCTCGTCGGTGGAATAATATTTGGTTCACTAATCGGCTTTATCCAGTTTTTCCGAACCACTTCGAGCATCTTTCGAAAATAAGCCATTTCCGGAGCACGACTTTCCTTGATTTGCGGTTTTCGCCACCCGCTTATAAAATCTCTTTTTCGCGATGAGCGAAGTTTCAAATCCATCAGAGAATCCGGAAGTGAAAAGCGACAAATCGTCTGTTACCAGACTTGTTTACGTGATGCTCTGGATTCTTGCGTTCGGCACACTTGGAATTTGGTTTTTTGCCGATATGCGAAATGCCTTGGGGTTTTTGTTTGGCGGGTTGATCGCCTTTGTAAATCTTTACTGGATTAGGGCGACTCTTCACAGCGTTTTTGAAAAGATAACTGAAGATGGCGGTTCGAGAATTTCTATTCTGCGGCACTCGTTAAGATATGCAGCGCTCGGCGCAATTATCTTTGGCGTTTATCAAACAGAATTAGTTCCGATAACTCCGGTTTTCTTCGGACTTGCGATTTTTGCTTTTGCGGTAGTTTTCGAGGGAGTGTTTCAGCTGATCTCGACATTTTTTCGACACGAGGAATCATAAATGTTTTTGTTTTTTGAAGGTGGCGGACACCATACGCCGGCAATCGTAGAATTCATTAATCACTATTTCGGCGAGCCGATGTTTCGGCTTCAAATGAAGACTACCTATCCGATGTGGCAAAAAGTTTTGGGCTATTTTGGCACGACACCTGAAGCGGTGTTTGGCGAATACAATGCGGAAACGGCGATTCCCTGGTACACGATAATGTTTGTGATTGCGTGCGTTCTAAGCGTTGCCATTATTTGGATCTTCAAAGGAAAACTCGCGGAGGATGATCCTTCGAGCGGACAGCTCACTCTCGAAGCGGGATTTTTGGCGCTCAAAGACATGGTAGTGAGCGTTATCGGCGAAAATGGATTTAAGTACTTTCCGGTGGTCGCGACTTTCGCCGTACTTATTCTCGTTTCGAATTTAATGGGAATGTTTCCGCTTTTCATGTCGCCGACGGCTCATATCAGCGTCACGCTCGCGCTCGGAATTACGTCGTTCATTTATTACAACTACGTCGGAATAAAAGAACAAGGACTCCTCAAATACATCGCGCACTTTGCGGGACCGAAGCTGCCGTTTTTTATGGCGTTGCTCATCACGCCGCTGATTTTTGTGATTGAGCTGATTAGCAGCACGATTCGCCCGGTCACACTCGGACTTCGTCTGTTTGCAAACATGTTTGCGGATGAGCAAATCGCGATGCAGATTTCGGGAATGTATCCGCCTTTCACGCAATTCCTCGTACCGGTTGTTTTGATGCCATTAGCGCTTTTCGTGGCATTTGTTCAGGCGTTTGTATTCACCTTGCTTTCGATGATTTACATAAGTTTGGTTACCCATGGCGACCATGATCATGGCGATGATCATGCGTCCGCCCACGCGGAAACAACTCCGGCACACGCCTAAAGATTTTTTGATTTTCGCGCAAAGGATGCGCAACGAAAATCTGATCATCTCCTTTCGCACATTTCGCCCGCGGTCCCGCGGGCGGCTAACCCAATGACGCGTGATTCGCAGGCTTCAATCTCTGCAACAAAATTCTCGCGCACACGATGACTTACGCTTACGACGCAGTCGGAAATCGCACAAAGCGAATTGATTACAACGGAAAAGCCACGACTTACGAATACGACGTGTTGAATCGTTTGAAGAAGATCAATTACTTGGTCGGCGGCGACGGCACTGCGATCGGCACAACCGCGACTTACACCTACGACGATCTTTCGCGTCTGCTTTCGGCAGTAAACGAAAATGGAACCGTGAGTTTCACGTATGACAATCGCGGACGCGTCGCGACAACGACTGACGTCAACGGTCGCGCGATCACCTATACATACGATGCCGCTTCGAATCGCACGTTGATGAAACTCATCAACGCAAATCATTCGACATACGTTTACGACGCGGCGAATCGGCTTACGACTCTGACCGACGAGGCGAAGAAAAATTTCACCTTCGCTTACGACAACGCTGATCGTCTGA
>DAITAB010000218.1:0-4140 GCA_036824525.1 Pyrinomonadaceae bacterium
TTCATCGCCGTTCTTTACAATTTTTGAAAGCGCATCTAATGCGCCCTGACTATATTTGTATCCATCAATTGGAATAAGAATTTTCATTTTCTTCGTTCTCCCCGCAAAAGAATTTTGGTGATAAGTGCTTTCACTCAAATTCTACACTCGGAGTTCCATAGGCAAAACTCAAGCGCGTCGATTCATTTACGTAGTTCGTCCGGCGATGTAGCCCAAGTACTGCCGTTGCGACCTATACACGTTTGAAACGAGCGCGCTTCGAGTAATGTCTCCCCGCCCGAGAACGGTTTCAGACAAACCACATCCAAGATCGTCCCTGAACCGATTACTTGGTAATCCGGTTCGTCAATACTCACGACCGAAACTCAAGCGGGGTTCTCACACCGGACCATCGTCTTAACGACAACCCGCTGAACCATTGAATTCTCAATTCAAACAACGACGAACCGCCGTTGCCTGCCAAGAAAATTGCCGTTTAGCCCAATATCTTTACAAATAAATACCGCAATCCTTATACCATTGCGGGAAATCCTTTAATCATTGAAAGCGCTTGGGTTCACTTGCGTGAATCAGTTGATTTGGATCAAAAGTCAATTCGAAGTGCGAATATTTTCACGGTTTCAACTGATATTTCCACAAAGGCACAAATGAAATTGCTTTTACCTTCGAGAAAGGCGCATCGGCATTCCTTCTTTTGGACGAAGCGTTATCATCGGCTGCAGCTTGACCGGTTTCTTCCCGACGTAATCAAATTTCCATTTGCGCCCGATCGAGGCAAGAAGCAAGACGCCTTCCATCCAGGCGAATTGCTCCCCAATGCATCTGCGGATACCGCCGCCAAAAGGAAAATAAACGAATTTCTGTCCCGCCTCTTTTATCGCATTTTCGTGAAGCCATCGCTCGGGTAGAAATTTTTCTGCGTCAGTCCAAAAGCGTTGATCGCGGTGCATGATATACATACTCATCAAAACCAAATCACCTTTATCGATCAGATAGTTTTCGAGATGATGATCTTCGATCGCAAGACGCCCGAGCGCCCAAGCCGGCGGGAAGAGCCGCATTGTCTCCGCAATAACCGCCTCGGCATATTTGAGCTTACTGTAATCTTCGGGCTGCGGAATCTCGCCATTTGGAAAAACGCGATCGAGCTCTTCGTGAAGTCTTTTTTCCTTTTCAGGGTTTTGCGAAAGCAGATACCAGGAAAAAGTAAGCGCATTTGCGGTCGTTTCATGTCCCGCAAGAAAGAGCGTTAGCGCTTCATCTCGAACCTGACGGTCGGTCATCGTTGAGCCATCACCTTCGTCTTGCGCGAGTAATAACATCGAAAGCAAATCGCCTCGGTCTTCTCCGGATTTACGTCGGTCTTCAATGATGTCGTAAATAATCTTATCGAGAGTTGCGCGCGCCTTATCGAAACGTTTTGATTGAGGCAATGGTAATTTCTCGAGAATTTCGGAAAATGGCAACAACATATAGTCGAAGAGTTCGACCACCGTTGTCAGCGCCTTTCCGATTGCATCGGCATCCTCTTCAACCTTCGCGCTAAACAGAGTATCGCCGACGATATTTAGCGTAAGCCGCATCATCTCTTTTGCGAGATCGCGTGTTTCGCCTTCGCGCCACTCCAGAGAGATTTTTTCGCCATACTGGATCATCGAATTTGCGTAACCGAAAATACGCTGACGGTGAAACGCCGGCTGCATCATTCGCCGCTGTCGAAGATGAAAATCTCCTTCGCTTGTGAGCAATCCTTCACCGAGCAGACGCTTTGCGCGTTTCAATGCACGACCTTTGTGAAATTTCGGATGGTTGGTAACGAGCACGTCGCGAATCAACTCCGGATTGTTTATGAAAAACGCCCGCTGATTTCCCATCAGAAACGTAGTGATATCACCGAGCGCACTCAGTTTCCCGAAGAACGCAATCGGATCGCGGCGGAATTGCAAAAAGTGTCCGCCGAGTATTCCCGGCTTAACGGTTGGCGGAAGCGATTCATTTTCCATAGAAGAATTCATTAGACCACTTTGAAATCAATTCGTTCAATTTGATTGAAGCCCGGCGGCGAACTCCCAAAATGAACGGATAATTTCGGAAGCGAGAATTTGGTTATCGCGACTCGAAATCAAACCCAAAACGCCATTTTACGGGGCTCAAAAAGCTTGCTTTCACTTAAATTCCGGCGCTTAACGAAATGGCACGCCGATTGAATAAAGGAATCGTGGATATAGCTGTCCGTTTAGGATGTCCGTCAAATAGTTTAGAAATTTGAAACAAGAAACTGAACTCGATCAGAATACTTTTATGAATCCTAGGTTAACCCTCAAGAAATCAATGAAATCAATCACCCGAATCGGAGCGGGTGCGGCATTAGTATTTGGACTCTCGGCAATCTCACTAATGTTCGTCCAACCTCAGTACCAGGCTAAGGCACAAACCGTTTGCACCAGCTCGGATCCGATAAGAAAACTTTCTCCGGCGCTTCGTAATGTTGTAAATGGTAGAAATTCCCTCGGAACTCCTTGGTATGTACCAAATTCCGTGCAGCCTTATGTTCAGGTCTTAATCCAAACACATCCTTCGGATACGCTGCCGTTACGTCAGGCAGTGATCGCATCGGGTGGAACTGTTTGGACGCGCTTTGTCTCCATCAAGGGAATCCAGGCATGGGTGCCGAAAGATCAAATTCTGAATATCGCGCTGCGCTGTGATGTGGAACGGATGACTCCGGATCATGTTGCACAGCAGTCGGCAAGCGTGCTCGAACGCTTTACCGGCGCTTCGTCAGTTCGAACCTTCAATTCGTCAACCAAAACATTTTCGGGTTTGGATGGCAGCGGCATCGGAATCGCCGTGCTCGATTCGGGGGTTATGTTGAAGAATAAGGCTTTCGTTGATGCCAAAGGCTCAACCAGAGTTATTGCGCAGCCAGACATCATTCAGCTGAATTTGAATCTCGAGGAATTCAAATCTGATAAGCCCAGAGATTTTTCCCAGTTTATCGGTCGGGATAATTCGGATAATTACGCGGCGGTTGCAGCAGCACCCGGTGTAAACAACGCTTTAAAATCCGCTTCTGACAATCCCGATCTTTACGGACATGGAACACACGTTGCCGGGACTGCCGCCGGACGCGGTGCGATTCTAGCCAATGGAACTCTTGAATACACAGGAATCGCTCCGAACGCAAAAATCATTTCAGTACGAGTTTTGGACGATGAAGGCATCGGACAACTCACTGACATTATTCGCGGGATTGATTGGGTGGTACTTCACAAAGATGAATTCAATATTCGAGTGATTAATATGAGCCTCGGAGGAACTTCTACCGAGTCGTATTTAACCGATCCGCTATGTCGGGCAGCTCGTTATGCCACATCAAAGGGAATTACCGTAGTGGTTTCCGCCGGAAATTACGGTAGATACAATTCACTCGAACAATACGGTTCAATTTCGTCACCGGGAAATGATCCCTCGGTTATCACCGTCGGCTCAGTCAACACCCGCCAAACTATCACACGCTTCGACGATTCAATTAGCAGTTTCAGCTCGCGGGGTCCTTCAAGAAGTTATTCAGTGGAAACCAACGGAACGAAACGCTACGACAATCTGCTGAAGCCAGATCTCGTTGCGCCCGGTAATAAAATTGTTTCAATGGAATCGCGAAATTCGCTTTTAGTCACTCGCTACACACAGCTCGATATAGCCAATCCGAGTAAGGATTATCCGATAATGATGATGAGCGGAACTTCGGTATCGGCTCCGGTAGTCTCCGGTGCAGTTGCATTGATGCTTCAAAAGAATCCGGGACTGACTCCGCCCTTAATTAAGGCTGCTCTGCAATACACCGCGCAACAAATTCCGAACGCCAATCTTGCGCAACAGGGCGCCGGACTCCTAAACGTTTCGGGAGCGACAACTCTCGCCGGAATGCTTCGCAAAGACATTTCATCGGCAATCGCGGCAGGAACAATTCAACCCGGCGATAATATGATGCCGATGATGATTACGAATACTCGCTCAACTTCAACTTCAACCGTTGATGGAGAAACAATAACGTGGGGACGTTACATCACCGCGGGTGGTGCGCATGTCTTCGGCGGTATTGAACTTTTTACGAAATATCAGTCATTTTATGATCCG
>DAITAB010000219.1:0-4138 GCA_036824525.1 Pyrinomonadaceae bacterium
TGCCACTTGGAATTCTCCGCGAATCGCCGGAGAAACTGAAACGCGCCGATGCGGTTGTTATTACGCGGTCGGACTTAGTTGAGGACTTGTCGGAGCTGGAGAATGAAATCACTCGGTTGAATTCTTCAATAAAGAGGTTTCGGGTAAAGAATGAATTGAAAACCTTGTCCGACCTGCGCGATTTTTGCAAAGGAAAAGCCCCGGAACTTATAAAGGAAAACGACGCACAAGAAACAACTCGGTACTTTGCATTTTGTGCGATCGGGAATCCGGCGAGTTTTTTTGAAGGAATTCGCAAAAGAGGTTATTCGATTGCGGGGCAAAGGAGTTTTCGTGATCACAGCTTTTATTCTGAAGAAATATTGAAACAAATTGAAAATGAAGCTCGCAATTGCAATGCGGATGCGCTTCTCACGACGGCGAAAGACGCCGTGAAAATTTCGCTGAACGAAATTAGATTTCCGTGTTATGTAGCCGAAATAGATTTGCGCATGGACAATTCAGACGAATTTCGAAAGCTCCTTTTAAAATCCAAACCCCAAAACACTCCAGGTTAATTCAAAGATTCGGCGCCGTTCTTGTCCGTTGCGGTTGGCGGACTTTGTGGCTTTTCCACATTTGGCGCTGCCTTGGGTTTCGTCGGAATTTCTCTCGGACGAACCGGCTGCGTTGTAGGCTTTTGAGTATCAACTTCAGTCGAAGGCGTCGAGCTTGTAACAGGCGTCGGATTTACTTGCGGCGTTGTCTTGGGTGAAGGCGTCGGTTTCGGCGATGGTTTTACATTCGCGTTAACGTTCGCGGTGACCGGAACCCGATCAACCGTTGTTTCTTGAGGCATAAACGGGCTGTTTGTATTCGGGTTGATTGTAATTACCTGTCCGCCGGGTTGAACGTTGAACGGGACGCCATAGTTTGGAGAACCTTTCGGCGGAACACCGCCGCGCGCCCAAGGATCATTGACGACTGCGCCGGGCGGTAAAGAAAAGCCCGAATTGCCCATGTTGTCCGGTGCGTATCCGCTCATGTTGGCGAGACTGTCTTCGGCGGCGCCGCTGGCGGGATTAACCGGCTGCACCGGCGTTCCATTTGCGTCGATGGGAAGTTGCGTTACGGGTTCGACCTGCCTCATTCGTGTGAAATAAATCAGGAAACTACTCAAGATCACTATGCCCGCAAGCACGATGAACGCAGTCTTCCAAATATTTCCCTCGGGAATTTCTTCGAGCGACTCGGTTGAGGGAATTTCCTGGCGACTAACCAAAGCTTCCTCCGCCGGCTCATCCATAAGCGCGAAAGACTGGCGCGCAATCTGATCAAGCTCGTGCGCAAGTTCGCCGGCGTTTTGGTAGCGATACTCCGGATTTTTCGCGAGCGAATGCAGAATCACATCTTCGATTTTAGGTGATAGGTTTTCACGAAACGATGACACGGGCATCGATGGCTCCTGAATATGTTTCAACATAATCGCGGATTTGCTCTCGCCGGTGAATGGCGGCTCGCCCGTCAGCATTTCATACAAAATTACGCCAAGTGAATAAATGTTAGAACGCGCGTCAAAGGTCGGCTGCTCACCGCATTGTTCCGGCGAAAGAAACTGCGCCTCGTAAAGTTCATCCTTCGGAGACAAGTAATCATTAAGATACTGATCGCCGAAATCAATAATCTTGACCAGTTCACTGCCATCAGTTTTTTTCGAAATTAGAATTCGCTCGCTCGTAAGTTGTGCGTGCACTACACCCCGACTATGAGCATGAGAAAGCGCATCACTTATTTGCGAGATGATTGCATTCGCGCGCTCGAGGGTGAAGGCTCCATCGCGTTTTATGATCGTTTCGAGTGTTTCGCCGGCGGCATCTTCGAGCACGATAAATCGCGTCCCGTCAGTGTCTAAACCGAAATCGTGAACATTCTGAATATTAGGATGAGAGATTTTGGAGAGAATATTCGCCTCATCCGAAAATTGCTTGATGAGATTTTCTTCTGAGGAATAAGAACGCGACAGCACTTTGATCGCAACTCTTCGATTCATCAAAAGATGCGAGGCACGATATAAATTGGCTAGATGCCCCGTTCTCATCAGAGATTCGATTCGATACTTCTGCGCGATAGTTTGTCCGATGTCTTTTTCCGTCATTGTATTTCAGCTCTCAGATGCCCAACCATTGAACGCATAAACAAAAAATTATTGCAAATAACTTCTAACATACGGCGCGGAACTTTTGAAACAAAGAAAAATGCGGATGAAACGCTGAGGCTTCATCCGCAATCAACTACTGCCGCCGGAGTTTACGTAAGCGGTCGGATAACCACAAATACGATAAGCAGGGCAAACAATACAAGCGATTCGATAAGCGCCAGCGCGATGATCATCATCGTCTGAACTGTTCCCGCAGCGCCGGGATTCCGCGCCGCGCCTTCTGCAGCGCGTGCTCCGACGAGTCCCTGACCGATTCCCGCAAGTCCCGCCGCGAGACCGAAGCCGATTCCGGCACCGATTGCCTTGGACGAATTGACGGTCGAGGCATTATCCGCGCCCGCCTGTGCCATTGCGGAGATGGATGTGATTGCCAATGCCAAAACCGTGTAGAAAATGTACCTGATGTTCTTCATTTTTCTCTCCTTTTTTATTTTGTGGTTTCGGCTAATGTTTGAAAATTCGCGTTTATGATTTCGCCGCACTTCCGGTATGCGCTCGTTTTCTACTCCGTGGAGACGAGGCTCCTGTTGCGTGTGGGCTTAATTTTCTATGATCTGCGAACTTTCAAATTTCAGCTTCAACCTTTTCTGAAAATTGAAAAGCGATTGCCAAATCAATGAAGGAATTTCATTATTCTTTCAATGCCTCCGCGCCGCTTAACGACCACATATTACACATATTTTGGTTCATTCGCACCGTCCTCGGAGTAAAACGTAAAGCCCGCGCCGGGACCGTTTTGATATTTCGTGAGCGTTTCTTTGCTCGGCAGCTGAGTTGCTCCAGACCGTGAACAAGTGTGGTGCGAACGAATACCTAGTAGTAAGGTCTTTTGGAATATCCGAATTGTTTCTTTTCTCGGTCCCAGGATAATTGAAACTGAAATCTTCCGGTTTTGTCGAATACGTTCAGATAGACAAAACTTGTCTCCCGTCTTTCATTCTCACCGTCGAACCAAAACGTCTTATAGATTTCGATTGCCTCAGATTTCTCCATCGGTTGTTCATCAAAGGTCTCAGCGGTAAGATACAGATCCTCCTCAAAAATAAACCTATATTTTCCCGCATAGGTTTCATTGAGCCCTTTCAGTCTCGACAAATCATCGGGTGTTGCCAAGGACTTACACGAACACAATGTTGCAACGAAAATAAAAAGCCCCACGATAAATGTTTGCCAAATCATTCTGATCAACGCATTCCCTTTTCGCAGCATTGAACGCAATTCGTAGCGCAACCGGCCAAAATGCTTTGCTGACAATTGAACCCTCGTTCATTGTTCGATAGATCGTCCAATTGAAACGCTCCGATCGGTCTTCCATTCCACCAGCGCTGAATATCTAAGAAAAAACCTTGTCCTTCATTACCAAAACCCATCAATCTCACGTTGTCGTAGCCCCACCGGCCGGAATCCTCACAGCTTACAACGCAGTGTCTCATGGCCGAATTCTCCTCACCGGGAAATCTTTCGAGACCCGCGCCACGATTACGATGCATTTCGTCATACATTGGATAAAAATCTCCAAAAGGAAATGGCGAACCCCGCAGTCTTCCATTCGGATAGGTATAGAGACCTATCAGCCCTGTTGGATCAGTCATATTTATTGGGTCGTTCTCGACATAACCATAAAGATTTATGTCGCCGCCGCGGAACCCAATCGGGTCTTCTGAAATAAAACGACCAATGTTCGCGTCGTACCAGCGCGCGCGATAGAAATATAAGCCGGTGAAATTATCAAACTCGCGTCCTGTGAATTGATAACGCGAAGAGAAGCTCGCGTTCGACGCATTTCCGAAGCTGTCGTAAGAAGTTTGCTCGAGAATCGCGCCGGTGGAACTCGTCAGTGCATTCGTCGAACCCAAATGATCGCTGACGAAATATTTCGCTTTTCGTGATACAGCCTACTTAAACCATGTCCTAAACATGATCACAAAGTATCGAATAAGT
>DAITAB010000220.1:0-4137 GCA_036824525.1 Pyrinomonadaceae bacterium
CCGGATTTGTGTCTAAAACAACATCCACACCAAATGCTTCACGTAAATTTGACTCGCGAAAAACTTCCCTCGGCGTTCCGCGAGCAAGAACATCACCGCGTTTTAGCAAAAGAATCTCATCGGAAAATTGCGCTGCCAGATTTAAGTCATGAGTGATCACCACTGCCGAAAGTGTTTTCCCATCGCTCGAATCACACCTCTTTCTAAGCATCCGAAAAAGCAGTGCCTGATGCGCAAGATCGAGATTCGCGGTGGGCTCATCGAGCAGCAAGATTTTCGCTTCCGTCGCCAGCGCCCGCGCAAACAAAACCCGCTGACGCTCGCCGCCCGAGAGTTGGTTCATCAGCCGCGTCTCGAAATTCACGAGATCGCAACTCGCCAGCGCATCGCGCACGACGGCGAAATCGTGCGGCATTTCCCAACCGAAAATCCCGCCGTGTGCAAATCTTCCACTCATGACGAATTCCAAAACCGTTATGGGGAACTTTGTTTCATTTTCCTGAGCGACGACGGAAATCCGCCGCGCGATTTCGCTTCGCGAAAAATTCACGAGTGATTTTTCGTCTAGAAAAATTTCGCCACTCGAAACCGAAAGGGATGAATTCAAGGCACGCAAAAGTGTCGTCTTTCCGGCACCATTTGCGCCAAGTATTGCGAGGATTTTTCCCGCCGGCAAAACGAAGGTTACATCGCGAACGACATCGCATTCACCGTAATTGACCGTAATATTTCGCGCTTCCAACATCAGTTTTTTCGCAATAAATAAATAAAAAGCGGCGCTCCGACAAGCGCAGTGATTGCGCCCACCGGTAGTTCGCGCGGCGCAATCGCGGTGCGCGCTATCGTGTCTGCAAACACAACAAAAATCGCACCGGCAACCGCGGAAAATGGAATCGTCAGACGATTGTCGCTACCCGAGGCGAGCCGAACAAGATGCGGAACGATTAGCCCTACGTAACCAACCGAACCGCTCGCCGCTACGGACGCGCCGACGAGCAAACACGCGGTCGCGAAAACCGCAAAGCGTGTTTTGTTAACTTCAACGCCAAAATCAAACGCATCGCGTTCGCCGATCATCATCAGATTCAGCGCGCGCGCATGCCGCATCAAAACGAAAATCGCAATCGCGATCGCCGCGAAGTTGAAATAAAACCCGCCCCGCGTAGAATTCGAAAGATCGCCAAGTAACCAAAACGTAAAACTACGAAGTCGCGTCGCGTCCAACAAAGAAGTCAGTAAAACAATTATCGACGACAAAAAAGTCGTTACAATTACTCCCGAAAGAACCAAACGTTCGACGTTCATTCCGGCGCGGCTCTGCGCGATTTTATAAACCGCAAACGTCGCCGCAGCTGCTCCCAGAAATGAAAACAACGGACGCGAAAACTCGTAACTCGAAAAAAAAACGAAAGCGAACATCGTCCCAAGCGCTGCGCCATTTGAAACTCCGAGCAGATAAGGTTCCGCCAGAGGATTTCTCAAAAGCGCCTGCAAACTCGCACCAGCAAGCGCAAGACTTGCACCAACGCTCGCGCCCAAGAGAATTCGCGGAAGCCGAATATCATAAAGGATCGCGCGATGACGATCGGTCATTTCAAAAAACGGTATGTTTTCACTCCCGAAAAACGTCGCAATCGAAAGCGCGATGGCGAGCAAAAGAAGAAGCCCTACGCCAAGGCGGATAGCCTTTCCGTCAACAATTCTCCTACTGCCAATCATCGGAATTCCTCGGGATGGATTGCTTTCGCGATTTTCTCGATAGCATCGGCAATTCGCGGTCCCGGGCGCGAAAGGATATCTGCATCGATTCGGTAAACGCGTCCTTTAACAACCGCCGGCGATTGATGAAACACGGCATTCGGTCTCGCGCCTTCACCATTGTCCGGAATAATAATTACATCAGGTTCCAAAAGCAGTGCGGTTTCTTTACTGATTTTTGGATAAGCCGTGGCTATATCTTCCGTGACAGATTTTCCACCCGCGATTGAGACGACTTCGGTGAGAAAAGAATCGCGACCGATCGTATAAAGCGAATCCTGATCGATCTGAACGAAAACGCGTATCGGTTCGACTCCGGCGAGTTTTTGTTTTACGACTTCGATTCGATTCTCAATCTGTGCGACAGCAGCTTCAGAGTCTGCCTGTTTGTTGAGAGTTTCTCCGATCAGGCGGATGCTTCGATAAACATTAGAAATACTTTTCGGATCGCTTACGATGTACTTGATTTCCTGTTGATCAAGTTGGCGCGCAAAATTTTCGTTTTGCGAAGCGGTCGTTACGAAAACTACCTGCGGCTGAAGCGCAATAATCGATTCGAGGTTTGGATTAATTGTGTCGCCAATTTTTGGAATTCTCAGAGCGCCTTCGGGAAAATTGCAATTCTGAGTTACGCCTACGAGTCTTTCACCCGCTCCAATAGCAAAGACGATTTCCGTCAAATTCGGGGCAAGCGAAACCGCTCGTTGAACATCTACGGGAATTTCTATACTTCGACCTAGTTCATCAACGATGGTTTTCGTCGTAACTTGTTGTGATTGAGTGCTTTCTGTTGTTCGGCATGCCGAAAACAACGCCAAAATCAGGAAGACTGACGCTTGTAAGTACTTGAAAAATAGTGGTTTAGGATACAAAAATAGCCCCGTTTTATCGTCTCCGAATTTTGAAGACAAAAAAAACGGGGCTTTCGTTAGTAAAGGAGAAAGAAAGATCAAATTCATTTTGCCAATCAGTCCTTTCGCGAGACGTCTTGAAGAGGCAACAACCCGTTTGGCAGGTCTCCTGACTTGTCGTTGAAAAAATCAATAAGTCTAATTCTCTCAATGACTTCACAGTGGCGCGACCGTGCGGGATTTCCACCCGCTTCCCTATTCTCCGCTCTTCGAGCGGCACCAAAAAAGTCTTGCAATGAAAAGATCAGTTTTCCGTGATTTCTCACGCTATCTTGAGCCGTCAACTGCTAAGTTCGCCTCAAGGGTAATTGGGAAATTACCACTTCCAATTATCAAAGTCAACATTCTCATCAATCGTGTTTGTGGCGTCTTGAATTGCGACAGAACAAGGGCTATTCTCACAGTGTTTTAGATAATTTCGCTTAATTTTTTGGACAATATGGCAGGTTTTGACAACGTTGTAGTAGTGATTCTCGGTGGTGGCGCGGGTACGCGTCTTTTCCCTCTGACTCAGTATCGATCGAAGCCCGCCGTACCTTTAGGTGGAAAATATCGCCTTGTGGATATTCCTATTTCAAATTGCATAAACGCCGGGTTGTCGCAGATTTTCGTGTTAACTCAGTTCAATTCAGCCTCGCTAAATCGGCATATTTCTAGAACTTATCGTTTTTCGAGTTTTTCCACAGGATTTGTGGAAGTTTTGGCTGCAGAACAACGTACGGACTCGCCGCAGTGGTTCCAGGGCACTGCCGATGCCGTTCGGCAAATGATCCCACACATCCAAGGATGGCGGGTTGATACTGTTTTGATTCTTGCCGGTGATCACTTATATCGCATGGATTATAGGAGTTTTCTCAATCGACATTTTCAAACGAATGCCGATGTGACCGTTTCGGTAATTCCTGCTTCCACCAAGGAGGCGCCCGACTTTGGGTTACTTAAGGTTGATGATGATCTGAAAATTATTGAGTTTAAGGAAAAACCCAAGGGTGCGGATCTCGAGTCGATGAGAATTGAACCCAACCCCGAAAAATTCGGAAATGGAATAACGCCGGAGCGTCCTTTTCTTTCCTCGATGGGGATTTACGTTTTCAACTACGCACGTCTGGTCGAACTACTCAATGAAGATCCAACGTCGACGGATTTCGGACGCGAAATTATTCCCTCTGCCCTCGGACGTTACAATGTACAAGCGCATCTTTTCGACCAATACTGGGAAGACATCGGAAGTATTCGTGCATTCTTCAACGCAAATCTGGACCTCGCATCAAGACTTCCGAAGTTTAATTTCTTCGATGCCGAGTCACCTATCTATACAAGAAGTCGCTATCTTCCACCTTCGAAAATTCACAATTGCGATATCAGTGACACGATGGTCAGCGAAGGATGCATTTTGAGCGGCGTCTATGCGCGAAATTCGATTATCGGATTGCGAAGCCGAATTGATCAGGGAGTGCGACTTGAGAAT
>DAITAB010000221.1:0-4130 GCA_036824525.1 Pyrinomonadaceae bacterium
ATCAAGGCGCTGCACGACAGCTGCTTGTTTGTGAACAAGACCCTGCCCGCCAAGCAGCCGAAGGAGCGTATCTTCATCAGCAAAGCCGTGATCCTGCTCTGCGCAGCAAGAAAGAGCCGCGATGCCGATCATCTGCAAAACTTCGTGTATGTTTTTTCCCTTGTATCGAACATCGAGAACTTCCGAACGAAATCGCGTGCCATGACATTCCTCGCAAGTGAGCTCGACATCTGCGAGAAATTGCATTTCGACCGTTACGGTTCCGCTACCTTGGCATATCTCGCATCTGCCTCCGGGAACATTGAAAGAAAAATGTGAAGGATCGAAATGTCGCGCCCGCGCTGCATTTGTTGATGCGAATATGTCGCGGATGACATCGTAGGCTTTAATATACGTAACCGGATTCGAACGGGGAGTGCGCCCGATCGGCGATTGATCAACCAATAAGACGTCATCGATCAACTTTGCGCCGCGAATTTCTTTGTGGAGTCCGACGTGTCCTTGCCATTCGCCACGCATTTTTTTCAGTCCGGCAAAAATTACGTCGTGAATCAGCGTTGACTTTCCCGAACCGGAAACACCGGTAACGCAAACGAACATTTCCAACGGAATCGTGACATCGATGTTCTTTAGATTATTTTCGCGCGCGCCATGAATCTCGAGTTTTCTACTCGTAGCTTTCCTTCGCTTCGCGGGCGATTTTATTTCCGCCTCGCCGCGAAGGTATTTCGCGGTGAGGGAAGTTTTGCTTTTTAGGAGCTTGTTAAAGGTTCCGTCGAAAACTATCTCGCCTCCAAGTTCACCGGCGAAAACACCTACGTCCAAAATGTGATCTGCAGCGCGCATCATTTCCTCGTCGTGCTCAACAACCAACACAGTATTCCCGATATCGCGCAAGTTCTGGAGAAGTTTTACCAGACGCGAATTATCGCGCGGGTGAAGCCCGATGCTGGGTTCATCCAAAACATAAAGCGCGCCGACCAGCGATGAACCTAGATTTGTCGCAAGTTGAATTCGCTGCGCTTCGCCACCCGAAAGAGTTGAGGCAAGTCGGGCAAGAGTCAGATATTCGAGACCTACATCGACAAGAAACTTCAACCTCCTGCGAATTTCGTGAAGGAGTTTATCTGCAATCTTTTCGCGCTCGGGAGAAAGTTTCAGCCGGTCAAAAAATTCCTTTGCGTCCCGAATTGAAAGCGCAACAATTTGAGGAAGGCTCATTCCACTGACTTTTACGTCCCGCGCTGCCTCGCGAAGTCGGGCGCCATGACAATCGGAGCAAACAGCGTAGCCGCGATACTTTGAAAGAAAAACGCGCACATGCAATTTGTATTTCTTTGTCTCCATCCAACGAAAAAACCCGCGAATGCCGCGCCATGAACCTTTTCCTTCAATAATCGCCAGGCGATCCGAATCGGATAAATCGGCGAAAGGTTTCTTGATCGGGATTTTTTCTTCCCGGGCGAATTTCAAGAGCTCGCGCTGTGCCCAGGCATTCTGCGGACGCGTAAAAGGATCAATCGCGCCACCTTCGAGGGACAAAAGCGGATTAGGAATCACGAGGTCGTAATCAACTCCGGTTGTGTTTCCAAAACCCTGACAGGTCGGACACGCTCCGAAAGGCGAATTGAAGCTGAAAAGATGCGGTTCCGGTTCTTCGTAAGTCGCGCCGTCGATCTTGCAAATAAATTTGTCCGAAAAGACCAGAGAATCGGTTGATTGTTTCGCGTCCGATTCCGCCGGTTTAATAACCGCCGATTGGCTTTCACGAAAACAAATCTCTAATGAATCGACGAGTCGTTGTCGGGTATCTGCAGTGGCTTTAAGACGATCAACCAGCGCGAAGGTATTACGGAAATCCTTGAACGGAAAATCTTCCGGTCGCGCGAGATCGATTATCGCTCCGTCCCGAAAGAGGCGTGTGAATCCGCGCTGAAACAAACTTAAAAGAGTCGCGGTGACGTGAATTTGTGTAGGAGCGTCGGATGGAAATTTACGCGAGGCTTTTTTTGGCTTGGTTTCGATCAGCGGTTCGCCGTCAACCGGCAACAGAACGAAAAATCGCGTATCGACAGCGAGCGCATTCAGGATTTCATCCGCGGCGCTCTCCGGAGAATCTTTTTTTACTTCGGTTCCGCATTGATTACAAAAAGTCTGACCGATGCGCGCAAATAGTAAACGCAAATAATCATAAATCTCAGTTTGAGTCGCGACAGTCGAGCGCGGGTTACGCGTGGAATTCTTTTGTCGGATCGCAATTGCGGGCGCCAAGCCGAGAATTTCGTCAACGTCGGGCTTGTCCATGCGCTCGAGAAATTGCCGTGCGTAAGCCGACAGCGATTCGACATAGCGCCGCTGACCTTCGGCGTAAATAGTGTCAAAGGCAAGACTGGATTTTCCCGAACCGGAGACGCCTGTGATAACCGTTAATTCGTTAATCGGAATCGCACACGAAATGTTTTTTAGGTTGTGAACACGCGCGCCGCGGACGTCTATAATCTGTTTTTCTATTGCAGTAGTGCGCATTGACGAAATTTCCGGCTGATGTTTAAACGATAATGTTAACAGCCGGAATAGTGAGACGCAAAATTCAACTTGCGGCGAGGAATTTCACGCTCAATAGCGGTGATGAATTTACAAAAGAAGGGAATGATTTGGCGCCTTACCAGCGCAAATCATATTTCGATAAGTTGCCGCGCCAGTTCTCAACTGATTTGATTTTTAGGAGAGGAATTTCGCCGTCGAAGAATATTTTTGTTTCGAGCGTTCGTCGAAGCCGATAGGTCCGACCGGTCGGCGAACAGACAATCAAAGTCACTTTCTCGCAGTCGACTTTCGAGACGACTGCCATGCGCCAATCTTTTTTTGAACGCATGATCAGGCGTGTTCCAACGGTTAGCCGATTAATGGTTATTTGATTTTCGGGAGCTTCCATAGCTTTTGATGAAGCGCGTACTCGTTTTCCGGAAGCTGGATCAAAACCGGTTTTTTCTTCGCATCGATCCAACCGAAAATTCTTTCGATACTTGCGCGCTCCATTGCCGTGCAACCTGCCGTTCCGGTCGTCGGACTTTTCCAAATGTGCAGGAAAATACACGAACCGTTTCCTTTGATGACCGGCGCGGAATTGTGTGCGACGAAAACTCCCAACGCGTATTGCTCTCCGACCGCAAGCATTTGTTCCGAGCTGTTCCAATCGAAGATTCCAACCCGATTTCGGTCAACAATTTTGTTGTAATGGTGCGATTCTACGTCGTCTATGCATTCAGTAGATTCGACAAGTGGTGTGTAGGGAATTTTAAGATTTGCTGGATTTGCGGCGGTGCCAAAAACTGCTGTCAGCATAAAAATTCCGGCAGGAGATTTTCCATCGCCCTCGACTTTTGAAGTGAACCTTTCTCCGGAAGGTCGGCTATGCAGACCTGTTCCCCACGCGGTTCCATTTTTTCCAACTACGACAGGAAAGCTCTCTCCTACCGCTTTCCACTTTGACTGAATGGTTTTGCGTTCAAACAGA
Organism: Pyrinomonadaceae bacterium; assembly: GCA_036824525.1. GTDB lineage: Bacteria > Acidobacteriota > Blastocatellia > Pyrinomonadales > Pyrinomonadaceae > DAITAB01. Next base: position 3,518 of record DAITAB010000221.1, read on the forward strand.
CTAGCCTTGCCTTGCGTCGAGCGCCAATTCTTCATCGTAACAACAATTGACTGAAGCGACTCTTCGTAACGATAAGCGACTGTGACCTCAGCGGTTTTTAGCTGAGCAAACGCTTGATGCGATGCGAATAATAAAATGAACAATGCCGACCAAAAACGCATTTATTACTCAAAACCTCGGGCACGAAATTCCAAAGACAACCGCTATTTGACGGCTCGTTCGTTTTTCGTGAAATCAAAGACAATGTTGCAGAATGCTTTGATTCCGACATCTAGGCGGCTATCGTCGATGTAAAAATCGGGCGTGTGATGCGGAAAAGCAAGTTTCGGTTTCATTCCTTTCTGCATTCCGCCCACGAAGAAAAAAAACGCGGGCGCTTTTGCTCGGTAATAAGCGAAATCTTCCGCGCCTGTCGTCCATTCAGCTTCAATAACATTTTGAGCGCCGATAGCTTTTTGCAACGACGGCAAACTGCGGCGTACGAGTTCCGGAGTGTTGTAAGTGACCGGAGTTTTCTTTTCGATAGCCACTTCCGCCACCGCACCAAAACTCTCGGCGATTTTCGTTGCCGTAATTCGGATTTTCTCGTGAACTTCGCGCTGCATTTCTTCGT
>DAITAB010000222.1:0-4116 GCA_036824525.1 Pyrinomonadaceae bacterium
AGGCTCGTCGGGTAAATTTCTCACCCGGCGTCAAACTGCATTTCTTAATCGTCAACCGATTAAAACACTTACAAATGAGCGGCCGATGGTTGTTAAGACATCACAATTTGAGAACTTCAACGAAGCAGCCGAAGTTTGCAAATGCCGTTCGAAGAATTCCAAAAAATAATTGATGAAAGAGAAGCGAAAACAGGGAAGTGAGTGCGATTTAAAATATGTGAAGAGTTGAATTGCTTCAAAAACCGAACCATATTCCAATAACCTCTGCTGCCCTGAAAAACATCATTCAAACTCCTGTTTTCCGCAATGGGACACCCTAGAAATTTTTATCAACTATTTGAATCAATGTGGTTTGATGATCATCCATTTTTAGGAGGATCTTTTTTGAGTGTCCTGACTGCGGCAGGATGATTTCCAGTTGATACATATTATGCGTAATCTCGGCGGCTTTTTCAACGGATAGTGGGTATTTGTCTTGCTTTAAGACTCTCTCAAGCTCTTTGTAGACAGCATATGCGGTGAATGATAAACAAATATGGGCTTCTATTCTCCTTTTCAATCGGTGATAGATCGGACGGATTCTCAAGTCTGTTTTCGACATTCTAAAGGCCTTTTCAATCTGCCACAGGTTTCGATAATTATCAATTATTTCTTTTGCCGGCAGATTGCAATTGGTCACGTATCCTTTTAATCCATCCCACTTTTTGTCCTCTTTGAATTTTTCCATATCAATTTCAAGCCGGACCTCTCCTTCCATTTTCAGATACTTGTTATAACCGCGATTATTGAGATTTTGTTTGCTCAATTTTCCGGATCTTATTTGCTTTTCCAAACGCTTGAGTCCCCGCTCCCGATTGTTTTCGTCTTTCCCGGCTCTTTTATCCGAATATTGGACGACTAATTTTGACGTTTCTTTTTCCAAAACAATATATTGTTCGTTCTTAAAATCAGTCTTGAGTATTTTATCTTTGATGATTTTGCTCTCATTTTTTATCCTCGCTCCCAAAATATATTGATAGCCCCGTTCCTCTAATCCCAAGATATTCTCCGCGTTCAGTAGTCCCGCATCGGCGACTATGATTGGCTTTGAAAGCTTGAATTTCTCGCTCATTTTCTCAATCATCGGAATCAACGTCTGGCCTTCGTAAATGCTTCCGTCAAAAATATCATAGCCAATCGCATAGCCTCCCAAACCGACCAGTAAACCTAAATATATCTGCGGATTGCTGTGCTTTCCGTCTTTGCTAAAACCTGTCTTTCGTAAATCATCCTCATCACTCGCTTCAAAATAAAGCGTCGTCAAATCGTAAAAGACAATGCTCAAATTGCCTTTCAAGACCTTTTTCGTATGCTCAAAACTAATCGCTTCGACCTCTTCTTTTAACTCCCCGCTGAGCTTATCCAAAAAGCGGTAAACCTTGTCCAGATCAAGCCTGATGCCTTGAAAACGATATAAATATTCGATCGTCTTGAGCTTGCTCAGCGGAAATGCCAGACGGGCGATCACCAAATGTCTGAACAAATCACTTTTGAGCTGATTAAAACCGATATAATCGTAGATCTTTCCAAACACAAGCTCCGGTCCAACCGTTCTCACCTGTCCATTTTCAAGACTTATCAGGAAATTCTCGACCAAAACATCGTTTTCCAAAACAAACAAACCAGGCTGCTCTGTTATCTTCCGAATTTCCTGCTTCCCATTCTCAACCAAAAGATCAATTTCCCGACTATCAGAAGAACTGCCGATCGTTTTCACAACCTCATACTTTCCCGACGTCTTGGAAATTAACTGGACACTGATGCTACCTGATTTGTTCCTTTTTCGTCTAACAAACACCCTTCAAACATAACAAAAAAACGCTCGGGACACCCAAATCTTAAGGTTCATGGTTGTAACTAGTTGATAACACATCGTTTGTAAAACGAAGAAAATAAGCTGCGGAAAACAGGAGAAAGGTTTGCCGTCCACCATCTTGAGAACGATTTCCCGCCATTTCTCTTCGGCGAATGGTAAATCGACGGCGGCTTCCAGATTGTCGCCGCGCCTGTTTTCATTGGCGATCAAGTATTCCAAAGCTGTTTTCATCGAATCATCACGACTGGTCGATTTGAATTCGAGTGCGGTAATCAGCCGAAACAAAGCACTGCGATGACTGCGGTAGAATCTCCAGAGCAACGGAAAATAATTATTGCCGTGAAATGCCGACAACAGTTCGCAGTCTTCAAGCAACGTTGGAAGATGATGAACGTCGAGAATGTTTCGGACGCTGTTTCCGACTTCCGCATCCGTTAATTCAAAATCAATGTTTTGCAAAACGCCGGAAAAAATAGTGACGAGCCTTTCACTCTTCTCCAGATGTTTGATTTGAATCTTTTTCAGCTGCTCTTTGCCGGCTTGATGCATCTTGGCAATCCGCCGGATAAACATCTGCGCGATGGCATCGCGCGTCTTGATTTGAGCGCGGCGAATCAGACAAATTAACAGCGCATATCGTTTTGGTTCATTAAAATCCCTGAGTTCGGCGGCATCGAGGACTTTCGCTTCACCGCCAAAATGTTTGATCTTGAGCGGCGGAATATTTTCTAAGACGGAATCGAAATCACCCAAGCTGAGCAGCCATTCGAGATGTCCGAGCAATTCCTGCAAATGTTTGAGAGTCGGTTTTTTCGGCAGTTGCTTGAGCGCATTATACGGTGTGTGGAACGCCTTCGGGTCGGGCAGAAATAAACTGTCGAGCCGGATCAGATCGGCGGAAGAAAGACGGCGCAAAATAGTATTCCATAAACGACGGTTGACCAGTGAGCGAATCCGCCGAACAAGCCGGTCGAGTGTGCTGAAGGCAGGCAACTCAAAGCGTTCCTTAATTAATTCTTCAATTGCCGCGTTAATCAAATCTGCCGGATTGTCCATGACCTGCGCCGCTTCATAAACAGTTTTGATTATCAGGCGGCGTGCCTCTTTATTGTAACTTTTAACTTTCAGGAAACCGCGCACGGCATTCTGATGACGGTATAAAGTGCGCGGAATAACGACCGGAATGATGTCATTCAAGAAATTCAAAGCAGACCGCAAATGATTAATTAATAATTGGTTCCGGGACGTCTTCGAGATGCGGAAAATAACCGAGCCGCTCGAATAATTTCAATTGGAGCAAAAGATGCAGCTGTGGCTCGCTATTGCGAGCGGTTTCCCGCACAAAAAAGATTTCCTCCAAACTCGGCGTGTAAAAATCCCGCAGTTCGGTTTTCGTAAAATTTGATTTCAGACGCGGATACGCGGTGCGCTCGATTGATGCCATTTTTAGAGATTATTTTGCCGAAATTAAAACTTACGATTTAAAATTATTGATTGCAGACTATTTTTAGAAAACAAAGATTGCGTCTCAGAACTTTTCAAATTAACAGAGTAGCAAAATAATTTGACCTTATTTGACGCAGGCTTCATTTCTTTTGAAAAGTTTGACTTTTGGAGTTGATTGATTGATAATTTGGATGGACACTGTGTATCCAAATTACTTTGGAGAAGAAACATTATGAATACTGTCAAAGAAAATAGAGCAACTCGGTTTAGCATTCGGGCAACTCCAAAACAAAAACAAGTGATCTCGTTAGCAGCTAAACGAAGTAATAAAACGATCAGCGAGTTTGTCCTGGAAAATGCGATCGAAGCGGCTGAAGCCCTGGAATTGGATAACGCCAACTTTATCCTCAGCCGTGAAAAATACGAAGAGTTTCTTGCTGCTTTGGATAAAACTCCAACTGCTAAACCCAATCTGAAACGATTACTCACCGAGCCGGACATTTTTGATGGAAAATAACGATTCAATCAACGCGCCGGTTTTACTCTCGAAAGAACACGATCGCGATTCTTTTGAATGTGGAGTTTCGGCGCTCAATGATTTTTTGAGAAAATATGCCTGGCAAAATCAGCGAAAAACCTCCTCGCGGACATATGTTGCGACCCGGGGAGAAAGAATTGTCGGCTATTACACGCTTTCTTTCGGAGCAGTTTCGCACGAAGAAGCGCCCGAATAAATTACCGCCGGTTTGGGGAAATACCCGATTCCGATAGTTTTATTGGCAAGATTAGCAGTTGACGTAAGCGAAAAAGGAAAA
>DAITAB010000223.1:0-4112 GCA_036824525.1 Pyrinomonadaceae bacterium
CGTTGAAGTCGGTTACGTCGGCAATCGTGCGCGAAAACAACTGACGCACAGTGATGTTAATCAAGTGAAGTCGGAAAATCGTAAGGCAGCCGCTTTTGCGGTAGATGCAAATGCTGTAAATGCGTTTCGTCCGTATAGCAATTACGGATCGATATACTTGTTCGAAAGAAACGGAGAAGCCGACTACGATTCGATGCAGGTTCTGTTTAGAACAAGATTTACGAGGAATTCGCAGCTGCAAGCGGCTTATACATTTTCAAAATCAAAAGCGGATTTCGGTTTGAATGATTCTTCCGGATCGAGCAGCGCTTTTGCGGTTTTGGATAGAACAAATCGAGAACTTGATTTTGCCGAATCAGACATAAATCGCCCACACATTTTCGTGGCGAATATGATCTATAATCTGCCGTCATTAAAGGGCAAGAATCCTTTTGTTAAGGCACTTATCGGAGGATGGGAAATCGCAACGATTGTTCAAATTTCCAGCGGAACATCCTTGACTCCGAATCTGAACGCAACCAGCATCCAAGGCACCGGTTTGCCGCAAGCATTCCAAGCGGGAATCACCGGACTCGGTACAGGTGTAGCTAATCAAAGACCGATACGGGTTGAGAGTGAGCCATGTTATCTAAAGGGCACCGACGGAACTTTCTTTAATCCGAGAGCCTGGACTTTGGTCGGATACAAAATCGGGGAAACAATTCCGAGAAAGACAACCTGTTTGGGACCACCAACGAAGAATGTGGATTTTTCGTTCTACAAGAATTTCGCGCCTTCATGGTTAACGGGTAGCTTCCTCGGAGAAGCCGCACGTCTCCAATTCCGTTTTGAATTATTCAATGCTTTCAATACGGTTCAATATCGCGGCGACAGTTTAGGAATAACGTATTACAACGGTCAGGTTGTTTGCGGAACCGCTCCTTGTAGCGTTTCAAACAACACTATCACCGGAATAGTGGGTGCTCCGGTAAACTTCGGCGTTGCAGCACGAAGTAAGGGCGCCAGGGAAATTCAATACGCGTTTAAGTTGTACTTCTAAACTTGGCGTTTCAAAAAAGGTTGGCAAGAAGATAAAAGCCGTGAGGCACTATCTTCTTGCCATTTTTGTTTCGTGATAAAATTTCCTCACAAATCAAAACTCAGTTAGTCCTCGGGCGGTGTGTTAATTAGCAATGATTGGAAAGATTTTGATTACCGTTTTACTTGTTTTCGCGATCAATATTTCTGCTCAAAAAACAATTCCGAAGAAAACCGAACCCAAGTCAAGAACTCAAAACAGCCAAACAAACGACGAACTACTAAAACACCTCAGCGCAGCTGAAACCTATCAGATATCCGGTGACTTAAATAACGCAGCAGTCGAAAACCGCGCAATTATTGGAATTGCCCTTCAGAGAGCCGGAAATATTGAAATTGAACAAGGAAATTATTCCGAGGCAGCAAATCTCCTAGCCGAATCTCTTAGTTATTCTGACTCCGCACCAAATCGCACTAATCTCGCAGTTGCGTATCAGCGGCTTAATAAAACGGATAAGGCATTGTTAGAAGCAAAGAATGCAGTAGCTATAGATCCGAAATATCCCGGCGCACATTACGTTTTGGGAAATATTTATTTCGCGAAAGAAGACTACAAATCCGCACTTCCGGAACTTGAAACAGTCTTCCGTGTCGCTCCCGATTTAGATGTTGGAAACGCGCTGGGGCTAACTTATCTCTACCTAAAACAACCGGAACGCGCCAAACTCTTGTTTGAAGAAATTCAAATTTCTCTTGGAAAAGAAAGCGCTGAGCTACATCTTTTGTTCGCGCGAGCTTATGAAAAAACGAATTATCCGCTTGAAGCTGAACGCGAAATCCGGCGCGCCTTGACCGTTAATCCAAAGTATCCGCGTGCGAATTTCTTTCTTGGCTATTTGCTTTTGCAGCAAGGTGGGAGCGAAAGACTTTCTGATGCGGGCGCTTCATTTGAAGAAGAACTAAAACTTTCGCCGGACGATTTCTACTCCAATTTTTTTGCAGGAGTTGTGGCTTCTTCGGAAAATAATCACGAAAAGGCTCTCAAATATCTTACGAAAGCCCTGCAGATTAATTCCAAACGCGGCGAAGTATATTTATTTCTCGCGCAGTCGCAGATCGAAAAAAACGAACTGGTCGAAGCCGAAAAGAATCTCCGTTATGCGGTTGATTTAGAAGGAGGAAAGCCCGAAACGAATTATCAGTCTCGGCGAACTCACTTTATGCTGGGACGTTTGTTGCTCAAAACGGGTCGCAAGGAGGAAGGCGAAAAGGAAATAAGGCTTTCCCGTGAATTACAGGAAAAGTCCATTCAATCAGCTCGCGACGAAATCAGTCAAATTCTCGGAAAGGTTGTGGGAGACTCGGATAATAAGTCCGGTGATTCCGAGAATGTAACCTCTCGTAAGATAGATTTACCACCGGGAAGAATCGCGGAGTTAAATAAAATCAAAGTTTACTTGAGCAATATTCTTGCACAAGCGTTTCATAATCTTGGCGTGATCGCCGTACAAAACGGACGAACAGAAGATGCATCGGAAAGTTTTGCATCGGCCTCAAAATGGAAACCTGATTTCGAAGGCTTAGACCGGAACTGGGGAATCGTTAGTTTTCGGGCGGGACAATTCGATAAGTCCGTTATTCCTTTGGCGCGTCATTTAAAGGCGACTCCAAAAGACAAACTGATCAGAGAGATGCTCGGCGCGAGTTATTATTTCATCAAAGACTTTACGAATGCAGTTTTAACACTGGAACCGATCGAAACAAGTCTCGTCAGCAATTCCGAACTCGCGTACTTTTACGGAATTTCCCTGATACAGTTGAAACGAAACCAAGACGCGGCGCGGATATTTTCCAGGGTGGCAGAGGTCTCGCAAAGAAATCCTGAGGCTCTGTTTTACGCCGCTCAAGGTTTTATGATCCTCGGTGATTATTCCAGAGCCGTCAAAGAATTTCATAATGTCATCTCGTTGGCGCCGGAAACTCCAAAAGCGAATTATCTTACCGGACAATGTTTCATACGCCTTAATCGTTACAATGAAGCGGAAAAATCCTTTCTTAGGGAATTGGAACTGAATCCGAATGATGCCTTGTCGAAGTATCACCTCGCGTTGACGTTAATTGAAAGGAAAATTGAAATCGAAAAAACGATTGTGATTTTGGAAGAGGCGATCACCTTAAAAAATGACTATGCCGATGCCCATTATCAGCTTGGGAAAATTTTCTTAGAAAAAAATGAAATGTCGAAAGCAATTCAACATCTCGAAACCGCAATCTCTTTCGATCCGAATAAGGACTATATCCATTACCAGTTGAGCATCGCCTACCGAAAAACCTCCCGCAAAGACGAAGCTGACCGCGAACTAAAAAGGTACCAAGAATTAAAAGCCGCAAATCGAAAAAGCGATTCGCCGATGGGAAATAATGCAGAAATTCCAAATTAAGTTAATTCACGGCGCGGAAACTTGGTTGATCATTTTTTGTTTCGTGTTCGCGGTTTCGGGGCAGAAAATATCATCGGATAAAATTGCGCTCGAAGGTCTTGAACGACGAATTGAGGACGGAAAACTCGCAGAGGTTGAAAAAGATTTGTTTGATTTTGTGATCGCGCATCCGAAAGATGCAAATGGTTTCGCTTTGATGGCTAGATTGCGGCTCAAACAAAACCGTCTGAATGAATCAAAATCACTTTCAAATAAAGCCTTATCGCTCGAGCCAACTCTGATTAGGGCCAAATTAAGTTTGTCCTTGGCGCATTTTCAACTCAATGAAATACAAGAATCGCGCGACGTTTTAAGTAGCATTTCCGAAAACGAAATTCCTGACAATTCAACCCGGCTAAATATTGCCGAAGCCTTCGCAGTTATCGGAGACTGTCAGCGAGCTTTGAAAACGGTGGAAGCGTTACCCTTACGAATAAGAGACCGAGAGGCTCTACCAATGCGCGCCGGCTGTTTCTTGAAATTGAATGACACAAACAATTTCAACCAGCTAATTTCAATTACAAAGTCTCTGGCAAAACAGAATCCTAGAATTGCGATAAGATTTGCAAAGATTTTAAGCAAAGGCGCGCTGCACAAACAAGTGGTTGAAGTGTT
>DAITAB010000224.1:0-4094 GCA_036824525.1 Pyrinomonadaceae bacterium
TAAGCGGGCTGACGCGGGAATGCTAAGAAAACGATGCAAATTCGTCGACACCGGTTACAAGTTTTCCTCAATATTCGGTCGGTTAGGCGAGATTCTTATGCATGCAGCAAAGTGTCTGGGCTTAATTTCAACCAACTCCGGAACGATTCGTTTGCAGTCTTCAACTGCATAACGACATCTCGTATGAAAATGACAACCAGATGGAGGATTTATCGGCGACGGAACATCGCCCTTCAGAATTTCCCTCTCGCGTCGCGCTTCGATTTCCGGATCAGGAACCGGAACGGCGGAAATCAACGCCTTTGAGTAAGGATGAAGCGGTTCCCGGTAAATATCTTTGGCATCAGCAAGTTCAACGATCTTTCCCAAATACATCACCGCTACCCGATCCGAAACGTGCCTGATTGCGCGCAGATCATGCGAGATGAAAAGGTAAGTGAGATTCTTTTTCGTTTGCAGACTCTCCATCAAGTTCATGATTTGAGCCTGAATTGAAACGTCTAAGGCGGAAATCGGTTCATCCGCAACGATAAACTCCGGATCGACTGCCAAAGCCCGCGCGATGCCAATGCGCTGTCGTTGTCCGCCGGAAAATTCGTGTGGATAACGCTTGATAAATCTGCGCGAGAGTCCGACCGTTTCCATCAACTCTGAAACTTTTTCGAGGGCTATTTTTCCGTTTGCCAGACCAAACGTTCGCAGCGGCTCGCCAATGATTTGTCCGACCGTCATACGCGGATTCAAACTCGCGTAAGGATCTTGAAATATCATCTGAAGGTGTTTTCTCTGATCGCGCATTTCGCCGATGGAAAGATGCGCCAAATCTTTTCCTTTATAGAAAGCCTGACCGCCCGTCGGTTCGACCAGACGCAAAATCGCCTTGCCCAGAGTTGATTTTCCGCAACCCGATTCGCCTACGAGCCCCAGAGTTTCGCCTTTTTTTATGTCAAGGGTAACGCCATCCACCGCTTTCACGATTTTGCGTTCCTTGAAAAGACCGCCGCCGATTTTGTAGTGAACTTTGAAATCTTTGAGCGAGATCAGATTGTTTTCGTGAGCCGACATTCTAAATGTTTTTCTCCTTCAAAGATTCCTGATAAGTCTCCGCTGCGAAATGACAAAGGGAATGATGATTCACACTGATCTGAACAAAAGGAGGAAATTCCCGACGACAAATCTCCTGCGCTTTTTCACAGCGCGGCGCAAAAGGGCATCCGGGTGGAAGATGGGCAACATCGGGCGGTAAGCCCGGAATTTGATAGAGCGGTTCGCCCGCTTCATGTGCCGGATCAGGTACGGATTTCAGTAGTCCTTTGGTGTAAGGGTTCGCAGGAGTCGCGAAGAGTTCGCGTGTAGGCGCTTGCTCGAAAACTTTTCCCGCATACATCACGATGATCTTGTCCGTCATTCCGGCGACGACGCCGAGATCGTGCGTAATCAAAATCACACTCGTTCCCATTCGCGTGCGAAGATCCTTTATCAGCTCGAGAATCTGCGCCTGGATCGTCACGTCTAATGCAGTAGTCGGTTCATCCGCGATGAGTAGTTCCGGATCGCAACTCAATGCCATCGCGATCATCACTCGTTGGCGCATACCGCCAGAAAATTCGTGTGGATAATTGTCGAGACGACCTTCCGCATCCGAAAGCCCGACAAGTTTGAGCATTTTTATCGCGTGTTCGCGGGCTTGATCTTTCGTGTGCTTCAGATGAAGCCGCGTAACTTCCATCAACTGAGTAGAAATTTTGAGAAAGGGATTAAGTGATGTCATCGGATCCTGGAAAATCATAGCGATGCGCTTTCCGCGAATATTCCGAACTTCCTCAAGCGAAAGTTTGAGCACATCTATTCCGCTGAAGTTGATCTCGCCGCCGACAATCTCTCCCGGCGGTTCCTGAATTAATCGCATCACCGAAAGATTCGCAACGGATTTTCCCGAACCAGATTCTCCTACAATGCCGAGAGTCTCGCCTTTGCTGAGCTCAAACGTTATTCCGTCTACGGCTTTCACAACTCCGTCTTCCGTATGGAAATACGTTTTCAGATCGCGAACTGAGAGAATTTTTCCGTTATTTGATGACATCTTATTTTGAAACCTTGCACTGGCGGATACCAAAGTTTTCAATCACGTCGATTTCCGTCACGATTTTCTTTCCGCCAATCGTGTTGTAATAAAATCCTACCCCGCGATACTCGAGTCCTTCTTTCTTTTTTCCATAAATTCTCTGGATATCTTCGACCGTGCTCTCGCCAAGGGTGATACCACGCGAAGTCTTGGCTTTATAGGGCGATTTTATTTCGATTACGAAAATCTGCTTCTTCTTATCCGACTGACAAGAATAAAAGGAAAGACCGAGCGCGCCATAATACATTTGATAGGAATATTTTTTGTGAGCGGTGAGTTTGTATGATTTGCCAAATTTCTTTTCGACGTCGTCCATACTGGAAACGCCAACCACTATTCCTTCGATACCCTTTCCTTCGCGCACAATATTAACTCCCGAAGTCGGCTTGATTGTTTGGTTGTTAGCCGGAGTTGGTTTCTTTTCCGGTGTCGGCTTTTTCGAGGTCTTTTGAGCAAAGACCGGAATGGCGATTAAAATAGCCGAGCAAATAAAAATGAGCGATAGTATGTTCTTCACCAATACCTCCTAAAACTTACGCGTCTGCGGATCGAGCGCATCGCGCAATCCATCGCCGAAAAAATTCAATGAAAAGAGAGTGAGTGCCATCGTCACACCGGGAAAAATCAATTGCCAGGGATAAATTCCGATGTTGTTTCGTCCATCGGTAATCAAACTTCCCCATGAAGCGTATGGCGCCTGAACTCCAATTCCCAGAAATGAAAGGAATGCTTCGGTTAGCATAACTTGCGGAACGGTGAGAGTCGCATAAACAATCACCGGACCGAAAACGTTTGGCACGAGATGCCGGAAAATGATTCCGAAACTCGAAACGCCGGTCGCCCGCGCAGCCGTTACGAACTCCTGATTCTTCAGTGATAGAACTTGACCGCGAACAACGCGCGCCATCGTAAGCCATGAAACTAGACCAAGCGCGAAGAAGAGCAGAAAGATCTGACTTAATCCTTGTCCGCCTCCGAAGAAATCGGAAATTGATTTTATAAACTGCGGCGCCTTTGGTCCGCCGAAAACTGAAAGTAAAACAATCACGATCAGAATGTAAGGAATGGAATATAGGACATCTACGATGCGCATCAGGAAGTTATCAAGCTTACCGCCGAGAAAGCCGGCAGTCGCGCCGTAGCTAACGCCGATAATGATCGAAACTAGTGTGGAAATAATCCCGACCATCACGGAAATCCGTCCGCCTTGCAAGACTCGCGCGAAGATATCGCGTCCGGCATCGTCCGTTCCCATCCAATGCCGCCAGGATGGTGGAAAAGATTTCAGAAGTGTGGCGTCGTTCGGCATTTCGGTCGGCGAAAGTTCAAATCCATACTGAAGAATCGGCGGTCCGATGGTGACCATGATCGCCATTACGCTGACAACTACGAGACCAAAAACGGCGAGCTTGTTTTTCAGAAGACGTCGCCAGGCATCGCGCCAAAGCGACGTACCTTTTTGCACGGAAGTGTTCGATTCGTTCTCCATAAATCTATTCGTAGCGAATTCGCGGATCCAAAAACGCGTATGAAACGTCAACCACAAGGTTGAATACCATTATCAGAATTGAAAGAAACGCGACGATTCCGAGGGTCAGCGGTTCATCGCGATTCAAAATTGATTGAATAAAAATATTTCCTAATCCGGGAATCGCAAAGATTCTTTCAACTACTACAGTTCCGGCGAGAAGAGACGCGAGCGCCGGACCGGTATAAGACACAACCGGAATTAGTCCGCCCCGAATTGCATGCCGAAGTAAAATCGTTTTTTCATCGAGCCCTTTCGCGCGCGCCGTCCGGATGTAATCCGATCGCAACACCTCAAGCATTCCGGCTCGCGTCAAACGCGCAATATACGCGGCGTAGATCGCACAAAGCGTAACAACCGGAAGCACCAGTCCGATCAATCCATTCCAACGAGCGGGCGGGAATATGTAGAGAGTTAAAGAAAAAACCAAAACAAGAACCG
>DAITAB010000225.1:0-4072 GCA_036824525.1 Pyrinomonadaceae bacterium
AACTGATAAACGATTCGCGAGCGGTTGAATTTCAAAACTCCTATGCTAAGAACTTTCATAAGGAATTTCCCAAACTCGCGCTCGGGAATTTGAAGCTGGTGATTGATTGTGCGAATGGCGCTGCATCGGAAATAGCACCGCGGATTTTTTCCGAGTTTGGCGCAAACCTGACGAAAATAAATGCAGAGCCAAATGGTCAAAACATCAATGAGAATTGCGGTTCGCTGCATATGGATTCATTGCGCGAGCGTGTTATCGCTGACTCCGCCGATATCGGAATTGGGTTTGACGGCGATGCCGACCGCGCTTTGTTTATTGACGATAAGGGTGAATTTGTTGATGGCGATGCGGTGATGTGGGCGATGGCGCACCACCTGAAATCACATAGTGTTTTGAAGGATGACAAGGTAGTTGCAACCGTAATGAGCAATCTGGGATTGGAAGTTGCGCTTCGTGAAAACAACATCGAACTTATCCGCACTCCAGTAGGTGATAAATATGTTTTGGAAAGATTGTTGTCTTCAGGGTTGAGTATAGGCGGTGAGCAAAGCGGTCATATTATTTTTCCGTTTTGCAGTCTCGTAGGCGATGGAATTCTGACGGCGTTGTTTTTACTTGAGGCGATGCAGGAGCAGGGAAAAAAACTTTCCGAACTCACCATTGGATTAAAGCGGTTTCCGCAGATTCTCTTGAATGTGAAAGTGAAAGAAAAACGCGATTTCGAACAAGTGGCGGAAATCGAGCGTGTGAAAAGCGAAGTCGAACAAGAACTTGGTCAGCGCGGGAGACTGCTTCTCCGATACTCCGGTACTGAAAATCTAGCTCGGGTAATGATAGAAGGCGAAGATCAGACCATCATCGAGGCTAAAGCAAATCGACTCGCCGCCGTAATACGCGAGACTCTAGGCTAACCGGAAAATTCCGGCGTTTTGCATATAAACATTCTCATTAAAGCCTTTACTATCGCTATTTTCTTCGGCAAAAAGCCTCCGAATTGCGCCTCATAGCGTCTCAATACCTTTCTTGCAAACAACCTCGAAAACTCCTATATTTAAAGTAATTGAAACGGTAGGTGAAACCTCCGTTTCGAGTAGTTGCTGGGGTGAGGACAGTGACTACGAAATGGCAGGTGCGGCGCACTCCCACGTCGCTGCACCTGCTTAAATTTTTTTCGAGGCGAAAAATCGCCATACTCTCTGTTTACCCGACCGAATTTTTGTTAACTTCCAATGGGTTAAGTCACGAGCAAATGAAATCAAAAATAACCAAGAGGTCGCTCACTCCGCGGAAGCCGATTCCGATCGAAATTGGTTTCGAAAATCGATTCAGGGCGGGAGAATTCGCGTCGCGTTGTTTTTCGAAAACTACGCGAGAGATTTCAGTCGTCTCGGACTCAAGAGTATTTCGTTTATACGGCAAAGAGATTTTGCGAAGTTTGAAACGCAGCGGATTTGAGACTTCTACAGTGCTCATCGGGCAAGGTGAATTCACAAAGAATTTCGCAACGCTCGAACAAATTTGCGCAGGATTCTCAAAGGCTTCAATACGGCGTACGGACGGATGCATTGCGCTTGGTGGCGGAGTGGTGGGCGATGTTGCGGCGCTTGCCGCATCTTTGTATCTGCGCGGAATTTCTGTTCTTCATATTCCAACAACTTTGGTCGCACAAATTGATTCTTCGATCGGCGGAAAGACCGCGATAAATACAGAATTCGCTAAAAATCAGATTGGGAGTTTCCATCAACCTTCGGGAATTCTCGCAGATGTTTCGGTTTTAAGAAGCCTGGCGCATCGCGATGTGCGATCGGGGTTTTTTGAAATGTTGAAACATGGAGCCATCGGCGATCGGAAATTGTTTTTTCGACTGAAGAAATTTTTGGAAGATTTTCCGTGCAAGACTTTTCGGGCGCACTTCGCCTCTGAGGTTTTCCAAACCTCACTCGAGTATTTGATCCGCGCTAATGTGCTCTTCAAAGCTTCGATCGTCTCGAGCGACCCACTTGAAGAGCGCGAAAGGTCCGACGTAAAATCCCGCAAAATCCTGAATTTCGGACACACTGTCGGACATGCACTCGAAAAATCAACGAGTTACAGCCAATTCCGGCATGGTGAGGCGGTGGGAATCGGAATGCTCGTTGCCGCCGAAATATCGAAAAATCTTGGAATTTTAGCATTGCCTGAGTTAGAATTGTTAAACGATGTTGTTGGACAGCTTGGGTCACTTCCTTCAACGAAACAAATCGAGTCTCGACAAATTCTCACTGCCCTCAAGTCGGACAAGAAAAACTACGGAAATTCATTGCAATGGATATTGCTCGAGAAGATCGGGCAACCGCGAATTGTTTCGAGCCGGGAGATTCCCGAAGCCTTGATCCGAAAAGCAATTTCAAAAGTGATTGGCGGGAAGTAGATTTATAGATTTAAAGGATTCGAAGTTATGAATCACAATTACGAAACACAGAGTTCCCAACGCGGTAGCGCTATGGTGAAGATGCTACTGATTTTGATGATCGTTGTTTTAACGGCAAATGCGGGAGTCCAACTTGTTCCCGTTTTTTATCAAGGCGCAAATTTGCGTCAGGAGATGAACGCCGCGGTCCTGAAAGCTACAACGATTCCGAGAACCGGTTTCAGTTCAATTGACGATGCGAGAATGCAGATTGAGGCGCTCGCAAAAATTTCGGATTTGCCAAAAGATGCAAAAGTCGAAGTTTCGATGAATAACAATGTGGTGACCGCACACATCGCCTTTAAGAAAAAGGTTCCGGTTCTACCTTTCGGATTTTACGATTACAAATACGAATTTGATCACGTTGCGAAGCCCAGTTCCTTTTCGGCGAATTAGAACTTTCGTGTGTGACTCGTGCTGAAAGTTAAACCACAGCGAGCATTGCGCGGATTTTCGCAGGTTGGATTTGAATTAAACTAGGAGCCGCATCGGCGAGCCAGGTCGTAGGGCAAACTCCGCACGTAGTACATTTTTCCACTGCCGGACACGGCAAACTCGATTTCGCTTCGTTTGCTTTTTCGTTTTCCGTTTTCAAAAACTCAAACGACAATCCCGAATCAACAATCGTCCACGGAAGAAATTCTGCGTATGAACGATTGCGCGAAGTGTGAAACGCAACGTTGAGATTCGTTTCGCGAATTGCGCCCTTGATGTCGCCATTCATACGCGCCGCCGCTTCAATCACTTTCGCAATTCTTCGATCTCCCGAAGAGAACAACGCTTGTTCGTGCGCGATTCTCGCAGACATCCAACGCACTTCCACATTCGGAATCGCAGACAAATTTTTCGCTGCCCAACGCAGACGATTTTTCAATTCTTTTTCTTCACAGATCGCATTCCACTGAAAAGGCGTGTTCGGTTTCGGAACGAAACCATTCAGCGATGGAATAATTTTTCCCGCGCGTCCGAATTTCTTTCCGGCTTCGAGCATACGGTCTTTGATGCGCTCAACGAGCACGATCATTTCTTCGAGGTCTTCTTGCGTCTCAGTCGGAAGCCCGACCATCAGATAAAGTTTTATCGTCAGCATTCCGCGGTCAAAAACCGCACCGCAGATTTCCACGATTTCATCATTCGTTAAATTTTTATTTATAACCCGGCGCAGGCGATCCGAACCGGTTTCCGGCGCGACCGCGATTTGCTGATCGCGCGATTCCACCAATGCATCGAGAAGCTCTTCGCTGATCTGATCAAGCCTTAGAGACGAAACCGAGATGCGATAATCCATCGCGCGAAGTTCACGCAAAATCGTGGAAATCTCCGGATGATCGCAAACGGCGGTCGAAACCAAACCGATTTTGTTTGTCTTAGCGCGCCATTCGCGTGCTTTCGCCAAAATATCTTTTGCGGGAACGACGCGCGGCGGATAGTAGTTGTAACCTGCCCAACAAAATCTGCAGCCTTGCGAACAACCGCGCGAAATTTCGACGAGCAGACGATCGCCCATTTCCGCGTCCGGTGACCAAACCGAAGTTGAAGGACAGAAAACTTTTTGATCGAGCAGAAATTCCTGGAGCTCTTTTTCGCCGCGTTTCATTGCGCGACGCAGAGTTCCTTCCTTCG
>DAITAB010000226.1:0-4070 GCA_036824525.1 Pyrinomonadaceae bacterium
AAATTTTTCGAGCCGTTCTACTTTCATATAGCGGCAAAGAAAAAGAAGGTGTTGAAGTAATGCGAGATGTGCTCGCCCAAAATCCGCAAATGGATGGCATTCGTCCATTGTTTGCGATTCTGTTGGCGGCAAATGGCGACACGGAGGAAGCTCGCACACAACTCACCGAAGAAGCGCGACTACTCGCAAAGTCCGATCATGACATCGCATACTGGATGGCATCGGCGAATGCAGCCTTGGGAGAAAACGATCAAGCCTTCAAGTGGCTCGAACGCGCCATTAAATTAGGTAACGAAAATCGTCCGTGGTTTGAAAACGATAAGTTTCTTGCACCTCTTAGAGATGATCCGCGTTTTGATGAACTGATGCGAAAAATCGGGGCGGATCGCACCGCCTGAATTTTTTCTTAGCGACCGCCAACGCTTTTCGGATCAAGATCGGCACCGATATTTTTTCCGCCAAAACCTCTTCCGCGATACTTACTTTCGGGCTTCAGACGAAAATCCATTCCGGAGTAATTCACAAAACGCAGCTCATCGATCGAAGTCGGAAAAAAATTCGTGCCGCGGTAGAGTGAGCCATCACCGCCGATAATGGCGTTGTAATTGACGTCTGCGCTTGTGAAAAACTTTGCGATTGTTGGATTTCCCGAGCCTACGTTGTCACCCTTGAAACCGTATTCATTTTCGAACACGATATTATTTCGAAAAACGAAACTCCTTGAAGGGTCATCGTAGGCATTCGCAATATTTCCGGTTTGTATAATCGTGTTGTTTTCGATCACCAAACCATCCCAGGCGGTTGACTTCATGAAGAACCCGGAACTTCCCCATTTTTGTCCGTTGATGTCGTCGAAGATATTGTTGCGGATGTAGAGTCGATGACCGCCGCTTCCCTCCGCGCCGAAAACGCTAATACCATTACCTGAACCGCGCACGATATTGTTTTCGAAATATATTTCGTCAATGATGGTTTCTTTGCCGATGTCCTCGCGCGTAGAAAACAGAATCGCGGTTCCGTCCTGCGCCATTCCCCAATTTCCGGTCATGAGATTGTTCGTAACGCGAATTCTTTTGCCGAACTTTATTTCAAATAGATTTTTTACCTGCCAGCCTTCTTCGCGCCACTTGATCGGCTTATTAATAAAATTGTCCTTTACCAAGCAGTCGGTTGGAACAAGTCTCAATGTCGAACCACCACCGCCAAATAAAACATTTTCCGCCGCCGCTTCGAGATAGTTGTTTATGATTTCAATCGGTCCGTCTGTCGCCCAAGCGGCTATGGTCTGACTCTCGTCGCCTTTCCTTTTGATGTCCGAAATATAACTATTGATCACTTTGATGAAACGACCATTCGCGGCGATTCCGCGTCGTTGTCCGAGCGGCGATGTGCCGTGCATATAAATCCGATCAAACTCGATGTGATGCGGAAGTTCCGCAATACTTTTCTCTTCGGTAGTTCCTAACTTCACGATATTCCCGACGCCGTCTTTCGTTCCGCCAAATTCGACCGCGATAAAACGATAATGATGTGCGCTCTCTTTAGCAGTAATAACGGGTTCCGCGACAGGCGATATTAACTTTGGAAAAACGCTCGCATATTTCTTTGGATCAATGCGCGTGTCGCCCGGTGGAAGTTGACTGTCGGGAACTGAGCTGCGAATCGTGATGAATTCGCTGCCGGTTTTGTTTGGAAGATAAAAAGGACCGGAAAAAGTCGCGCCTGCTTGAAGCAAAATCGTATCGCCGGATTTTGCGCGATCAAGCGCCGTCTGAAAATTTCCGCCGGACTTTACGTAGATCGTCGCGCCCGAGACTTCCAAGGGAACTTCGCGGAAATACCATAGAAACGAAAGGGCGCCAATCAACACGATTGCGATCAACGCAGCTAACAAAACAATAAGAGACTTCTTGCGCGATGAAGTTGCGCCGGTGATATTCGAATTTCTACCGCCGCGCAAATTCCGTTTGCGTTCCTTCTGATATTGCTCCCAAGTTTTAGCACCTGCAGAATTCATAATATTTTGATCAAACGTCAATACCGCAAATTCTATTCACGATAATAAGCCCAATAAGCGAGCGATTTCACGTATTCACCCGCCACGACATTCCAACCTCTTGCATAAAGCCACCACGACGAAGGCGACGGAGTTTGTTGACCGGTCGGAGCATATTCAATTCCGATTTCAACATGCTCACCTTCGAGTAACTTTTCGAATGTCCAAAGCGACCTTCTGGTATGGTAAGCCGAAGTCACAAGAATAGCGGAGTGCAAATTACCTTCGCGCATCTTGCGCGCAAGGGCGATCGCCTCTGAATGCGTGTTGGAAATTTCGTCCGGCATTATCTCGATCGCATTTTCATTGACGCCTTGTGCGACCAACTCGCGTTTCGCCAATTCCACGAAAGGCGGATTGCGTTCTTCTTGTTGTGACCAACCGGCGCGCTCGCCGTCATCCGTCAGCAAAACTTTTTGCGATTTCCCTTCACGAAAAATCGCTGCCGCTTTTTGGGTGCGCTCGATATAAGCCGCTGATCCCGAAAGAACGAGAATCACGTCCGCGTGTTCGATTTCGCGTTCGACTACAAGCCGCTGCGCAAGAAACGGCGCGACACAAATCCAAATTGTTACAAAAACCAAAAGAGCTACGAGAATTTTCGTAAATCTGCTCACGATTTCCTTTGCGTCGCGTCTAGTTTGTCGAGAATGGCGCCTAACTCGTCAACCTTTGATTCCCAGCTTTCGTCTACTACCGAATCGCTAATCACATTTCGCGACTTCGGATTTGCCAGCGCCATTTCGATTTTTGAAATGAAGTCATCATGTGTATTTGCAACCAGGCAATGCTCGAGAATTCGCGCTTCAGGAATATCGGTCGAACTTACCTGCAAACCCGCAGCCAGATATTCCCGGATCTTGAGCGGATTCGCAGCCAAAGTCAGTTCGCTGATCTCAAAGGGATTCAACGCAACATCAAAAGACTTGCAGTAAGCGGGCAATTCCGCGTAAGGTTTGCGACCGAGAAAATGCACATTCGGTATTCCTTCGAGAATTTGGATTTTTCTTTCTGCATCAACGGAAATTTTTCCGATCAATACAACTGAACCATTTTTGAAGTGCTCCGCGATCTTACGAATGAGATCAAAATCGACCCAATCCGCAAGAAGTCCGTGGAATCCGATAATCGGATGAGGAAGCGAATTAACGTCCGAAGGAATTGATGTGTTCGGATCGAGTGCTTTGCGAAAATGCGCCCAATCGACACCGTGACGAAGCATAAAAGTATTTTCGTTGAAATGTTTTTTGTCGTGTAAGAGCTTTTCCGCCGAGACTATGACAACATCCGACTCGCGAAAAAGTTTGTCCTCAATTTCCTTTAGTCCGGTGGAAGCTCCGGTGAAGGCGGCGTATTCATCAACGCAATAATAAATCAGTTTTTCCTCGCCAAGTTTTCTCGCAAGCAAACCCGCCGCCGGATTGAAGATAAAGTTAACAGGCGACTGAAAACTAAGTTTTCGCATCGCACCTTTCACCTGACCAAGCAGGAATTTCGTATTAAAACTGCGAACTACTTCGCTTCCGTAACTGGGAATTGCCAATGGATTCAAAACGAAGATATTTTTTTCGACTTCGCGTAAAGGCTCCATGAATCCTTTTAGCTTCGCGAAAATCCTTGAGAGGTCTTTCGTTGAAGCAGTAGGCATTCGATTCGCGATGGCATTGATCCAAAGGACTCGATTACTACGCGACAGAACGCGCATAAGATGGGTTTTGGAAAGTGGGTCACCGGTCCAATCATGACTGAAACACAGAATATCGCGACCGCGAAGAGTTGGCGGTTGAGAGTGCGCGGTCAATTCGGAATCGGTTTCTGACATATTTGTTCCGGTCAATGCGTTTCACCATCGATAAAACGACGTTGCCACATCTCAAAATTGACCAGTCGAAAAATTCTTGAGGAGTGATCTTTTCCGTTATTGTGTTGCGCCACCAATTTTCGAACAAAATCGGCTTTAAGAATTCCGCGGGCAAGTGTGCGTTCGCTCAAAACAAACTCGTCTACGACATAA
>DAITAB010000051.1:0-13315 GCA_036824525.1 Pyrinomonadaceae bacterium
TGACGGAGTCGAAGACATTGCTGTCGGACGTCTTCCCGTCGCAACACAACAGGAAGCCAACTCACTAGTTGCGAAACTGACTCGCTATGCGAATCTGCCAACTCGCACCGAAACGCGCGATCTCCTCGTATCGGATAACGATTTCGAGAATTCGAATAACGCCTTGGCAAATGTTTTGCCAAGTAATGTAATCGCGGTTCGTATCGAGAGAACGAATCTTTCTGATTCGGAAATGCGTTCGAGAATTCTCGAGGGACTGGCAAGCAATCCGAAAGTTGCTACTTTCACCGGACACGGTTCCACTAATCTCTGGGCGAGCACGGCAGTCTTTACGGCAAACGATGCCGCCGCGCTTCAAAGTTCCAACTACGGATTGTGGATCGTAACCAGTTGCCTCAATGCGTATTCGAATAGTCCTAATGCCGACAGTCTTACTGAAGCGGCGGTTAAGAATCCGGACGGCGGCGCAATCGCTACTTTCGCTTCCAGCGGACTTTCTTATACCGATGATCAAATGCCAATTGCCATTCGCGCAACTCAATTGGTCTTTGGTTCGCAATCTTCGGGTGTCAGATTAGGAGATATCCTTCGTACATCGAAGTTAACGACGAGCGACATGGACGTTCGTAGAACCCTGCAGTTAACCGGTGACCCATCAATGGTCATTCGTTAAGGGATTCCCTTCGTTGTAAAATTCAAGAGCGGAAGTGCTAAATGGCTTCCGCTCTTTTTTCTTTTTATTTTGGTGTTTTTTTGCGAAACGATTTTCAGTCGCATATAATTTTCTGACGATATTGCTTACCGAAATAAGCGCGATCGCCTGTTCCTTCAATTCTTTGAAACATGAAAAATATTCAAATTGTGAAATCCGAAAAGTCAGAGTCAACGGAGGCTGGTTATGATCCGGCAACCGCTCAAGCGGAATATCTTCAGCGAAAGAAAAAACAAATCGAGTCCATCCGCGAAACGCCCAAAGAGCTGCTGGGCGAAATGCTTTACCAAATGATCCTTGGACGCAGATTCGAGGAGAAATGTGCGGAAGTTTATCGCATGGGAAAGATCGGCGGATTTTGCCATTTATATATTGGACAAGAAGCGGTAGGCGTCGGCGCAATTACTGCGCTTCGCCCGGACGACTTCGTTATTACCGCATATCGTGATCATGTCCAGGCGATCGTTCGCGGAATAAAACCGGAAGAGGTAATGGCGGAGCTTTACGGAAAAGTGACGGGTTGCGTAAAAGGAAAAGGCGGATCGATGCATATGTTTTCCGCCGAACACAATTTCTTTGGCGGACATGGAATCGTCGGCGGACAAATCGGTTTGGGAGCAGGAATGGCTTTCGCGCAGCGCTACAAGAATACTGACGCGGTTACCGTATGTTTCTTTGGCGAAGCCGCGGTTAATCAAGGAATTTTCCATGAATCGCTGAACATGGCGCAGCTTTGGAAACTTCCATGCATTTTCATTTGTGAGAATAATCAATACGGAATGGGAACTTCTCAAACTCGCGCTATGTCTATGGCGCGGGTTTCAAAAAAAGCTGACTCTTATGGAATGGCAAATGAATTTGTTGACGGTATGGACGTGATGGCGGTGCGCGAAGCAATGTTGCGCGCGCTTGAACGTTCGAGAAAAGATGGATCGCCAACCTTGCTTGAGATTCGCTGTTATCGTTATATGGGACACTCAATGTCGGATCCGGGGAAATATCGAACCGTAGAAGAAATTAAAAAATATCAGGAGCGCGATCCGATTTTATTATTCAAGGATTCTTTGAAAGACGCGAAGGTTTTCAACGAAAAAGAATTCGAAGAAATTCACCGTCGAGCGGAAGAAGTTGTAAATGCCTCGATCAAGTTTGCCGAGGAAAGTGCATTTCCCGATGAGAGTGAATTGTTTACAGATGTTTATGCCTAGATTTTTGCGGCGTTTCGTATCGCAACTTTTGATTAATCTTTATTGACAGCTGATAAATTTATTATGTCCTTACTTACCATTCGGGATGCGCTCAATCAGGCGCTTCGGGAAGAAATCATACGAGACGAAAACGTCTTCATAATGGGCGAAGAAGTTGCTGAATATGACGGCGCCTATAAGGTTACACGCGGACTCTGGAAGGAATTCGGCGATAAACGTGTGATCGACACTCCGATTACCGAACTCGGATTCGCGGCGGTCGGAGTCGGCGCGGCGATGGCAGGACTTCGCCCGGTGATTGAATTTATGACATGGAACTTCTCGGTTCTCGCCTCCGATCAGATCATCAACCACGCAGCAAAGATGCACTATATGTCCGGCGGACAATTCAAAGTGCCGATCGTTTTCCGTGGACCAAATGGTTCCGCCTATCAGGTTTCATCGCAGCACTCGCAGTCGTTTGAGGCGTTCTATGCAAACTTCCCCGGATTAAAAGTTGTGATGCCTTCGACCGCCGCGGATGCGAAAGGACTTCTCAAGTCGGCTATTCGCGACAACAATCCCGTCATCTTTCTCGAACAGGAAACAATGTATGGAATGAAGGGCGAAGTTCCTGACGACGAGAATTTTCTCGTGCCGCTGGGCGTTGCCCACGTAAAACGCGAAGGAAAAGATTGCACTATCGTCGCGCGTTCATTCACCCTGCCGCAGGCTTTGAAGGCGGCGGAAGAACTCGAAAAAGAAGGCGTATCGATTGAAGTTGTCGATCCGCGAACGATCAAACCGCTCGACATCGAAACGATCGTAAACTCCGTGAAGAAAACGAATCGTTTGGTGATCGCGGAAGAGTCACATGCATTTGCATCGGTCGGCGCGGAGATTTCTCATCAGGTGATGGAGCGCGCTTTTGATTTTCTCGATGCTCCGATCAAACGAATTTCTTGTGCCGAGACGCCGATGCCTTATGCCCGGAATCTGGAAGTCGCTGCTTTGCCGAGCGTTGAGAAAATCATCGCCGCGGTGAAGGACGTTTGTTATTTATGATGGAGCGCCGTCATCCTGACGGCAAAGATTGCGCATGCAATCTAACGCATGGTTAATTTGTTTCGGGTTTGAAATAAATCGAGATTTACGAACGCCGAACACGTTCGTTGCCGTCAGGATGACGGCGTTCCGTTTAACTTTATGGCCGAAAAATTCTTAATGCCGAAACTTTCGCCAACGATGGAAGAAGGACAAATTGCGCGTTGGCTAAAAAAAGAAGGCGAGTCATTTGACGCAAACGAAACCCTCGCCGAAGTCGATACAGACAAAGCGACGATGGAGATGACTGCCCTCTCCGCGGGAGTTTTGTTGAAAATTATACGCGCCGCAGGCGAGACGGCTGCTCTCGGCGAAGCAATCGCGATTACCGGAAAAGCCGGCGAAGACATTTCCGCGTTGGTTGCGGAAATCGGCGCCGCGAAGACGGCGGTACCAGGTAAAACGTCCGACGCAAAATTACCCACCGGAAATGGTAGTTCGACATCAGTTACAGTTGAGAGCGTTTCAGCGAAAGCTTCTGATGCTGCGCAACCATCGCCTTCAACCGCACCTCCAACCGGTCGCGTTCTCGTTTCGCCGATCGCGGCGCGAATGGCGAGCGAACGCGGAATTGATCTTCGAGGAGTTGCCGGAAGCGGACCGCAAGGAAGGATAATCAAGCGCGATATTGAATCATTTGCGGGGACCAAAACTGCTGTCGCGAGAACTTTCGTTCCTTCGCAGGTTTTCGGTGCGTCGGCATTTCGCGATGAGACTTCTTCGCAAATTCGCCGAGTGATTGCCGACCGTCTGACTCAATCCATCGGACCGATTCCGACCTTTTACTTAACGGTCGATGTTGAAATGGACAACGCGATGGTTCTTCGTAAAGCAATCAACGCCGAACTTTCAGACGAACAGAAAATCAGTCTCAATGACATCATTATAAAAATGACGGCGGTGAGTTTGATCAAGCACCCTTTTGTGAATTCTTCGTATCAGGATCGGGCGATTCGCTTTTACGAAGATGCAGATATCGGAGTTGCGGTCGCGATTGACGAAGGATTGATCACTCCGGTGATTCGCTCTGCAAACAAAAAATCCTTTCACGAGATCGCCGATGAGGTCAAAGATAAAGCTGCCAAAGCGCGCTCGAAAAAACTCCAACCCGAAGATTATACCGGCGCTACATTTTCAATCAGCAACCTGGGAATGTTTGGCATAAAGGAATTCACGGCGATCATAAATCCGCCCGAAGCCGGAATTCTCGCCATCGGTGCTTCGACTCCAGTTCCCGTGGTGCGCGAAGGACAAGTCGTTATTCGAAATATGATGAACATCACGATGTCTTGCGATCATCGGGTAGTAGATGGAGCAACGGGTGCGAAGTTTTTGCAAACGCTGAAATCACTCCTCGAAAATCCGGCACTTCTTTTGGCGTAGCCTGAACTTTGCAGAAACACGAGTGTTAACAAGCGTGCTTTTGAGCTTACTTTAAACTGTGAACACGCTCCATAACGTTCACGTTTCTGCCTTCTAGTGAAGAATTTCAAAAATAATTCATCGTTTGCGCCGCACGTCGCCCTTCTCGCCGTTCAATTGATGTTTGGCACTGCGCCGACTCTTGGAAAATTTGCTTTGCAGACTTTTTCAAGCAATGCGATTGTCGGTTTCCGCGTTGGGGGTGCAGCATTGGCGTTTGTCGTTTTATCAAAGCTGCGTGGAAATTTGTGGCTCGAAAAGCGCGCTCACTATTTTCAGTTTGCGCTCTTCGCAATGCTCGGCGTCGCCTTGAATCAACTTTTATTCTTCAAAGGACTATCACTCACAACCGCGACGAACACTTCCCTAATCTCAATAACGATTCCGATTTTCACAATCCTAATAAGCGCCTTGGTTGGAAACGATACTCTGTCTTTTCGCACGATACTCGGCGTAGTGATCGCGGCATGCGGAGTCGTTTACCTCGTCGATCCGGGCAAGGCGAGTTTTTCTGCGGCAACAACTCAAGGAGATTTACTGATCGTCTTGAACAGTCTGAGCTACGCAACTTATGTAGCGCTTTCGAAAAACCTTATCAGTCACTATGGCGCCTTGCGATCAATCACCTGGCTATTTCTTTTCTCGGTGCTAGTGAATGTTCCGATAGGAATTTTCGCAATGCGCGATTTGGACTTATCGAATGTGGAAACTTCGGCTTGGATTTATGTCGCGGCGATCGTAATCTTCCCGACGATTCTCGCCTACTATCTTCACACTTGGGCATTGGCGCGTGTTGCGCCGAGCATCGCGACCGTTTACGTCTATCTTCAACCGCTAATCGGCTTCACACTCGCCGTGATTTTTCTGAAAGAAATCTTGTCGTTTCGACCAATCATTGCCGCCGCGCTAATCTTCGCAGGTGTGTTTTTAGTTACGACCAAAGCAAAACGCGACGACGCCGAAACACAAAGTGGTTTACCTTTGGTGAGCGAATGAAAAATCGCTCCTTGTCTTGAGTTCCGCAGTTACGCCGTCGTCGCTAAACGAAAAGCCCGCTAAAACGGGGACACAAAACTTCATCCAACACTCTAACGCAATGCTTTAAGAGAGATTCTTCGAGAAAGCGATTCGCCCGCCGATGATCGTCAGCGTAATAGCGCCCTTCTCATCCAGCGCAACCAAATCCGCGCGTTTGCCGACTTCGATACTTCCGAATTCATTTTCAATTCCCAGCAGACGCGCCGGATTCGCGCTCGCCATTTTCGAAACTTCGATTTCCGAAAAACTGAGCGAGAGCATTTATAGAAACGCTTCGCGCATTGTGATCACCGAACCTGCGATGCTTCCACGTTCGTTTTGCGTTCGCCCATTTTTCACCGAAACTTTCTCGCCCCAAATTTGAAAATCGCCGTCGCCCAAACCGGTCGGCGCAACCGAATCGCTGATCAACGAAACATTCTCTGCGGTTTTTGCCCGACACGCTAGGTGCAGCATTTCATCCGCAACGTGAATTCCGTCGGCGATGATGTCGAACGTGACTTCATCTTTCGCAAGTCCCCAACCGGCGACGCCGATTTCGCGATGATGAATCGGCGTCATCGCATTGAAAAAATGCGTAAGGTGTTTTGCTCCGGCTTCCGCTGCTTGATCAAGTGTTTTTAGATCTGCGCAGGTGTGTCCGATCGCGACCATCCAATTCTGCCGGCGGAGCTCTTTTATCAATTCAATACCGTTTTCCACTTCGGGCGCGAGAGTCGTGAAATGAATCGCACTTGGAGATTTCAGTTTTGGCAGCGACGCAAGTTCGTTTCCATGTTTGAAGCTTTTGAAAAACTGCCGACGCAACGCGCCGCACATTTTTTCGTTCGCAAAAATTCCTTCGTAATGCACGCCGAGAATTCGCGCCGCAGGTTCGCGCTCCTCTTGAGTCGAGATCAACTCATCTATGGCACTAATCGCGCGCGCGTAATTTTCATCTGAATCGGGCACGAGAGTCGGCAGCCAGGAGGTAACGCCATTCGACGCAAGAAATTTCGAAACTTTATGAAGCTGATCCGCACTCGCTGAATTTACGTCAACTCCAACCGCGCCGTGATTGTGAACATCAATAAATCCGGCACAGATATTTTCAACCGAGATGTCGGTTGTTTCATCAAAATTACTTTCTCCGCGACGAATTTCAGTCATGACTCTGCCTTCGAGCAGAATCGACGCGTCTCGAATCACCCCATCCGGTAGAATCAACTTCGCAGATCGAATGAGCATACTATTCACGCCGAACATCTTAACAAACAAAAATGCTCACGTTGTAATGCAACAACGTGAGCATAGAATCAGGAAAGCCAGTATTCTCTAAAAATAAACTTTCGCACCGAATTGCAAAACCCTCGGGTCTCGGAACGAAGTTACTTGTCCAAAGAGCGAGGAACCATTTCCACCTTGCGAGACCGGTTGCGTCGTCGCACTCCAAACGGTGGTGTTTAGCCCACGCGGATTCGTCCAGTTAAATACATTGAAAGCCTCTCCGCGTAACTGAAGCCGATATCTCTCACTAAAACGCAAGTTCTTTGATAAGGTGAAGTCCACCCGCTTGGTCGGAGGTCCATTGATGATACCCCGTGCGGCGTTTCCGATATTTGGCGGGTTTGGATTCGTGTTATTGATAGGAACAACTTGAAAACACGAAGTATTGAACCATTGTTGAACAGTTCGTGGCCCATTTTGGTTCGGATTACACGAAACAGCTGCCCGAGCAACGGTGAGCGGAGGCGGTATCAATCCCAAACCTGCCGGATCGAAGCCGGAAACAGTTGGCGTAAATCCGAGTCCGGTTTGATACGTCGCAATTCCCGATGCCTGCCAACCTCCAAGAACCTTGCCAACAAATCCTTTCTGTTTACTAAAATACGGCAACTCGTAAATATAGTTGACGGTGAAAATATGTCGCCGGTCAAGCGCCGCTCGCGACCTCTCAAGCCCAATGTCGTAAGAATTCTGCGGTGCTGCACTCCGATCGTTTGGATTGTCGGTAAGATTCTTCGCAAAGGTATAAGCCAAATTAGCCTGTGAGGCTCCGCTAAAGCGCTGCTGTCCGGAGATCTGTAGGCTGTGATAACTCGAATTGTATCGCGGCTGAATCATGGTTATCGAACGATAACCGCGATAGGGACGAATTTGATCTAAAATCGCCTCCTGTGCAGTTGAGAAAAACGCTTGATTGGGCTGTTGGCACGGAACCGTCGGCGTCGTAGTATTACCGATCGGAGCGCAGAGCCTTGCCAATGCCTCACCCGGCTTTAGCAGATTCATTTCAAATCCGCCTATCAAATTGGTTCCCTTAGAACCGAAATAACCTGCAGTGATAATCGTCTTGTTGCTTAGCTGACGTTGCACATCGAGCGACCAATGTTGCATGTATGGTGTTTCCCAATTGGATTGAACAGTGCGAATATTGCTGACCAAGTTTGACGCCTGAACAGCGCATCCGCCCGGCACCGGATTGTCAATGCGCACGCCGGTGACCACACAATTCTGCTGGAACGGCACGTTAGTGCCAATTGTCGTCAGATAAAATCCATTAAGGACTTGCTCGTGGTAAATTCCGTAACCGGTTCTGATCGACGTTTTTCCAGTGCCAAAAGGATCCCAAGCCAAGCCCACTCGCGGAGCGAAGTCGTTTTTCGGGGCAGAAACAACAAACTTGCCGTATGGCGATTGCGACGGCGTACAGTTTGGAAACACCGCTGAACCGTTTGTGTTGATGATTAGTCCATTACAGAAATTCCCCGTTCCGGGAACTCTGTCGCCGTCTCCTTCGACGAGCGGCGCGGCTGCGCTACTCCAAAGTGACGGAACGAAGTTTGAAAGCCGACCATTTCTGTCCCAAGGCGCGCCGAAGAATGAATATCGAACGCCCGCATAAAGAGTTAAGTTAGAGCGAAATTTCCATTCATCCTGAGCAAAAGCCTCAAAAGTTTTTTGTCGCAAATCGGCGGTGTAATCAAAACTCGCCTGAGTCAAAGTCGCGTTCGTTCCCAACAAGAAGTTAGCCCACAATTGTTGAGTCGCATTTCCGCCCGGCGCAATAACGTTGGTGGTTACACCTGTACCCGGCGTATTGAACCCGCTGAATTGTCCTTCGTTAACTCCTGCAAGCGCATTCTCGTTCTTGCGATACTTGGAATAGATCACTCCATATTTAGTGGTGTGATTTCCGATTATCCACGTCGCAGTTCCAGCAATGTTACCCTTCCACGAAAAGTTGTTGTAAGGACCAAAGCCGCCGAGTGCCGTAAATCCGTTTCCGGTAACGGACGGTACGCGATCTCGTTGATTCGCATAGGGAAGCGAAGCAACAATTGGCGTCCTACTCAGGGCGAGGAGCCCGATGTTTTCGCTCAAAATTGCTCCGTATCCAAATGTATAACGCCCCTCGAAGATCACACGCGATGACGCCGCGTAAATTCCTTGAACGGTATGCGTGCGCCCGGGCGAATCGGTAGATGTCGTTGAAACGTCAGGCAGTCCGGTTCCCGACGAAAAAAGAGAATTGGCGTCAATTGTTGGAATCTTGTCGCGTTGATAGCGATAGTTTACGGAAACTTTGTCATTGAAACTATGATCAATTTTGAAAGCCTCTTGTCGGAAATTTGCTACGTTTCGTAATGGGAATGTCAGAGTGTTGGTGCCCGAATTCGGAAGTGGAAGCAAGTTGTAAATCCGATCGAGGTATTGTCGCGAGAGCGAATTAATTGTAGTTACCTGACCCGGTGTTGTGGCAGTTCCGGGAAGAACCGAAGTACAAGTTGTCCCGGTTGCCTGCAAGCAAATCGGTACGGTGAAGAGACCTGCACGCTGCAGTGCGTTTGGCACGGTCGTTACAAAAGTAGGATATCTAACGTCCTTACGAAACTCCTGCGAAAAGAAAAAGAATGTCTTACTCCAGCGTCCAAAATAGCCATCACCGGGATCGCGCTCGCCAAACTTCAAAAAATAAACGGGACCACCCAACGTCCAACCATAATTGTTGTAGCGAAAAGGTGTGCGGTTTGCTTTACCTTTTGAATCTCTTCCTAAAGTAGCTGGAACGACCGTCAAGCTGTTGATCGCCGGAGTGTTTGCATTGAATTTTTCGTTTCGGACAAATTCAAACAAGTTGCCGTGGAATTTCGAAGAACCGCTGCGCGTGACAACGTTTATTTGCCCACCGCCGCTTCTTCCCGATTCCGCTGGATACAAGGAGCGAAGTACTCGGAATTCACCAATTGAATCGACGCTTGGGTAGGCCTGAATAGTTAAATTTGAACCGCGGTCGGTGATGTCCGCGCCGTCAACCGTAAAAGTATTTTGACTGGATCGAGCACCGTTTACCGAAATCGATATTAGATTAACCGCTCCTGTTTGCGGGTCCGTCGTACCTACGGAGACACTGTCATTAAGATCGTTTGAAACGCCGGGCGAAAGGGTAACAAGCTGAACCCAATTGCGATTGTTAAGCGAGAGTTCCCTAACCTGATCACCGTTAATTACGGCGCCGGAAGTAGCTGACTGAAGATCAACGGCGATGGGATTTGCTTCGACAGTTACCGTCTCTTCAATTCGTCCAGCAGATAGGACCACATCGACAGTATTTCGCTGACCGACGTTGACCTTCACTCCTGTGCGAACCGATTTCTTAAAACCCTGAGCTTCAACAGAAACTGAATAGCTACCCACAGGAATCGGCGTAAAGATGAAGGCGCCATCATCGTTCGTCACGGACGTTCGAACCACCAGCTTCTTATCAGTATCCGTCAAAGTTACCGCTGCGCCGGCAACCGTCGCACCGTTTGCATCTCGAACACTTCCGGCAATTGAACCGGTGATTTCCTGTGCGAGTGCGATTGAAGCACAAAACGCCAGCAGCATGGCAGTGGCAATGCCTTTCACAAAATATCGATTCATCTTCTTTATTCCTTTCAGAGACTTGGAGTTTAACTTTTCTATTTTTTTGGACTGACCTACCGAATTCCGTAAATCGCCGATCGCGGTCGCGCGACTCAATTTATTGATCTGCCAATACTTATAACATCGCGTGATAAGTTATTGTCAACCTACCTAGTTCAACCGGCTAATAAAGCAAGAACTGTGCACGACGCTTTTCAAAGTCCGCTAGCGGTCCCGCTATCGCTTCCCCGATCTCCGCGACCGGCGCGGAATTCGCTATTAACTGAAACAATTTCGCGTTTACAAGAAGACGATCATACTTCTCATATTTCCATTCGTTCGGAAAAAGCTTTCGCAGTGCGAGCGCGACCTCAAAACCTGTGCGCACAGGTTTGAACGTCGCGCGATTTGTTATGAGGATGTTCACCCCGCTGCACTCTTCATCTTTAAAAACCGACGCGTTCGGTTTGAATTTTACGGGAATGAATCTCACTCCCGCGAGATTTTGTTGATTCAGATGCGCCGCGAGTTTTTGTCCATCGAGCCAAGGCGCGCCGATGATTTCAAACGGTGTGTCAGTTCCGCGACCGACTGATAAATTCGTGGTTTCCAGTAAACCGATTCCGGGATATAGAGTCGCTTCGGTAAGGCTGCGCATATTCGGCGAAGGATTGATCCAAGTCTGATTAGTTTCGTCGAACCACATTGCGCGCGTCCAATTTTGCGTCTTGATGATTTCCAAATCAGCGCCGATCTTGTCTTCATCATTAAACATTCGTGCGAGTTCGCCGATGGTCATTCCATGTCGCACGGGAATTCGATGCGGTGCGATGAACGAAAGCTTATCCGCATCGGCAACGGGACCTTCAACGTCAACTCCGTTGATCGGATTGACGCGATCGAACACGAAAACTTTTTTCTTCGCCTTCGCAGCTTCCTCAAGAACTCCTTTGAGTGTGGAGATATATGTGTAAAAGCGCGTGCCGATATCTTGAATGTCGAAGACGATCGCGTCTAGATTTTCGAGTTGTTCGGGTTTTGGTTTGCGCGTTTCGCCGTAAAGCGAATAAATCGGTAAACCGGTTTTTTCGTCAACCGAGTCGGAAACTTTTTCATCAGCCGCGCCGCGAATTCCGTGTTCGGGTGAAAACAGCGCGACCAGTTTTAGATTCTTCGCTTCATACAACAAATCAATCGTCGGCTTCCCTGCGCGATTTCTTCCGGTGTGATTTGTTACGAGTCCGACGCGCAAACCTTCGAGTGGTTTGAAATTATTTTTTTGGAGAACGTCTATGCCGTTAAGGACAATCGCGCC
The DNA here is from genome assembly GCA_036824525.1 of Pyrinomonadaceae bacterium. Classification (GTDB taxonomy): domain Bacteria; phylum Acidobacteriota; class Blastocatellia; order Pyrinomonadales; family Pyrinomonadaceae; genus DAITAB01. The sequence goes on from DAITAB010000051.1 coordinate 11,666, forward strand.
CTCCCTCACGGTCGGGCTACTGACACTTGTCGGCGACTGACTTTGAACTTTGAATTTGAAACCTTGAACCTGCGCCGCCACAGCCGCGTTGTATCTCGCTTCCGCTTCGCGAAATTTTTCGATCGGAGTGTCTTCGATTGCAGATGCAACCACTGTAGAAACTTTTGCACGAAGCGGTCCCACGTCGCCTTTGCCATCAGGATGAACACGGTTCGAAAGAAACACGACAAATGTTTGCGACGTAGGATCAATCCAAATTCCGGTGCCGGTAAAACCCGTGTGACCGAAAGAGCCGAGCGGAAAAAGCTCGCCGCGATTTGCGGAGAAAGAAGTGTTGATGTCCCAACCGAGTCCGCGCGTTTCGCCCGTGTCGCTCACGACAATCGGCGAAGTCATTTTCGCGACGGTTGTAGCTGCAAGAACGCGTTTGCCAGCAAGAATTCCGCCGTTCAAAAGCATCTGGCAATAGCGCGCGAGATCATCGGCGGTTGAAAAAAGTCCAGCGTGTCCGGCGACGCCATTCATGCGAAAAGAAGTTGGATCGTGGACTTCGCCGCGAAGAATCTGAAGGATTTTTCCGCAATCAGACTCCGGCGTTCCGCCCAAATAACTTTGCTGCCCGCAAACATTTTCAGTCGGCGCGATTCGTTCAAGCAGATTCAGATTTTTATAAAGCGTATTCGGCGTCCCACGATTCATATCGCGCCGCAAAAAAGTCGACGTGTTCAAAAATGCCAGTTGATTTGCCTTTGCGAAAACATCGAGCGTTTTTCCGCTAGCTCGCTCAACAATCTCGCCCAGCGCAATAAACCCGATGTCCGAGTAAACAAATTTTGTTCCCGGCGGAGTGCGTAATTTTTCTTTTGCAAGCGCCTGCATCATTCCATCGCGTCCGATCCATTTTTCTTTGAGATCAAAGTCGGGCGCATAGCCGGATGTATGTATGAGAAGTTGCTGGATCGTGATTTTCTTTGCGGCTTCGTCTTGAATTTCGGGAATGAATTTTCCGACGGTGTCGCTCAGTCGAAGTTTTCCTTGCTCGACCAAGATCATGATTGACGTCGCAGTCGCGACCGGTTTCGTGAGTGAAGCGACGTCGAAAATCGTATCAACGGTCATCTTCTCAACCTTCGGAACAAGCGAACGATTTCCGTAAGCTCGACGGAAAACAATTTTCCCTTTGTGTCCGACTAAGACGACCGCGCCCGGCAGTTTCTTGTCGGCAATATCTTTTTCTATAAGCGCATCAATTTGATCCAACTTCGCGGAAGACATTCCGACCGCCTCGGGTTTCGCGAGCGGCAATCCTTGCGAAAATGAAATCTGCACGAACAAAAACAAAAACGCCGAATACGCAACGGCGTTGTAAATACCAAAGACTCGCAGCGAATTCCTCGACATACTATTTGCGGACGGCTTTCTTGGATTTACCGACAAATTCTTTCTCGCGCTCATTGAAACTCTCGCGACACAGTTTGGTGAATTCCTGCGCAATGGTTGAAAAATATCCGCCGCGAAGCCGCGCCAACCCGAGCTCCCAATTTATTCGAGCGCCTTCAATTCCCCAGGAAATAATTTTCCCTTCGGAAATTTGTCGCGACGCCGTTTTTGCTCCGGCGATTCCAACTCCCATATTATTCTCGACCATTC